>JBBRCN010000020.1:0-58176 GCA_038204775.1 Burkholderiales bacterium | reverse complement strand
AGCACGCGCCTGGGCAACACCATCCTGCAAGGCCACAACACCACCGCCGGCGTCAGCTACGACATTTATTGGGACAACCTGACCTTCGGTGGTGCTGGCGCCGCCGTGCCGCTGCCGGGCAGCCTGGCGCTTGCCGGGCTGGGCCTGGCGCTGTTGGGCGCTGCGCGCCGTCGCGCGGCCTGATCGCTGTCTTGCTGGTTCAACAAGGGCGGCCTGCGGGCCGCCTTTTTTCTATCCAAGGTCAGCGCACCACCAGCACCGGCAACTTGCTGTGGGTCAGGACCTTCTGCGTTTCGCTGCCCAGCAGCAGCGCCGCCACACCGCGTCGTCCGTGTGAGGCCATGACCACCAGGTCGCAGCTTTGCGCCTGGGCATGGTCCAGGATGGCCTCCCAGGGGTGCACCGCTTCCACCGTGTGGCCCTGGCAGACCACACCAGCGGCCGTGGCCGCATCGCTTGCCGCCTTCACACGGGTCGAGGCCACACGCTCTTGGGCATCGAAAAACTCTTGTGGTGGCACCGGCTGCATCTCGGAGATGGCGCTGTAGGGGAAGGGCTCCTTGACGGCAAGCACATGCAACTCTGCGCCGCACAGCTTGGCCATGCCGATGGCCGATTGCAGGGCCTTGGACGTGATGTCCGAACCGTCGGTGGGAAAGAGAATGCGCTTGTACACGTGGACTCCTGGAGTGGAAGGGTCTGCTGCCTGCGGCCTGTGCTCAGGCCGCAGCGGCAGCCCCAAGTGTTCCGCTCCGGTGCCGGCGCATGTTGACCGGCGTCAAGCGCCGGCCCCAAAGCCGGGGCTTGGCTCAGCCGCGTGCGACTGGCCGGGCCGGGTCGCTGCACCACTCGCTCCAGGAACCCGGGTACAGCGCACCGGGCTCCAGGCCGGCGTGGGCCATGGCCAGCAGGTTGTGGCAGGCCGTCACGCCCGAGCCGCACTGGTGCACAACAGGCGACTGCGCATGGGGTCTGGACAGAGCGGCAAACTCCTGGCGCAACTGCTCAGCAGACTTGAATCGGCCATCAGCTGCCAGGTTGAGTCTGAAGAAGCGGCATTGCGCGCCCGGAATGTGGCCAGCCACGGGGTCCAGCGGTTCCACCTCGCCACGAAAGCGCTCGGGCGCGCGGGCGTCCAGCAAGGTCACCGCATCCAGCCGCTCTTTCAGCGCGGCGGTATCCACGGTGGGCATGGCAGGCGCCAGGGTCGGGTAGGGCGGCTGCGGCGCAGGGGCGGGGGCGGGGGCGGGGGCGGGCAGATCGGTGGTGAGCGCACCGCCCGCGGTTGCCCAGGCGCCGCGGCCACCGTTGAGCACCGCCACGGCGCCATGGCCCAGCCAGCGCAGCAGCCACCAGGCGCGGGCCGCGTAGACGCCGCCCTGGTCGTCATAACAGACCACCTGCACATCAGGTGTGATGCCCCAGTTGCCGGCGCGCGCCGCCAGCAAAGCGCGATCGGGCAAGGGGTGGCGGCCGTTGCCGCCGGTCTTGGCGCCCGACAGGTCGCGGTCCAGGTGCACATGCCGGGCGCCCTTCAGGTGACCGGCTGCGTAGGCCCGTTCACCCGCGGCGGTGTCGGCCAGGTCGAAGCCGCAGTCCAGCAGCACCAGCGGCTGTCCGGCGGCCTGCAGGGCCAGCAGTTCGGCGGCGGAGATCAGCGTTGTGTTTGTCATGGAACTTTCAATTTTCGGTGGGGGCAGCGATGTCGCTGCGGGGTCGCGGCCGCAGCAGGGTGGCGGCCACGCCGGCCGCGATGATGAGCACCATGCCCACGCCCGACATCGGCGTCAACTGCTCGTCGAACACCAGCATGCCCAGCAGGAAAGCGAACACGATACCCAGATACTGCAGCGCTGCCAGGCCCAGCGTCGCGCCGGTGCCGTACGCGTGCGTCATCATCCACTGCCCCGTGGTGGCCAGCGCACCGATGGCCACCAGCAGCGTCACGCCGCGCAGGTTGTGGCCATTCAGGCCGCCCATGGCCAGCGCGATGGCGGCACCGAACACGATGCCGGTGATCGAAAAGTACAGCACCACCCGTTCGCCCGGTTCACCGACGCGGCCCAGCGCCGTCACCTGCAAGTAAGCCGTGGCCGCCAGCAGGCCCGAGCCCAAGCCGACAAGCCCGAACCACAACTGCTCCTGGTCGATGGTGGGTCGCAGCACCAACGCCACACCGGCAAAGCCGGTCAAGACCGCAGCCACCAGGCGGCCATCCACCTGGGCCGAGCCACCGCGGTCAGGTGCCAGCAGCACCGAGCCGCCGATGAGGAACAGCGCGATCCAAACCGAGGACATGTAGTTGAGCGTCATGGCCGTGGCCAGCGGCAGGCCGCCGATGGCAAAGAACCACAGGCACAGCGCCGTGGCGCCGCTGACACTGCGCCAGAAGTGCATGGCCGGTACCCGTGTGCGCCAGCTGATGCGCCGCCAGCGCATCACACCCAGCATCATGACCAGGCCAACCATCGATCGGTACAGCACGATCTCGCCCGCGCCGTATTGTGTGGAGGCCAGCTTCACACAAACGCCCATCAGCGCGAACAGCAAGGACGCGCCGATCATCAGCCACGGCGCGGTCACCGCGGCACAGCCTGGCCTGGCATCAGGTGAAGTTGGCGGCCGAGGACGGGTCCAGCCCCATCTCGCGGCGGTACCACTCGTGGAACTGCTGCATGCCGTCTTCCATGGGGCTTTGATAGGGCCCGGCGTCGTCGTCGCCACGTGCCATCAGGGCCTGGCGGCCGGCGTCCATGCGCAGCGCGATCTCGTCGTCCTCGACACAGGTTTCCATGTAAGCGGCCTGTTGAGCATCGACGAAGTCACGTTCGAAGGCGGCAATCTCTTCGGGATAGAAAAACTCCACCAGGTTCAGTGTCTTGCGCGGGCCGCGCGGGAACAGCGTGCTGACCACCAGCACGTGCGGGTACCACTCCACCATCACGGTGGGGTAGTAGGTCAGCCAGATGGCGCCGTGCCGCGGTGGCTGCCCGCTGCGGAACTTCATGACCTCTTGCTGCCAACGCTGATAGACCGGCGAACCGGCCTTGGCCAGCGCCTTGTTCACGCCCACGGTCTGCACCGAGTGGTGACGGCCAAACTCCCAGGCCAGGTCTTCGCAGCTGACAAACTGGCCCAGGCCGGGGTGGAAGGGGCCGACGTGGTAATCCTCGAGGTAGACCTCGATGAAGGTCTTCCAGTTGTAGTCGCACTCATGCACATGGGCGCGGTCGAAGACAAAACCGCTGAAGTCCAGATCGGCATGGGGGCCCAGGCCAGCGAGGTCCTTGACCACGTCGCGCCCGTTGTGTTCGAACAACAAGCCGTGCCAATTTTGTACCGGGTAGTTGCGCAGGTTCAGGCACGGGTCCTGTTCGAAATGCGGCGCGCCCACCAGGCGGCCGTGCAGGTCGTAGGTCCAGCGGTGCAGTGGGCACACGATGTGCTGCTGCGTCTGACCCCGGCCCTTGAGCATGATGGCCTGGCGGTGGCGGCACACGTTGGACACCAGCTCGATACCGTCGCGGGTGCGCACCAGCGCCCGGCCTTCACCTTCCTGCAGCAGCGTCAGGTAGTCGCCCACCTCGGGCACGGCCAGTTCGTGCCCCAGGTAGCGCGGCGAATGCTGAAAGATGAGGGCCTGTTCGCGCTGGAACAGATCCTCGTCAAAGTAGCTGGTGACCGGGAGTTGGGAGCGGCTGCGCTCCAGTGATTCAAGACTCAGGCTCAGGTCCGACATGATCCGACCGGATCCTCCTTGGCAAAAGGACATTCGACCGTCTGGCGGGCTGGCACCCGGCTCAATGACGTCGCAGACATGACGGCGTTGCAGAGCCCAGAGGGGTGCAAGCGACAATCGATTCTAGCGGGCGGGCGACGACCTTTTATTTGGCCGTCCATGGGATCGGGCCCCCTGCAGCCTCCGCTGACAGCCAAGGCCCGTGCATTGTCTAGAATGCCCGACAGATTTCATCTCTCGAAATGGCCCGCAGCGCAGTCACCACCCCCAAAGAGCCCGCCAGCTACGAACAGGCCCTGTCCGAGCTGGACCGCCTGGTGCAGCAGATGGAAGGTGGCCAGCTGCCACTGGACCAGTTGCTGGACGGCTACAAGCGCGGCGCCGAGTTGCTGGCCTTCTGCCGCGCACGGCTCAAAGCGGTCGAGGATCAGGTTCAGCTGCTCGATGAGGGCAAGCTCAAGCCCTGGACCGCTGCGTGAACGCGCCCGAACCTCATACCCGATGTGCTGTTGCCGAAGCACAGGCGTGGGCGCGTGACGAATTGATCGCTGTGGAAACCGCGCTCGAAAACTGGGTGCCCGCCGATGCACCCGCCGGTCTGGGCCAGGCCATGCGTTTTGGCGTGCTGGATGGCGGCAAGCGCCTGCGCCCCTTGCTGGTGCTGGCCGCCTGCCGCGCCGTGGCCGGTGACCGTGAAGCAGCGCTGCGCGCCGGCGTGGCCGTGGAACTGATCCATGCCTATTCCCTGGTGCACGACGACATGCCCTGCATGGACAACGATGTCTTGCGCCGCGGCAAGCCCACGGTGCACGTGAGGTATGGCGAAGCGCAGGCCATGCTGGCCGGCGACGCCATGCAGGCGTTGGCCTTTGAGGTTCTGACGCCTGACGACGGCATGGCGCCCACGCTGCAGGCCCGCCTGACGGCGCTGCTGGCCCGGTCTGCCGGACACGCCGGCATGGCCGGCGGCCAGGCCATCGACCTGGCCAGCATCGGCCGCGGGCTGGACGAGGCCCAACTGCGTGACATGCACAGGCGCAAGACCGGCGCCCTGTTGCAGGCCAGTGTCTTGATGGGCGCAGCCTGTGGCCACACCGCGCCGGCCACCTGGCAGGCGCTGTCGGACTACGGCGCGGCCATCGGCCTGGCTTTCCAGGTTGTGGACGACATCCTGGACGTGACACAGTCGGCTGCGACGCTGGGCAAGACCGCCGGCAAGGACCAAGACAACAACAAGCCCACCTATGTGTCGGTGCTGGGCCTGGACGCCGCCCGGCGCTACGCGTTGGACCTGCGCCAGCAGGCCCACGAGGCCCTGGCCCGCAGCGGGCTGGGCGAGGCGGCGTCCCTGATGGGCGTGCTGGCCGACAAAGTGGTGGAGCGCGAAAGCTGATGAGCATGAGTGGATTGCTGAAGAAGATCGACAGCCCGGCCGACCTGCGGCGCCTGCCGCGGCAAGACCTGGATGTGGTGGCCGCTGAACTGCGCGACTTCGTGCTGCAGACCGTCAGCCAGACCGGCGGCCACCTGGGCAGCAACCTGGGCACGGTGGAGCTCACCGTGGCGCTGCACTACGTCTTCAACACCCCCTACGACCGCATCGTCTGGGACGTGGGCCACCAGACTTACCCGCACAAGATCCTGACCGGCCGCCGCGACCGCATGCACACGTTGCGGCAGCGGGGTGGCATCGGCGGCTTTCCGCGTCGCGACGAAAGTGAATACGACACCTTCGGCACGGCGCACAGCAGCACCAGCATCAGCGCAGCCTATGGCATGGCGGTGGCGGCCAAGCTCAAGGGCGAGGACCGCAAGTCGGTGGCCGTCATCGGCGACGGTGCCATGAGTGCCGGCATGGCCTTCGAGGCGCTGAACAACGCCGGTGTCAGCCACGAAGGGGCCAACGCCGACATCCTGGTGGTGCTCAACGACAACGACATGTCGATCAGCCCGCCCGTGGGCGCGTTGAACAAGTACCTGGCGCGCTTGATGAGCGGCAACTTCTACGAAGCTGCACGGCAAAGTGCCAAGGCGGTGCTCAAAAACGCGCCGCCGCTGTTTGAACTGGCCCGCCGCTTTGAAGAGCACGCCAAGGGCATGGTCGTTCCCGGCACCATCTTTGAAGAGTTCGGCTTCAACTACGTCGGCCCCATCGATGGCCACGATCTTGACGCGCTGATTCCCACGCTTGAAAATCTGCGCGCCAAAAAGGGCCCGCAGTTCCTGCACGTGGTCACCAAGAAGGGCTACGGCTACAAGCTGGCCGAAGCCGACCCGGTGAAGTACCACGCCGCGTCGGCCAAGTTCAACCCGGCCGAGGGTTTTGCGCCCAGCAAGCCCGGCAAACCCACGTTCACGCAAGTGTTCGGCCAGTGGTTGTGCGACATGGCCGAGGCCGACGAGCGCCTGGTGGGCATCACGCCGGCCATGCGCGAAGGCTCAGGCATGGTCGAATTCCACAAGCGCTTTCCCAAGCGGTACCACGACGTGGGCATCGCCGAGCAGCATGCCGTCACCTTTGCCGCCGGCCTGGCTTGCGAAGGGTTGAAGCCGGTCGTGGCCATCTACAGCACCTTCTTGCAGCGCGGTTACGACCAGCTGATCCACGACGTCGCGCTGCAGAACCTGCCGGTGGTGTTTGCGCTGGACCGTGGCGGCCTGGTGGGCGCTGACGGCGCCAGCCACGCCGGGGCCTACGACATCGCCTACGTGCGCTGCATCCCCAATTGCAGCATGTTGACCCCCAGCGACGAAAACGAATGCCGCCAGGCTTTGACCACGGCCTTCCGGCAGGACACCCCGGTGGCCGTGCGTTACCCGCGTGGTGCCGGCGTGGGCGCGACCATCGAGGCCGCGCTCACCGCTTGGCCCTGGGGCAAGGGCGTTGTGCGACAACACGGCAGCCGCATCGCTATCCTGGCCTTCGGCACGATGCTGCACCCGGCGCTGGCGGCAGCCCAGCGGCTGGGCGCCACGGTGGCCGACATGCGCTTTGTGAAACCGCTGGACGAGCAACTGGTGCTGGAGCTGGCGCGCACGCACGACGCGCTGGTCATGGTCGAAGAGGGCTGCACCATGGGCGGCGCCGGCAGCGCGGTGCTGGAGTGCCTGTCCGAGGCCGGTGTCTCGGTGCCCACGCTGGTGCTGGGCCTGCCCGACCGTTTCATCGAACATGGCGAACCGGGCAAGCTGCTGTCGATGTGCGGGCTGGATGCAGCGGGCATCGAAACATCCATCCTGCAGCGCTTTGGGGGCCGCCCCACGCTGGCCGCTGTCAACAGCTGAAGCCGCCCGCCATTCAAGTTTGCCGAATGGCGTCGTGTAATCCGCGCGACGCTGTCGGCGGGTAAACGGTGGCATTCTTGCGACCCTCATGACGAACCTCACCGACGCCCTGCACATCCCCGACATCCAAAGTGCGCCCGATGACCGCCACCTGGCCATCCAGCGCGTGGGTGTGAAAGACGTGCGCTACCCGCTGCAGCTCAACGTGGCAGGTGGGGTGCAATCCACGGCTGCGTTGTGGAGCCTGGACGTGGCGCTGCCCGCCGACAAGAAGGGCACCCACATGTCGCGCTTCGTGGCCTGGCTGGACGCGCTGGATGCGCCCGTCGACGCCGCCATGCTGCGCTGCCGCCACGCCGCCATGCTGGACAAGCTGGGCGCGGACGAAGGCCGAATCGAGGCCGCCTTCAGCTTTTTCCTGCGCAAGCGGGCGCCGGTGTCGGGTGTGCAAAGCCTGCTGGACTACCAGGGCCGCTGGATTGCCGAGACCCGTGCCGGTGTCACGTCCATCTGGGCCGAAGTGGCGGTGCCGGTGAAAAGCCTTTGCCCCTGCAGCAAGGAGATTTCGGACTACGGCGCGCACAACCAGCGTTCGCTGGTGACGATCCGAGTCGAGGTTCAGGACACGCTGCCGTGGGAACAGCTGGTGCGCTTTGCCGAAGACGCAGCCAGCTGCGAGATCTGGCCGCTGCTCAAACGTGCCGACGAGAAGTGGGTGACAGAGCGTGCCTACGAAAACCCCAAGTTTGTCGAAGACCTGGTGCGTGACGTGGCGCTGGCGCTGAACGCCGATATGCGGGTGGGGCGGTACAGCGTGGACGTCGAGAACTTCGAGTCCATTCACAATCATTCCGCCTATGCCCGCATTGAGCGGGCATAGGCCCGGGCTTGCGCCCGGCGCGCCTTCGGCGCGAGGAACATTGCGGCCTCGAGGATGTCCCCCCGGACATCCTCGAGGTCACAATCATTCCGCCTATGCCCGCATTGAGCGGGCATAGGCCCGGGATGGCGCCCGGCGCGCATTTGGCGTGAGGGCTTGCGACGTCTCAGCGGCTCTGTGACTGCCGCACCGCCGGCAGGTCGTCGATTTCCGCCTCCAGCACCGGCCCGCCGTCTTCGACGTTGACGTGGTGCCCGTAGCGAAGGCCGGCGTCCTCCAGCACCTCGCGCAGCACCAGGGCCCCATCGCGCACCTGGGCCACCGCCGCTTCGGCGGCCGCCGGCAGGAAAGAGGTGTAGAGCAGGTGGCGCGGCAGCAGCGAAGCGACATGGCTGCGCCAGACGGGCCCGTGTGCGGCCGCGGCGGCTGCTGGATCGCCGCTGTAGAAGTGCCGGCCCAGGCCGAACCAGAAAGGCGACTGACCGGCGGCGTCACGCGGGCCCGGCAGCTCGGCCACCAGGCGCTGCGCGTAGCGCGCGCGTGCGCGGCCGATGTGCTGCAGCGCGGCTTGCACCAGCGTATGCAGCGCCAGGGCCTGCTCGGCCAGTGGCACTTCGTGCTGCGGCCAGGCGATATCGGCCAGCTCGCTGGCGCCCGTGTGGTCGTGCCCCAGCAGCAGCGTGCGCTGGCGGTGGAACAGGCCCAGTTCCGGTGCCGCGTGAACCGTGCAACCCACGTGGTAGGCCACGCGGGGCAGGGCCAGGCCGATGGCGGGCACCAGGCGCAGCGTGGCACGCAGTGGCAGCACGGGGTCGTCGCAGCCGGCCAGCAGCAGCCGTTCATGTGGCGCGGCGGGCAGCTCGACACGGCGGCCCAGCCAGTCGGTCAGCAGCGGCAGATCGTCAGCGCGGGCTTCGCGCACATGCAGGGGCTTCATGTGGCTTCTCCGTGCGGGGTGACAAGGTCCAGCGCCGCCACCCGCAGCGGGGCGGCATCGTCGCCGCCCAGCAGCCGGCGTGCGCTGGGCGCCAGCGCGGCAGGGCCGGCATGCAGCACCGCGGCAAACTGGCCACGCCGCGTGTTGCTGACGAGGTGCCAGCCTTCCCCTGCGCCCCGCAAGGCCCCTGCGCTGTCATCGCTGCCCGTGCTGTCCGTGCCGTCCGTGCCGTGCTTCTCGATTGCGCCGTCAGCCGTCACCGGCCGCGAGCGGGCCACGGTCTTGACCATCGACACACGCGCGTCGACAGTGGGCCCGCCATCGAAGAGGTCGACGTAGGTCTCGGTGTCGAAGCCCTCGTCCAGCAGGATGGAAAACGGCAGCTCGCCCACTGGGTGCAGCTGCCCGATGGCCCACTGCGCGGCCTCGGGCAGCAGCGGCACGTAGATGGGCGTGTGTGGCATCAGTTCGGCAATGAAGGCCTTGCTGCGGCCGCCGGTGAGGCGCTCCACCTGCGGGTAGTCCATGTCGAAGAAGCGTCGGCCCACGGCGTCCCAGAAGGGGCAACGGCCACTGTCGTCGCTCAGGCCCGGGCTCTCGGCGGCGATGCGGTCCGAGAAGCGGTCGGCAAACTCGGCGATGAACAGGAAGCGGGCGCGCGACAGCAGCTGCGGTGCCAGCGTGTCGGCATAGGCGGGCTCGATGTAGAAGCTGGTCAGCAGCGTGTACCCCGTGAGGTCGTGGCACAGGTGCAGCGTGTGGATGCGGTTGCTGGCATGCAGAGCGGCACTGGCATGCACGATCATCTCGTTGCGGTAGCTGTAGAAGCGGTCGGCAAAACCGGCGCTGGCGGCGATGCCGCTGGTGCCCACCACGCGGGGCCCGCCGGCAGCGGCCAGGTCTTCGACGACAAAGAGGTAGATCTCCTCGCCGCTGCTGTCGTCCAGCGAGGCGAATGCCTGTGCCGACCGTTCGAGCTTCTCGCGCAGCAGTGTGCGGTCGGCAGGCAGCGTGGTGATGCCGGTGGCACTGGCCGCCGCGATGCGCTCGAAGGCATCCAGGTCTTGCGGGCCCGCGGCCCTGAAGAGCAGGTCTTGAGGATTCATGGGCTTGGGGTCTCCGTGTGGTCGCGCCAGGCGGCGGCGCGCTGGCTGCGCTCTTCGCGTGGCGTGCGCCCGAAGCGGGCGCGGTAGGCATTGCTGAAGTGCGAGCCCGATGAAAAGCCGCAGCCCAGGCCAATCTGCAGGATCGACTGGCTCGTCTGCTGCAGCAGACGGCGTGCACGTGCCAGCCGCAGTTCTGCGTAGTAGCGGCTGGGCAGCTCGTCCAGGTGCTGCTTGAACAGCCGTTCGAGTTGGCGGCGCGACACGCCCACCAACTGCGCGATGTCTTCAGTGGGCAGCGGCTCGCCCAGGTTGGCTTCCATCAGCGACACCGCTTCGGTGAGCTTGGCACTGGACAGGCCAGTGCGTGCTGCCACCGGCGCGCGCTGCTTTTCATCGTGTGCGCGCAGCCGCTCCAGGCCGAAGTGCGCCAGCAACGCCTGAGCCACGCGCTGGCCGTGGCGTTGGCCCAGCCAGGCCAGCATCAGGTCCAGGCTGGCGGTGCTGCCGGTGCATGACAGGCGGCCACTGTCGATCTCATAGACGTTGGACGAGACCACCACGTCGGCATGTGCTGCCGCCAGTTGTTGCCCCAGCGCCCAATGCAAGGTGGCGCGGTGATTGCCCAGCAAGCCGGCCTGCGCCAGCACTGCCGCGCCCGTGCCGATGCCGCCCAGCAGGCGTCCGCCGGCGGCCTGGCCGCGCAAGAAGGTGTGAAGCGCTGCGTGCTCGTCGCGCACGGCGTCGGGGTAGGGCAGGTCGCTGACCACGAACACGGCGTCCATCGGCGGTGCATCGGACAGCGCATGGTTGGGCACAACGCGCGTACCGCAGGCGGCGCGAACCGGCGCACCGTTCAGGCTGAGTGTGAAGGTGCTGTAGGCGGCCTGTTCCAGCACGTCGTTGGCAGCGGCCAGGGCGTCGGTCGCGCCCGCCAGCGCCAGCAGCGAAAAGCGGGGCAGCAGCACAAAGCCGTGGCGTTGGGGGCTGATCACCGGCAATGGCTGCGGCTGGGTTTCATGGCTTGTGCCGGGTCGGCGTGTGCGTGGGCGTGAGCGTGCGCGTGAGCGTGAGCGTGAGTGTGCGCGTGAGTGTGCGCGTGAGCGGACGGTACAAAGGCTGATTCACCCGCACCGGCACGATATCCAATCGCACGCCGCTGAGGGTGTAGCCCTCGGGGCTGGTGATGAGCCAGCCGCGGGTGCCTTCGTCCAGCCACAGGCGCCACTCGAAAGCCAGATCGGGCGCAGGGTCGTCGGCGGCCGGCGAGGCGGAGAAGGACAGTCCACGCTGTTCGGGCTGGTCGCCGTCCACCAGCCGTGTCATGGCCGTCACGACCACACCGTCGCCCAGCATGTCGGCATAGAACCAGGGTCCGGGCAGGTAGCCGCGGTGCTGGGGCGACAGCGGCTGCAGCAGCGTGCCGGCCAGCTTGCGGGCCGAAGGCTTGACCGTGCGCGTGGCCAGGTCGAAGCGGTCACCGTGTTCCAGCCAGTGCAGCCTGGCGCCGCGCAGCTCGAAGGGGCCGGCGGTCGGGCCAGATGCCGCGCAGGATGCCGCGCAAGACGCCGCGCCAGACGCCGACTTGATGTCGGCAATGAGCAGGCCTCGCGCGCCCAGGGCCAGCACCTCTTGCCCCTGGAACTGCGCGGCCGAGTTTTCTTCCACCGCCACGCCAACCGGCACGCCACGCGACTGCATCAGCGGCAGCAACCGGCCGATGCGGCCGCGGCGCACGGCGTGCTGGTCAAGCAGCACGCTGGTCGGCGCGAAGGCAAAGCCGTGGTCCCACTCGATGCCCTCGCGCAAACGGCCTTTCATCACGGCCAGCGGGTCGGGCGCGTCGCGGAAGATCACGTCGCTCAGCACCGCGGCCCCGGCGCTGCTGCCCGCCACCACCCCGCCTTCCTGCCACAGCGCGCGCATGGCCAGCAGCAGTGGCGTAGCGCGGCCCTGCGGCTGCAGCGTGTCGATCAGCCGCGCCTGCGCGCCGCCGGTCATATAGACGCCGCGGCAGCGGCGGAGTGCCTGCACCCACTGGGGGTCGTGCACGGCGGCCGTCACGTCCTGCCCTTCGATGCGCGGGCCCACTCGCAGGTGCTGGGAACGCCCTCCCTGGCGCGCCAGGTTGGCAGCCACGCGCTTGGCGCTGGCATCCGGGTCTGCCGAAGCGATGGTGACGATGCTGTAGCAGGCGCGCGAGTTGTCGACGCTGCTGCCTGCTGCCACCGGCTCGCGCTGAACCAACTGCACCAGGTGCATCCACAGCGCGTGGTTGCTGTCCTGCAGCGCGCCGCCCACGGCCACCGTGATGCCCTGTGCCTGCGCAAGCGCAGGCAGCAGCGCAGCGGCGACGAACAGCGCAGCGACGAACAACAGCGCAGCGGCGCGGGACGCCGCACGACGGCTCAAGGCCGCGCGCGGGCATGAGGTGGAAGGCATCGGCATGGGTGCGCATCTTGTCACCCCCATGCGCACGCGGGCCACGCCGACTTGGCGCCAAGCGACACCGACTTGCCGTGGCGCGACCGCTGCTCCTGCGCCCCGTAGGCAAGGCTGGGGTGCGTGCCTAGAGTTCGTCTCAGTCGTTCGCCGCGAAACGACCCTCCGTTGTCATCAAACCGGCCGCCCTCCAGCGCCACAAGGATCACCGCATGCCTGCCATCCAACCGACCCTCAAGCCCGTTGCCCAGGCCGCCGCCGTCGCCATGTGGCTGCTTGCCGCCCAAGCAGCACTGGCCCAGGCTGATACGCAACGCGTGGAAATCACCGGTTCGTCGATCAAGCGTCTGGCCAATGAAACCGCGCTGCCGGTGCAGACCATCACGCGCGCCGACATCGACAAGTCCGGCGTCACGACGGCGGCGGAACTGCTGCGCAACATCAGCGCCAGCGCGGCGCAACTGACCGACGGCGCCAGCATCACCGACAACACCGGCGGCCAGCGCGGTTTCAACGGCGCCAACCTGCGTGGCCTGGGTGTCAGCAGCACGCTGGTGCTGCTCAACGGACGACGCCTGGCCAACTTTGCCTCGCCAGGTGACGCTGCCGGCGTGGACCTGAACAGCATTCCGGCCGGTGCCATCCAGCGCGTCGAAGTGCTCAAGGACGGCGCTTCTGCGATCTACGGCAGCGATGCCATCGGCGGCGTCATCAACTTCATCACGCGGCGCGACTACCAGGGCGCGGAGATCGGCGTCTATGCCTCGGGCACACAGGAAGGTGGCGCTGGCAAGCGCACCGGTACGGTCAGTGGCGGCTTTGGCAATCTCGACACCGACCGCTTCAACATCATGGGGGTGCTGGATGTGCAGCAGCTGGATTCCTTGCGCAGCACGCAGCGCAAGTTCATCCAGGAGCGGCCGCTGGCCGAGACGGTGCCCTACTACCTGTCGAGCCGGCCTTACCCCGCCAACCTGCGCTTGTCCGGCAACAGCACGACACGCGCAGCGCAGCTCGCAGCCATCAACGCGGCGGGCTACAGCTTCAGTGGCGCGCCATACAACCAGCGCACCGTGAACCTGTTCGCGCCGGGCTGCAACCCGCCGGCTTCGGTCTACACCACGCTGGTCGGCACGCAGGCCTGCGGTTACGACTACATGTCCGACACCGAGATCTATCCGGATGCCGACAAGTTGTCGTTCCTGGGCCGTGGTGTATTCCAGGTCAATGCCACCACGCAGGCTTTTGCAGAGGTGCTGGCCGCGCGTGCCAAGACGCTGTACGTGCTGTCACCCAACCCAACCACGGTGGGTGGCGTGACCTTTGCGGCCATCAACCCCTATTTGCCCCGGCCCATTGCCAACGGCAGCACGTTTGACGTGCGCGTGCGTGCCACCGAAGCGGGCAACCGCAGCAACGAGGTCAAGAGCGACGCCAACCGGGTCGTCGCCGGCATCAACGGCACGCTGGGCAAGGACTGGGACTACAGCAGCGCCGTGAGCTACGCCGCCAACAAGGTGGCGGACAAGTACGTCAACGGCTACTTTCTGTTCAGCGAGTTTGCGACAGCGCTGCGCGGTGGGCAGATCAACGTCTTCGGTCCTTCCAACGCCGCGGGCAAGGCCTTGATCGATTCGCTGCGCATCAACGATGTGGCGCGCCAGTCCGAAGGCACGACTACGGGCATCGACGCCAAGGTCACCGGCACGCTGATGCAGTTGCCCGGTGGCAGCCTGGGCGTGGCCTTCGGTGCCGAACTGCGCCGCGAGACGCAGAAGTTCACGCCCTCGGCGCTGCTGCTGGCCAACAACATCGCCGGTGACCGCGACAGCAGCGGCTCCAACCCGCCGCTGGTGGCGACCAGCAACGCACGCAACATCGCCTCGGCCTACGCGGAGTTGAACGCGCCCTTCACCCAAGAGTTGGAGGCGCAATTCGCCCTGCGCTACGACAGGTACCAAGGCATCGGCGACAGCGTCAATCCGAAGGTCGGCCTGCGCTGGCAGCCGATGAAGACGGTGCTGTTGCGTGCTTCGGCCGGTACCGGCTTTCGAGCGCCGTCCTTCAGCGAGCTCTACCGCCCCACCTCTTACGGCACCAGTCCGGCCTTCATCTACGACGCCGTGTACGACAGCTTCGAGCAGTACCCCACCATCAAGCTGGCCAATCCCGACCTGAAGCCTGAGAAGTCGCAGCAGTTCTCGCTGGGCATCGTCTTCGAGCCCATGCGCGACATCAGCCTGAGCGTGGACTACTGGAACATCAAGAAGAAGGACGTCATCAGCGACCTCTACGAAAAGACCATCCTGGCCAACCCGACACGCTATGCCCAGTACATCACGCGGGATCCGGCTGACGACTTCCCGACCGTGTTGCTGAAGAAAGAGAACCAGGGCCGCCTGAACACATCGGGCCTGGACTTCGAAGCCAGCTGGCGCGGCGGTGCCACGGCAGTGGGCCGCTTCGGCGCCAACGTCAGCGGCACCTACGTGCTGGAGTACGAACGCCAGTTCGGCAAGCTGGAGCCCATGGTCAGCAACGTCGGCCGCTTCCTCAACGACCAGGTCATCCAGCGCTGGCGCCACCGCGTCAGTGCCGACTGGAGCCTGGGCGCCTTTGGCCTGACGCTGGGCAACACCTACTACAGCGGCTATACCGATGACAGCTATCTGCCCAACACGGCAGCGCGCAAGGTGGACGCCTATTCGCTGTGGGACTTGTCGGGTTCCTGGGCACTCAGCAAGCAGCTGCAATTGCGCGCCGGCATCAACAACCTGCTGGACACCGACCCGCCGTTCTCCAACCAGAGCTACTACTTCCTGTCCACCTACGACCCCACCTACACCGATCCGCGTGGGCGCACGTTCTACGCCAGTCTGAAGTACAGCTTCTGACCCCTGCGCCGGTTTGCCGGGCCCCGTGGCGCTGTCCAGCACCACGGGGCCCGCGTCTTTGCGGGTCCGGGTGGTCGCCGCTTGTGACAGGTGTCACACCTGGCGCAGCGTGTAGGAATTTGTCTGACAAGGCAGGTGGAAGAAGCTGGACTGCAGCCACGGAACTGGCCTGATGTGCGGGTGCATTTCAACTCTCTACAGTCCATTCCATCGACTCCCGCCCACCCCCCTACAGCAAAGCACACGACCATGACCTCTGAACAGATCCTTGCCGAAATCCGCGAAGCCAACCTGTCGTACCTGATGCTGGCGCAAAGCCTGATCCGCACCGACCGCGACCAGGCCTTGTTTCGCCTGGGCGTGAGCGAAGACACCGCGGCGCTCATCGGCACGCTGACGCCGGCGCAGATGATGAAGATCGCCGGCGGCAACACGCTGCTGTGCCGCTTCCGCATGGACGACGACCTGGTTTGGAACCTGCTCACCAGCCACGGCAAGGGCTCTGCCAACGACGGCATGAGCCGCCTGCACGCGTCGATCTTGATGGCCGGACGCCATCAAGAAGCGGCATAACGAGAGCCCCCACGCTCCGTAGCGGTCGCCGCCCCCCCCGAGGGGGCTCTGGCGACGGACCGGCGAAGCCGCATCCGTGCCAGGACCTTGATCAAGACACACACACCCATCCAGGACGGACAAACACATGGCACGCAGCAAGAGCATCCTGACCGAAGCCAGGCAGATCGAGCGCGCCGTGACGCTCATCAACCTGGGCGCCCGCCTGCAGGTGCTGGAAAGCGAAACCGACCTCAGCTACGAGCGCCTGCTGCGCCTGTACAAGGAAGTGGCCGGCAAGAGCCCCAGCAAGGGCCAGCTGCCGTTTTCCACCGACTGGTTCATGACCTGGCAGCCCAACATCCACGCCAGCCTGTTCCTGAACATGCACGAGTACCTGAACAAGGTGGCGGCGCTGGACGAGATCGACACCGTCATCAAGGCCTACCAGCTGTACCTGGAACACATGCAGTCGCAGGGCCTGGAGCCGCTGCTCAGCGTGACACGTGCCTGGCGCCTGGTGAAGTTCGTTGACAACGGCATGCTCACCATGACCGCCTGCAGCAAGTGCGGTGGTCACTACGTGACGCACCCGCACGAAATTGCGCGTCACTACGTGTGTGGCCTGTGCAATCCACCCGCGCGCGCCGGCAAGGGCAAGCTGGCCGGTTCCATCCAACTGGGCAACAGCCGCGTCGACGCGGCTGCCCACTGACGCAACGCCGCCGCGGCGGCACTTCTTCACGTTCAACGGTTCAGTTCATGTCCGCGCAGGCCGATACAGCAGACAGGTTCTTGATTCATTGCACGTCTCCTCCTGGCACAGTCATCTGTGCTTTCAACGGGTCCTTCGGGGCCCGTTTTTTTTGGCGCGTCCATGCCCCGGGGCAGCGGGCGCTCAACTTGCAAGGGCCAGGGCCGATATCCGCTAAGACAGCGCGCCCATCCGGTGCGCCAGGACCGACAGCCCCCTCACTGTGAAGCTCGTCCCCTTCTCATCGCAGTACCTGCGCCTGAACGAACCGCTGCCCTTTGGGGTCCGCGACGTCGCCGGTCGGCTGTTGCTCGTCGCCGGCAAGGTGATCGACTCGACGTCGATGCTGGAAGAGCTGTCCCGCCAGCCCCTGTTCTCTGACGAGTCGGAATCCGCCGACTGGGTGCGCCGTCTGTCGGCGGCCATGGACCAGGCCATTCGTCAGGGCGCGCCGCTGAAGGACGTGGTGGCGGTGCGACCCGAGAACGCTTCCACGCGCGAAACCGTGGCACCCGCGGCCATGAGCCTGGCCGAGCAGTGGCAGGAACTCGTTACGCACCTGGACTCTGCGCTGCGTGAGCTGCGCTCCAGTGCCGACTGGCGCTCGCGCTTGTTCTCGGTGCATGTGCGCGCACGGCAGCTTGCACAGAAGCGCTTGGACGCGTCGCTTTACCACCTGGTCTACGAGGCAGGCCATTCGACGCAGAAATACAGCTGCCATCACGCCCTGTTGACCATGCTGATCTGCGAACAGGCCGGCCCGCTGCTGGGCTGGAGCCAGCCGCGTGTGGACAGCCTGGGCCGCGCCGCATTGACCATGAACGTGGCCATGCAGCGGCTGCAGGATCAGCTCGCTTCCAGCCACCTGAGCCCCACGCCCGAGATGCGCGTCGAGATCGACGCCCATGCCAGCCTGGGCGCACAGTGGCTTGCCGAAGGCGGCCTGGGCGACCCCTTGTGCTGCGCGGTGGTGGCGCTGCACCACGACGCCACGCTGGCCGATGCGCCGCTGGCCGAGCTGCCGCCCGAACGCCAGCTGGCGCGCCTGCTGCGACGGGTGGACATCTTTGCCGCCAAGATCAGCCGCCGCGCCACACGGGTGCCGATGTCGCCCGTGCAGGCCGCGCGTGAAGCCTGCCTGGGTGCAACGGGTGTGCCCGACGAGATCGGCGGCGCCTTGCTCAAGGCCGTGGGCCTGTACCCGCCGGGCAGCTTTGTTGAACTGGTGTCGGGCGAGATCGGCATCGTGGTGGCCCGAGGCCGCCGCGCCAACTTGCCCTATGTGGCCTCGCTGGTGTCGGCCAGTGGCACGCCGCTGGGTGAACCGGCCTTGCGCGACACCATCGACCGCCGTTACACGGTGCGATCGGCGGTGCCGCCGGGCCAGGTGAAAGTGCGGCCGCCTCACGAACGGCTGCTGGCCATGCGTTGCTGAGATTCGCCGTTGACGCATGGGTCTTGCTGGCAGTGCCAATGTCAGGCTGGTGAATGCCGCGCTTCTTGCGCGCTTGCTGCGCCAGCCCATTGCCACACTGGTGGACTTTGCCACCTGCACGCACGCAATGAACGCTGCCACCTCCACGGACCTGTCCAAGCGGCGACGGGCGTGGGCCCTTCCCTGGCCCGTTCCAGCTGTTCTCGCCTGGGCAATCGCCTGGGCCGTTTGGTGGCTGGTGCGCACGCTGGATGCAGGTCCTGCCTTGGCGCTGGGGCTTGGCTTGGCCACCGGCGGTGCGCTGGCGCTTGTTCTGCCCGGCTGTCGCGGGCGTTGGCGCCGCGCCATCGCTGCGGCCGGCTTTCCGCTGTCGGCTTTTGCGCTGGGGGCAGCCCACGCCTGGCCAGCCTGGGCCTGGCTGGCCTTGCTGCTGCCGCTGTTGGTCGTCTACCCATTGCGCGCCTGGCGCGATGCGCCGTTTTTTCCGACGCCCGCGCAGGCGCTGCAGGGCCTGGACACGGTCGTGCCAGCGCCGACCGTTGTGCTGGACGCCGGCTGCGGCCTGGGCCACGGCCTGCGTGCGCTGCATGGCCTGTGGCCACAGGCGCAGTTGCGGGGTGTGGAGTGGAGCCCGCTGCTGGCCGCAGCTGCGCGGCTGCTGTGCCCCTGGGCTCAGGTGCGGCGCGTTGACATGTGGGCCGACGGCTGGGGTCAGCAAGACCTGGTCTATGTTTTCCAGCGGCCCGAAAGCATGCCGCGTGCATGGGCCAAGGCCCAGGCCGAGATGGCGGCCGGTTCCTGGCTGGTGAGCCTGGAGTTCCAGGTCCACGGCGTGGCCCCGCACGCCAGTCTGCAGCGGCAGGGGCAACGCCCGGTGTGGATCTACCGAGTGCCCGATGCCCAGCCCGCAAGCCAGGCCGCAGCCCAGCGTGGCTCAACCGCAGCGCAGCACGGCCGATAACCCCCACATGCCCCGTCGGGTGCGTGTCCCATTCCGGCACGCACCACGGGCCTTGCATTGAGTCAGTCCTCGCGGAATACGGTTCATGTTCGTCATCATCGGTTGGGTCGTTGTGCTCGGTTGCGTGTTCGGGGTGTTCATCGCCCACGGCGGCAACATGGGCCCGATCATGAAGGCCTTGCCCTGGGAAATGGCCATGATCGGCGGCGCCACGCTGGGCGCCTTTGTGGTCAACAACCAGATGAAGGTCATCAAGTCGACGATCGCCGCCACCTTGTCCTGCTTCAAAGGCAGCAAGTACACCAAAGCGCGCTATATGGAGCTGCTGGCGCTGATGTTCGACATCCTTCAGAAGGCGCGCAAAGAGGGTCTGATGTCGATCGAGAAAGACGTCGAAGACCCGCACAGCAGTCCGCTGTTCCAGAAGTACCCCGGGGTGGGCAATGACCACCACGTCACCGAATTCATCACCGACTATCTGCGCATGATGGTGTCGGGCAACCTGAACGCGCACGAGATCGAGTCCTTGATGGACAGCGAGATCGACACGCATCACCACGAGGCGCATGCCTCCGTGGCGGCGATGCAGCGTGTGGCCGGCGGCCTGCCGGCCTTCGGCATCGTGGCCGCCGTGCTGGGTGTGGTCAAGACCATGGGCAGCGTCGGCCAGCCGCCTGCGGTGCTGGGCGCGATGATCGGTTCGGCCCTGGTCGGCACCTTCCTGGGCATCTTGCTGGCGTATGCGTTTGCGGAACCGCTGGCGGGCCTGATGGAGCAGAAGGTCGAAGAGGGCAGCAAGGAACTGCAGTGCATCAAGACCACGCTGCTGGCCAGCATGCAAGGCTACGCGCCGCAGGTGGCCATCGAGTTCGGCCGCAAGGTGCTGTACAGCGGCGACCGCCCCAGCTTCACCGAACTCGAGTCCCACGTGAAGGGCAAAAAATGATGCTTGCCGAGATGCCCGCGATGCTGGGGGCCCTGTGGGCCAGCAAGGCTGAAAGCCAAGCGCCCCTCAAGTGGCCGCCGCGGAACCGGCTCAGCCGGGCCGCCAGCGGCGCCCCCCTGGG
This sequence comes from Burkholderiales bacterium, assembly GCA_038204775.1. GTDB lineage: Bacteria > Pseudomonadota > Gammaproteobacteria > Burkholderiales > Burkholderiaceae_C > Rubrivivax. Next base: position 38,127 of record JBBRCN010000020.1, on the reverse strand, counting down.
GGGCAGCGCCGAAGGCGCTACGGCGGGGGTCAACTAAATGGCTGGAGACGCAAAAAAGCTGCAGCCGATCATCATCAAGCGCATCAAGAAGGGCGGTCATGCGGTGCATGGTGGCGCCTGGAAGATTGCCTACGCCGACTTCGTGACGGCCATGATGGCTTTTTTCTTGCTCATGTGGCTGCTGGGCAGCACCACAGAGGGCGACAAGAAAGGCATCGCCGACTACTTTGCTTCGCCGCTCAAGCTGTCTCTGCTGGCCAGTGGCTCGGGCGCGGGTGATGCCAGCCACGTCGTCAAGGGCGGCGGCCAAGACCTGACGCGCACCACCGGCCAGGTCAAGCGCGGCGACATAGAAGCGCCGCGCGACACCATCAACCTGCACCAGCTCAAGGCCGAGCAGATCCGCGCCGAAGTGGCGCGTCTGGACGACTTGCGCAAGAAGGTCGAGCAGGCCTTGGCCGGCAACCCCGAGCTCAAGGGCATGGCCTCTCAGCTGCTGCTGGAGATGACCTCTGACGGCCTGCGCATCCAGATCCTGGATGCCGACCAGCGGCCCATGTTTGCCAGCGGCAGCCCGCAGGTCCAGCCGCACATGCGCGCTCTGCTGCGCGCCGTCGGCGGACTGTTGGCCGAGGTGCCCAACCGCTTGACCCTGGAAGGCCATACGGATGCGTTGCCCTTCGGTTCGGGCGACCGCGGTTATGGCAACTGGGAGCTCAGCGCCGACCGCGCCAACGCCTCGCGCCGTGAGCTGGTGACCGGGGGCTTGCCCGAAGACCAGGTGCTGCGTGTGCAAGGCCTGGCCGCCAGCCACCCGCTCGACCGCAAGGACCCTGCGGCACCGGCCAACCGGCGCATCAGCATCATCGTGATGACCCGTGAAGCCGAAGACCGCGTCTTCCGCACTTATCTCGAGCACCCGCCCGCCATGCCCGTGGCGGCACCACAGGGCCTGGGCTCAAGTCCGGTCCCCGACCACCGATAAACCCGGCAGTTCTCCTTTTCCGAGCCATCGCCCAAGGCCAGCATCCATGAACACCACCGACCTGAAGTTCCTCATCGTCGACGACTTCTCCACCATGCGCCGCATCGTGCGCGGCCTGCTCAAGGAGATGGGTTGCAACAACGCCGACGAAGCCGAAGATGGTGTCGTCGCGCTGAACATGCTGAAGACCGGCAAGTACGACTTTGTGGTGTCGGACATCAACATGCCCAACATGAACGGCTTTGACCTGCTGAAGGCCGTCAAGGCCGATGAAGGCCTGAAGCACTTGCCCGTGTTGATGGTCACCGCGGAAGCGCGCAAGGAAGACATCGTGCTGGCCGCACAAAGCGGCGCGGCGGGTTACATCGTCAAGCCCTTCACCAAGGCCACGCTGGAAGAAAAAGTGCAGAAGATCCTGCAAAAACTCGCTACGCCAGCCTGACGGAAACTGGGAACCACAAGATGAAGATGGATGACGCCAACACCCTGAAGCCCGCCGATCAACCGGCCGTTTCACCCGACGTGTTCCAGCAGATCGGCACGCTGACGCGATTGCTGCACGACACCATGCAGCAACTGGGCGTGATGCCCAAGCTGCAGACCGCCACCGACGGCTTGCCCGATGCTCGAAGCCGTCTGAACTACATCGCCAACAAGACCGCCGAGGCTGCCAACAAGGTGCTGAACTCGGTGGACCGGGCCAAGCTTGAGCATGCCGCCATCAGCCAGGCCACGCGCCACATGGCGCAGGCCATCGTCGCCGACCCGGTCAAGGCCGTGGCCAGTGGCGCGGTGCTCAACTTCGTCAAGGACGTCGAGGTGCACACGGCCAACATCGACGGTCACCTCACCGACATCATGATGGCGCAGGACTTTCACGACCTCACCGGCCAGGTCGTGGCCAAGGTGGTGGCCCTGGCCAATGAGCTGGAAGACAGCCTGGTCAAGCTGCTGGTGCAGGTGGTGCCGGCCGACCAGCGCGAGAAGGTGGATGCCAGCATCCTCAACGGCCCGGTGGTCAACACCGAAGGCCGCACCGATGTGGTCACCAACCAGGGCGAAGTGGACGACCTGCTGGCCAGCCTGGGGTTCTGAGCCCTTGCACCCAGATGTAAACGGGCGCTGAACACAGCGCCGTCTGCTCTGCTTTTGCCCTGCTTTTGCCCCGCGTTCGCCCCGCGTTTGCCCCGCGTTTGCCCCGCTTTCCCCCCTCTATTCCCCCTCAAGTCTGCGCCGCTGCGCGGCACCATGGCTGGGCTCCCTCGAGGAGCCCTTTTTGCATCCAGCTGAAGCTGCCTGCACCCCGCCATGGCCGAATCCGCTCAAGACCGCAAGCTACCCGCCACCCAGCGCAAGATCGACAAGTCGCGTGCCGACGGCCAGGTTGCGCGTTCACGCGACCTGGGCCATCTGGGTGCCATCGGCCTGGGCGTGGCGCTGCTGGCATTCAGCGCGCGGCCCTTCGCCGACGAAGCCGGCGTGCTGCTGCGCGCCGGGCTGCGCTTTGACGCCGCTTCGCTGGCCGATCCGGCTTCGATGGTGCACCGCCTGGCCGAAATGGGCCTGCAGATGCTGGTGTTGCTGGCACCGCTGTTTGGCGCCGTCTGGCTGGTGGCGCTGGGCGCGGGTGTGTTGTGCGGCGGCTGGAACTTCACGCTCAAGGCGCTGATGCCCAGTTTTTCCAAGGTCGATCCGATCAGCGGCCTGGGCCGTGTGTTCAGCGTCGATCAGCTCACCAATACCCTGAAGGCCTGCTTGCTGGCCGTGCTGATGGGCGCCATCGGCGCGGTCTATCTGGGCCAGCACTGGATGCAGCACGTCGAGTTGCTGGCCATGCCGCTGCCCGCAGCGCTGGCCGCCGGAGCCGACCTGGTGCTGGGTGGGCTGTTGCTCATCGCCGGGTTGCTGGCGGCGTTTGCGCTGGTCGACGTGCCGCTGCAGCGGCACATGCTGCTGAGGCGCCTGCGCATGTCGATCGAAGAGATGAAGAAGGAATTCAAGGAAGTCGAAGGCAATGTCGAGGTCAAGGGCCGCCTGAAGCAGCGCATGCGCGAACTGGCCAGCCGCCGCATGCTGGCCGCCGTGCCGCTGGCTGACCTGGTGGTGATGAACCCCAGCCACTACGCCGTGGCGCTGAAGTACGACGAAAAGACCATGGCCGCGCCCAAGGTGGTGGCCAAGGGCGCGGACCTGCTGGCGCTGAAGATCCGCGATCTGGCGCGCGATGCCAAGGTGCCGGTGCTGCAGGCGCCGCCGCTGGCGCGTGCGCTGTACGCCCACACCGAAGTCGACCAGGAAGTGCCGGCGCGCCTGTTCAGCGCCGTGGCGCAGGTGCTGGCCTGGGTCTACCAACTGCGCGACGCCATGGCCGCCGGCCGCGGCATGGCAGGCCTTGCGCCCGTACCTGAGGTGCCGGCCGACATGGATCCTGCCAATGGTCGTGAGGGCCTGCCTGCGCAGCGCCTTGCGCCTGAGGCAGGCCTGCCGCTTGCTAGCGGCAGGCCCACAACACGTCAGGAGCCTGAGCTGTGAACGGCCTGATGCAACAGATGAACGCGTGGTTCGGCGGCAACGACGGCGCCCGGGGCACGGCCATCAAGGCGTTGGTGCTGCCGACCTTCGTGGTGATGATGCTGGCCATGATGGTGTTGCCGCTGCCGGCCTTCGTGCTGGATCTGCTGTTCACCTTCAACATCGCTTTGGCACTGGTGGTGATGATGGTGTCGGCGCAGATGGTCAAGCCGCTGGACTTTGCGGCGCTGCCCACGGTGCTGCTGGTGACCACACTGCTGCGCCTGTCACTGAACGTGGCTTCCACGCGCGTGGTGCTGATGGAAGGCCACACCGGCCCCGGCGCGGCGGGGCAGGTGATCGAGGCCTTTGGCCACTTTCTCATCGGCGGCAACTTCGCGGTCGGCCTGATCGTGTTTGCGATCCTGGTGGTCATCAACTTCGTCGTGGTGACCAAAGGTGCTGAACGTATCGCCGAGGTCGGTGCGCGGTTTGCGTTGGATGCCATGCCCGGCAAGCAGATGGCCATCGACGCCGACCTGAACGCCGGCCTCATCGACGAAAAGATGGCCCGCCTGCGGCGCCTGGAAGTGGCCGAAGAAGCCGACTTCTTCGGCAGCATGGACGGCGCCAGCAAGTTTGTGCGCGGCGACGCGATGGCGGGCCTGCTGATCCTGTTCATCACCATCGTCGGCGGTTTCATCATCGGCCTGTCGATGCACAGCATGAGCGCTGGTCAGGCGGCCAGCAGCTACGTCACGCTGGCCGTGGGCGACGCCCTGGTGGCGCAGATACCGGCGCTGCTGATCAGCGTGGCCAGCGCCATGGTGGTGTCACGTGTGGGCAAGGAACAGGACATTGGCACGCAGATCCGCGGCCAGGTCTTCGACTCGCCGCAGGCCCTGGGCGTGGCCGCGGGCGTGGTCGGCCTGCTGGGCCTGGTGCCGGGCATGCCGCACCTGGTGTTTCTGCTCGTGGCCGGTGGCCTGGGTGCGCTGGCCTGGCAGCTGACAAAACAACGTCGTACCGAGGCCATGAAACCCGAACGCACGATGGGCACCGACGTGCAGCCGGCCAATGCCGAAGCCAGCTGGGACGATCTGACCCCGGTGGACACGCTGGGCCTGGAGGTGGGCTACCGGCTCATCGCGCTGGTGGACAAGGCGCGCAACGGCGACCTGCTGTCGCGCATCAAGGGCGTGCGCAAGAAGTTTGCGCAGGACGTGGGTTTTCTGCCGCCGCCCGTGCACATCCGCGACAACCTGGTGGAGCTGAAACCGGGCATGTACCGCGTCACGCTGCGCGGTGCGGTGGTGGGTGAGGCCGAGGCCAACCCGGGCCTGTTCCTGGCCATCAACCCGGGCGGTGTATCGGCTGCGGTGCAGCAGCAATTGCCCGGCACCAAGACCACCGACCCCGCCTTCGGCCTGCCTGCGGTGTGGATCGAAGAGCGCCACAAGGAGATGGCGCAAATGGCCGGGTTTACGGTCGTTGATTGCGCCACCGTCGTGGCCACCCATCTTTCACACTTGATGCAGGTGAACGCAGCGCGTCTGCTGGGCCGGGTCGAGACCCAGTCCCTTGTGGAACACGTCACCAAACTGGCCCCCAAACTGATCGAAGACGTCGTGCCCAAGATGGTCGGAATTGCCACCCTGCAACGTGTGCTGCAACTGCTGCTGGAAGAGGGTGTGCACATCCGCGACATGCGCTCGATCGTCGAGTGCCTGGCCGAAAACGCCGCCACCGTGACCGACCCGGCCGAGCTGGCGCGCCGCATCCGCGTGCACCTGGCCCCGGCCATCGTGCAGCAGATCTACGGCCCGGTGAAAGAGCTGGACGTGATCGCGCTGGACCCTGAACTCGAGCGCCTGGTCACCCAGGCCCTGAACTCGCCCCACGGCGCCGCGCTGGACCCCGGTGTGGCCGACACGCTGAGCCGCAGCGCGGCCGACAACGCCCGCCGTCAGGAAGACCTGGGTTTGCCGGCCTGCCTGCTGGTGCCCGACCTGATCCGCGCGCCCATGGCGCGGCTGCTGCGGCGCGCTGCACCTCGACTGAAGGTGCTGGGCCACAGCGAGATCCCTGAAACCCATTCGATCCGCATCGGTTCGATCATTGGAAGTACAGCATGAACCCCCACGCTCGCCTTCGCTCGCTACCCGCTGTGCGGGGGCTGACCGGCCTTGAGACGGCTCTGCGGGAGGTCGCATGAACGTCAAACGCTTCACCGCTCGCACCTCACGCGACGCGTTGGCCCTGGTTCGCCAGGCCTTTGGCGACGACGCCGTGGTCATGAGCACGCGCCCCTGCGCCGAAGGCGTGGAGGTGCTGGCCATGGCGCCCGAGAGCGTGCAGCAGCTCGAACGTGTGGGCGCGCCGGCTGAAGCACTGCGACCGCGCGCCAATGTTGTGCAGCCGCGGGTGCTGGAACAACATCGCGCCCCTGCTGCGTTGCCTGCGCCGCCAGTTGCCAGCCGCACCGCAGCACGCCCTGGGGCGTCAACGACCGCGCGCAACGGCGAGCGCCAGGAACCCACCTTCGACGACACGGTGGCGCAAGACGTGGCACAGATGCAGATGAGCACGCTGTCTTTCCAGGACTACGTGCGCGATCGCATGCTCAAGCGCCGCGAGGCGCAGCTGGTGGCGGATGCTGCAGCCGACGCCGCATCTCATGCTGCAACATCACCCGCGTCGGTCGCACCACCCGTCGTGTCGCCCATCGCCGCGGCGCGCACGCGCCTGGCCTCAGCCCGCGCCGTGCCCGTGCTGCGCGATGAACTGGCGCCGCAAGAACCCGTGCTGGCGCAAGCCACGACGCTGCCTGTGCACGCCAGTGTGCAGACAGCGCTGCCCGCTGTGCCCGCCGTGGTGGCCGCCAGCCAGGCGGAACAGATCGAGATGATGGGCGAGCTGCGCTCCATGCGCGGCCTCATCGAGCAGCGCTTCGGCGCGCTGGCTTTCATGGAAAAGCTGCAGCGCCAGCCGCGCCAGGCGCAACTGGCGCAGAAGCTGCTGGGCTGCGGTTATTCGCCGGCGCTGATTCGCAAGCTCGTGGATGGCCTGCCCGCAGAGGGGGACGAAATCACCTGGGCTGCTGGCGTGCTGGAACGTAACCTGGCCACGGCCGAGCGCGACACGCCGCTTGAAGACGCGGGCGGCATCTACGCCCTCATTGGCGCCACCGGGGTCGGCAAGACCACCAGCACGGCCAAGCTGGCAGCGGCCTTTGCCGCACGCCACGGTGCGGCCGAACTGGGTTTGATCACGCTGGACGCCTACCGCGTGGCAGCGCACGAACAGTTGCGCACTTACGGCCGCATCCTGGGCGTGCCGGTGCACACCGCACACGACCGGGCCAGTCTGGAAGACCTGCTGGACCTGCTGTCGGCCAAGCGCATGGTGCTGATCGACACCGCCGGCATGGCGCAGCGCGACAGCCGCACGCGTGAACTGCTGGAAATGATCTCGCACCGGTCCATCAGCCGTCTGCTGGTGGTCAACGCCTCGGCCCAGGGCGAAACCATCGAAGACCAGTTGGCGGCCTATGCCGCGCCTTCGTGCCGGGGCATCGTGCTGTCCAAGCTGGATGAAGCCGTGAAGCTGGCACCGGCGCTGGATTCGATGATCCGCCACAAGCTCAAGGTGATGGCCGTGGCCAACGGCCAGCGGGTGCCCGAAGACTGGCACCGGCTGAGCGCCAACGCGCTGGTGCAGCGTTCGCTCAAGTCCGCTCCCGCGCCTGCCTGGCGCCTGGACGACAGCGACGTGAACCTGGTCTTTGCAGGCATGCCCGCTGCACGCCAGCCGGCTGCTGCGGCCCGCCACTGAGCCTGCAGCCGCGCCCGCACCCGCCTCTATACACCCTGACGCATGCACGACTTCTACGCCCCTTCACGCCCCGCACCGCTGGACCAGGCCGACGGCCTGCGCCGCATGTTTGCCGGCCGCCGCCGCGTGGTGCTGCCGCTGGTGGCCAACCCCTACGTCGCATTCAGTGGCGTCGTGCTGGACCGCCTGGCCGCCTTGCTGTCGGCCCAGGGCCGACAGGTGCTGGTGGTGGATGCTTCATCGGCATCCCCGCCGGCGCACGAGATGGCCGCACTGGACCTGGCCGCCTGCATCGAAACGGTGTCCTCGCGGGTGGCTTACCTGCCGGCCAGCGGCCTGGCCACGGCTTATGTGGACACACGCGGCTGCGCCGGTGGTTTCATCGACGCGCTGCAACGGGCGGCGCCGCAGGCCGAAGTGCTGCTGCTCCATGCCGATGCACAAGACCTGGCGCGGGTCTTCAAGCGCCGTGGCGCCCGGCCCGTGCTGATCGGCGCCGACCACCCCGACAGCATCAAACATGCCTATGCCGGTGCCAAGCTGCTGGCCAACCGGTGCTCGCTGATGACCTTTGACCTGCTGCTGGCCGCGCCGCCACAGTCGCCGCGCGTGACCGCCATCGCCCAGAGCCTGGCCGGCTGCGCCGAAACCTTCCTGGGCGCAGTGCTGCTGCACACCGCCCTGGTCGACCCCGCTGGCGACCCTGGCGCCGCACCTGACGCTGCACTGGCCTGCCTGCTGGCCGCGCAACTGGCTCTGGACGACACGCTGCTGGACACGGGCCCGGCCCCGCTGCCTGCGGCCCGCGCCAGCACCGCGCACCCTGCCCGAACCGCATTCCGATAGAGGCCCATCATGTACACCGCCAAGGGACAACTCGACGCCGGCGCACTGCTCAAGCAGTACAGCCCCCTCGTGCGCCGCCTCGCGCACCAGATGATCGCCAAGCTGCCTGCCAACGTGGAGCTGGACGACCTGATCCAGGTGGGCATGATCGGCCTGTCCGACGCGCTGTCACGCTTCGACCCTGGGCAGGGTGTGCAGTTCGAGACTTTCGCCACCCAGCGCATCCGCGGCGCCATGCTCGATGAGCTGCGTGGCAACGACTGGATGAGCCGCGGCGACCGCCGCCACCAGCGCAGCATCGAAGCCGCCGTGCACAAGCTGGAGCAGCGCTTCGGCCGTGCGCCTCAAGAGAGCGAAATCGCGCGCGAGATGGGCCTGAGCCTGGAGGACTACCAGACCTTGCTGGGCAAGGTGCGCGGCACCCAGCTCATCTACCTGGAAGACATGAGTGGCGACGACGGCGACGACGACTACCTGGATCGCCACGTCATCGACAACGACGCCAACCCGATCGCCCGCCTGCAGGACCAGCGCATGCGCGAAGCGCTGGTGGAAGCCATCAAGAATCTGCCCGAACGGGAGCAGTACGTGATGAGCATGTACTACGAACACGACATGAACCTGAAAGAGATCGCTGCTGTCCTGGGCGTCACTGAAAGCCGCGTCTGCCAACTGCACAGCCAGAGCATTGCTCGGCTGCGCACTCGGCTGCGCGAGTGGTAGCTCGGTTGCGCGTGGCTCAGACCGCGCCCTGACCTGGCGACCCGCAGTCCCACCCGAACCGGAGACACACCACCATGTTTGCCGCTTTCAAGCGAAACGTCGATCCTGCTCCCGGCGCTGCCCCGTCGCCCGACGCAGGCGCCCCGACCGAAGCTGCCGCAGCCCACGCGCGCCGTGCGGTGCAGACCATCAGCCAGCGCGCATCCACGTTGGGCCGTGAGGCCGCCGAGGTGCGCGGCGTGCTGGACGACACGCAGAAGATCGCCATCGCCCAGGCTGCGGCCGTGCAGTTGTTGACCGAGCAGTTGCAGCAGGTGGTTCAGGCGCAGGCTGGCATCACGAAAGAGGTGGAACTCGGCCTCCAAGCCGTGGGCCAGGTGGGTGACGCGGTGCAGGGCGTGGGCGTTGAAGTCAGCGGCATCGTGCAGACGCTGCGCCAGGTGTCGGGCGCGGCACAGCAGATCACGCAGATTGCCTTGCAGACGCGGCTGGTGGCCTTCAACGCTTCGGTCGAAGCCAAACGGGCCGGCGAAGCCGGGCGCGGTTTTGCCGTGGTGGCCGACGCTGTGAAGGACTTGGCGGGACAGGTCGAAAGTTCGTCCAAGGCCATCATGGGCACGGTGAAGCAGCTGGACCAGCGCATCGCAGCCCTGTCGCGCGAAGTCAGCCGTGAGGCCGGGTCCGAGTCAGACGGCGGTGTGCACCGCGCCTTGGCGGTGGTAGAGCAGGGCGTGCGCCGCATCCACCAGGCCAGCAAACACAGCAGCCAGGTCTGCAATGGCCTGGACGGCCAGATGGCGTCGATCGAAGGCGAGATGCGGCGCACCACCGCGGCGCTGGATGCCGCGCTCAAGCGCACCGACAGTTTCCTGACGATTTCCGAGCAACTCATCGAGACGGTGGCCGAATGTGGCATCGCCACCGAAGACACGCCCTATATCCGCGCCGCGCAGCAGGCCGCCAGCCAGATCGGCCAGCTGCTGGACGATGCCTTGCGCACCGGCGCCATCACCGAGCAGGATCTGTTCGACGAGCGCTACCAGCCGGTGAACGGCAGTGAACCGGCACAGGTCACGACGCGCTTCGTGGCGCTGGCCGAGCGCCTGTTTCCGCAGGTCCAGGAAAAGCTGTTGGTCCTGTCGGACAAGGTGGTGTTTGGCATCTCGGCCGACCGCAATGGCTACATCGCCTGCCACAACCGACAGTACAACCAGCCGCAACGTGCAGGTGACCTGGCCTGGAACACGGCACATTGCCGCAACCGCCGCATCTTCAACGACCGCACGGGCCTGGCGTCGGCGCGCAACCAGCGGCCGTTCCTGCTGCAGACCTATCGCCGAGACATGGGCGGTGGCAATTTCATCCTGATGAAAGAGGCGGCCGCGCCGATCCAGGTCAAGGGCCGCCATTGGGGCGGCCTGCGCCTGGCCTTCAAGTTCTGAGGCCGCCAGCCGCTTGTCTGTCGCGGCTGGGTTCCACCAGACGCAGCGAGGGTGGTGCTTCGTGCACCGTGCCGCGCCCGGCGGCCTTGGCGCTGTAGCAGGCCATGTCGGCGGCAGCCAGCCAGGCTTGGGCATCGCCCATGCCGCTGTCCAGCACCGCCATGCCCACGCTGCAACTCAGGCTCAGCACCGAGCCTTGCCAGTCCAGGCACACATCGGCCACGGCCTGGCGCACTTCTTCGGCCACACGCGCGCCCACGTCGGCCGGGCATCGTTCCAGCAGCAACGCAAATTCGTCGCCGCCCAGGCGCACCACCAGGTCGCCAGACCGCACCCGGGCATTCATGGCTGCGGCAACCGCACGCAACATGGCATCGCCCGCGGCGTGACCGTGCTGGTCGTTGATGGGTTTGAAGCGGTCCAGGTCCAGCATCAGCAAGGCAGCGGGCTGGGCCCTTGAAGCCTTGGCAAACATGGGCTCCAGGCGGGCGGTGAGCGCCGCGCGGTTGGCCAGACCGGTGAGCGGATCGTGCGTGGCGGCCCACTCCAGCACTTGGCGCGCCGCCACTTCTTCGGTCACGTCGCTGATGGTCCAGATGGTGCCCGGCGTGGCGTCGGCCCAGCTCACCGGCTGGGCGCGCAAGCGCGCCGGAAAGCGGGTGCCGTCGGCGCGCAGCAGTTCCCATTCGCCGACATAAGGTTCACCGCGCGCAAACTGCTCGGTGAGCTGGTGGACCAGGCGACGGTGGTCTTCGTTGGATGCGTACATGAGTTGCGTGGGCTGGCCCAGCAGTGCGTCTTCGGTGGTGCCCAGCATGCGGCACAGGGCCTGGCTGACCCTTTCGAAGTGGCGCTCGGATGTGAGCGCGATCCCCACCGGTGCCGCGCTCATCAGCGAATGCAGTTGGTCCAGGCTGCGGGCATTGGCCCGTTCCAGCGCCTGGCGTTCCCCCAGCACCTGGCGCAGCGCGGCTTCGAGGCTGCCAATTTCTCCGGCGGCGCCGGGCCAGCCGGCGTCGGCAGCGATTGCGGGATCGAACAGGTGTCGGGCACGGGATTGCAGCCGGGCCAAGGGGCGCAGCAGCCAGTGCAGCCACAGGGCCAGAAAGACGCAGGCGCACAGCACGCTGATGCCGGCCCATTGCAGCGCCTGGTTGCGGCCGGCAGCCAGTGGCGCCAGGATGCCGGCCTTGGTGCGCAGCCGCCACACCAGCCAGTCCGGGCCCACCACACCGGCCACCGCCACCACCTGCGTCGGGTCGTCAAAGGCCAGGCCCACGGGTTCGATGGGTGAGCCGGCTTCGCGCCAGCGGCCCACGCCCACGGCCAGGCGCGGTTCGGAAGCGATGGCGGTGCCGATCAATTCCGGCTGCGGATGGGCCAGGAAGATGCCCTGGGCATCGGTCACTGCCACCAGCACGTCGTTGTCGGCTTCGGCGGGGTCCACCAGGCCAGCCAGCACGTTGCGCGACTTCAGGCGCAGGCCGGCGCCCAGCAGCGCCACGCTGCGGCCTTCCCGCATCACCGGCTGCACCAGGATCAGCGCAGGCTGTTCGCTGACGCGGCTGACGACGACTTCGGACACCACCGGCACGCCTTCGGTCAGCGCCCGTTTCATGTACGGCCGGTCGGCGAGGTCGATGCCGGGCCGGTTGTAGCCTTTGTGGTCGTGGATGACCACGATGCGGCCGGCCGCGTCCGTCAGGAACACACTGTCGAATTCGCTCAGCAGCAAGGGCCAGTTGCGCATCTTGGCCTCTGTCGCGTCGGCCGACGCCAGGTCTTCGGGTTGCACGTGGTGCGACGCCACGGCCAGCATCTTCTGCAGTGCCTGCACACGGTAGGCCAGTTCGTAGGCGCTGCGCGCGGCTTCGTTGACTTCCAGCTGCTGGCGGGTGCTGAGCATGTCGCGCTCGGCACGTTGCAGCAGCGCGGCTGTCGACACCAGGATGGTCAGCGTCAGCGCCAACGCGCCGCCCAGCAGCAGCTTGACCTTCAACGAACCGAGCGCGCGCCACAGCCTGTGCATGGAGACCCCTTTTTGCGGGTTGGACCGGGGCAGCAAAGCTGAAACTTCCTGGCGTGGAACGCCGAGCATCGGTGCCTGTTGTTGTTGTGTATCGGCGCCTCGCCGCCAAAATTGAACCGCACGACGGAAAAAGGAAAAAACCGGCATCAGCCGGTTTTGTGGGGCGCCCTGCAGGCTGCGGCCTGCAAGGCCAGTGGCTGACCCGGCTTCAGGCCATCAGGCTGCCACCGGCATGGGCCTGGCGGTCGTTGCCGCCATGCGCGCCGTACAGCGTGGCGGGGGCCAGGCGCGGCATCAGCACGTCGATGGCCCGGTCCAGCGAAGCGGTGGCGCGGGCCAGCGCTTCACGCTGGGCGGCCACCTGCCCGCTGGCTTGCGCCAGGCGGTTGCGCAGCGGTGCGGGTACACCGCCGCTGCGGGCAGCGCGTGCAAAGTGGTCCACCGCAGCGGACAGCGCCAGATGCAGATTGGCCGCCACGCGGTCCACCGCTGCAGCGTCTTGTTGGTGCAGGGCCAGGCCCAGGGCCACCAGCTGTTCTTCCACCGTGGCCAGGGGCTGTTCCAGGTCGGCCGCGTGTGGGCTGTCCGAAGGGTCGGCCAGCGTGCGCTCGGCGCTCAGGTCGTGAGGGGTGTGAATCATGCGGTTGCCGATGCCTCAGCTGGGCTTGCGGCCCAGCAGTTCTTCGGCATTGACGATCAGCTTGTCGGCGATCGCCTCCGCGTTGATCTTGAACTGGCCGTCGCGGATGGCCTGCGCGATGCGCTCCACCTTGGCGGTGTCGAACGTGGGGTCGGACGACACCCCCTTCAGCGCAGACGCCGCAGGCGACAGCGCCACCTGGGCGCTGGCTTCGGCTTCAGGCATGGAGGCCGCCTGCGCCTTGCGTTCGGGCGCGGCGGGGGCCACGGGGGGTTTGTTATCGAAAGGACCGATCTTCATGATGAGCTCCTGTCAGGGGCACGGCTGGGGTGCACACCCAACGACATGAACGTTGTATCGGACAGACCCGCATCGGACTTTAGCGCTGCGCGCAGATTTTTCTTCGAACCCCCCGAAATGAGTGCCCCAAGGCCGGCCGAAGCCGGCCGTCCCCCGCGGGGATCAAGGACAGTGGCAAAGCCACATTGCCTTGGGAGGGATTCTGAACACCCGTTCGGCGCGATCACAGATTCAACTCCACGCGGTTGTGGCCCACGGCCTGTCCCACCAGCACACGGCCCGAGTCGGTGCGCACGCGCACGCGCTGGCCTTCAAGACCCGGGCCCAGGGCCTGGCCTTCGGCGCTGATGGCAAATCCGGCGCCCTGGGCGACGATGCGCACGGTGTCGCCCTGGGCAAACCATTGGCGGGCTTTCAAGTCCGCGGCGCGCACGGGCTGGCCGGCAACCACCGGCCGGGCCAGCACCCGGCCCTGCAGCGACTGAACAGCAGAAGTGGGGGCGGATGTGCCGGCCGCCCAGTCGACATCGGCACTGCTCAGCTGCGATTCGTCCAGCTGAGCGCCAGCCGGCAGTGGCGCGCTGGTGACCACTGCCGGGGCCCAGACCTGCACCGTGACGGGCAGATAGACCTGCCAGGCGACTGGGCCCTGGCCCTTGACGCAGCGCAGACCCACGCGGCTGCGTCCCCATGACGGCACACCGGCGGGCAGGAAGGCCTGCACCTGGTCACAGGGCGCCAGCTTCAGCCGCGGGTCCAGCGTGCCCGGCAGCACCAGTACACGGGCCTTGGGTGGCGCCAGGGCCCCTGCGGCCTGGCGGGCCAACTGCATGGCCTGGGCCACGGCCTGGGTCATGGAGTTGGCGGGCAGGGCGGCTGGCTCGGCCGCCAGCGCCAGGCCTGGCGACAGCAGCAGGGCGGCCGACAGGGCCAGGGGGGCAAGCCGGGCAGGGCGGGGCGCAAGGAGACGGAGTTTCACGCTGCGGACTGTAACCAGGGGTCGCGCCGCACAGAACGCGAAATGGCCGCTTTCCGGTGCTCTATTCCAGCGCTCGACCGGGACACCCCCCAACCAGAATGACCCACAAGGCCCGGTCAACCCCGGCCCACCGTGTGCTGGACTTGAGGAGCTGCCGACCATGATTCCCCGCCTGACCGCCGCGCTGGACTTCCAGGCCCAGGCCCTGACTCTGCGTTCGGAACGCCAGCGCCTGATCGCCGGCAACATCGCCAACGCCGACACCCCGGGCTACAAGGCCCGTGACTTCGACTTTGCCGCCACCCTGCGCGCCGCCACTTCGGCGCGCGACCCGGCCGGCAACGGTGGCATCGCCAGCGGCGTGCTGCCGCGCACCACGGCCGGCGGCCAGATCCAGCCCACGCTGCGCTACGTGCAGCCCAGCCAGACCAACCTGGACAGCAACACGGTGGACATGGACCGCGAACGCGGCAACTTCATGGACAACGCGCTCAAGTACGACGCCGCCTTGCGCTTCATCAACGGCAACGTGCGCACCACGCTCGAAGCCATGCGCAGCCACACGCAGGGTTGACCGCCATGAGCATGCTCCGCATCTTCGACGTCGCCAGCAGCGCCATCAGCGCGCAGAGCCAGCGCCTGAACGTGGTGGCCAGCAACCTGTCCAACGCCGACACCGTGGCCGGCCCCGACGGCGCCGCCTACAAGGCGCGCCAGGTGGTGTTCCAGACTGCCTTGATGGGCCCGCCCGGGCAGCGCGAAGCGAACGTGGGCGTGCGCGTGTCCACCATCGCCGAAGACCAGACCCCCGGCCGGCGTGTGCTGGACCCCAAGCACCCCAGCGCCGACGAGCAGGGCTACGTCACCTACAGCAACGTCAACCCGGTGGAGGAGATGGTCAACATGATCTCTGCCTCGCGCTCTTACCAGAACAGCGTGGAGGTCATGAACACCGCACGCAGCCTGCTGCAGAAGACGCTGCAGATGGGCCAGGGCTGAAGCGCCCGGCCACACGCTGAAACGCACGCTGAAACGCACGCTGAAGGACCACCATGAGCACCGCCACCGCCGTCAACCCCTACGCCGCGCTGAACACCGCAGCGTCCAGTACCAAGACCGCCAACGAAGCCGGCAGTGCCGACCGCTTCCTGAAGCTGCTGGTCACGCAGATGCAGCACCAGGACCCGCTGAACCCGATGGACAACGCGCAGATCACGAGCCAGATGGCGCAGATCAACACCGTCAACGGCATCGAGCAGCTGAACACCACGGTCAAGGGCCTGAACGGCCAGTTCATGCAACTGCAGGCGCTGACCGGCGCCTCGCTGGTGGGCCGCGATGTCACGCTGCAGGGCAACAAGCTGGCCATCGAAGGCGGTGTGGGGGTGGGTGGTTTTGACCTCACGTCCACCGCCGATCGAGTCAAGATCGAGGTGCTCAACCCGGGCGGCAGTGTCGTGGACACCATCGACATGGGCGCTGAATCGGCCGGCCGCCACAGCTTCAACTGGCCGGCTGCCAGCCTGCCCGACGGCGCGAACTACAGCTTCCGCGTCGTGGCCACCGCAGGTGCGGCCACCGTGGCCACCACGCCGCTGATGCGCGACCGCGTCGAGTCGGTCAACACCAGCGGCAGCAACCTGATGATCAACACACGCACCAACGGCCCCGTCGCCTACAGCGACATCAAGGCCTTCAACTGATTCCACCAGCGCAGGAAACCCCATGAGCTTCCAACAAGGTCTGTCCGGACTGAATGCCACCAGCAAGAACCTGCAGGTCATCGGCAACAACATCGCCAACGCCAACACCTTTGGCGCCAAGGTTTCCCGCGCGGAGTTTTCGGACATGTACGCAGCAGCACTCAGCGGCGCCGGCACCAACAGCATCGGCATCGGCACCACCCTGGCAGCGGTGGCGCAGCAATTCACCCAAGGCAACATCAAGACAACGGAGAACCCCATGGATCTGGCGATCAACGGGGCCGGGTTCTTCCAGGTCACCGACGAGAAGAGCCCCGTCACCTTTTCTCGCAACGGCCAGTTCAAGGTCGACCGCGAGGGCTACATCGTCAACAACTCGCTGCAAAAGCTGATGGGCTACGCGGCCGACGCGCTGGGCCAGATCCAGCCCGGCCTGGCCGTGCCGCTGCAACTGCCCACGGGTGGCGTGGCGCCGGCGCCCACCACCTACATCTCGGTCGAGATGAACCTGGACGCGCGCAGCGCTACCACGCTGCCGGCCGCCGGCCCGCAGGTGGACTTCAACGACGCCGACACCTACAACAACGCCACCACCTTGACGGTGTACGACGCCAAGGGCCAGGAAGTGGCGCTGACCTACTACTTCCAGAAGTCCGCCGACGACACCTGGAACGTCTACGCCACCGCCAACGGCAGCACCATCGCCGGTTCTGCCGGCGCGCCGCTGCCGATCACGACCATCAACTTTGCCGCCGATGGCAGTGCGCCCACCTCGCCGGCGGCACCGGTGGCCTTTGACGTGCCCATCACGACCAATGCCAACGGCGCCAGCACCTTGCCGCTACTGGGTGTGCTGCTGAACGTACGCTCCGCCACGCAGTTCGGTTCTGCCTTCGGTGTCACCGACATGCAGCAGGACGGCTTTTCCGCCGGCCAGCTGACGGCCATCGCGGTGGAGCCCAACGGCATCATCACCGCACGCTACAGCAACGGCCAGTCACGCCCCGCGGGCCAGGTGGAAGTGGCCAACTTCCGCAACCCGCAAGGCCTGCAGCCAGTGGGCGACAACGCCTGGGCCCGCACCTATGCCTCGGGCGACCCGGTGATGGGCGTGCCCGGCGACGGCAACCTGGGTGTGCTGCAGTCGGGTGCGCTGGAAGAAAGCAACATCGACCTCACGGGTGAGCTGGTGAACATGATCACCGCACAGCGCATCTACCAGGCCAACGCCCAGACCATCAAGACGCAGGACCAGGTGCTGCAGACGTTGGTCAATCTCCGCTGATCGTCGGTAGGCCGAGATGGACCGCCTGATCTATCTGTCGATGGCCGGGGCCAAGGCCACGATGCAGCGGCAGGACACGCTGGCCAACAACCTGGCCAACGCATCGACCAATGGCTTTCGCGCCGAAATGCAGGCCTTCCGCGCCGTGCCGGTGCTGGGCGACGGCGCCAGCACGCGGGTCTATGCGCTCGAGTCCACCATCGGCCACGACACCCGCTCGGGCCCGGTGCAGAGCACGGGTCGTTCACTGGACGTGGCGCTGCAAGGCAACGCCTGGCTGTCCGTGCAGGGCCTTGACGGCGCCGAGGCCTACACCCGCGCCGGTTCGATGCAAGTCAACGCCGAAGGCCAACTGGTCACCACCGGTGGCCTGGCGGTACTGGGTGACGGCGGGCCCATCACCATCGGCGTGAATGCCGCGGTGGAAGTGGCCATCGACGGCACCATCACCACGACCACCGGCGGTAGCCGACCCCAACAGGTGGGTCGCCTGAAGCTGGTGACACCCGAAGCGCCGCTGGACCGCGGCAGCGACGGCCTCTTTCGCGCTGCCGCTGGCGCTGGTGACCTGCCCGCCGACCCCAACGCCCGCGTGCAGACCGGCGCGCTGGAAGGCTCGAACGTGAGCCCGGTCGAAACCATGGTCGCCATGATCGCCGCCGCACGCCAGTTCGAGCAGCAGATGAAGATGCTGCAAGGCGCCGAACAGCGCGAGGCCGGTGCGGCCAAGCTGCTGGCACCGCAGTAGCACCGCAGTAGCACCGCGGTAGCACCGCAGTAGCACCGCTGGAGCGCCGCAGCAGCGCGGTAGCAGCGCGGTAGCAGCTCTGCAGCGGCGCAGCTGAGCCAGTGCCGTCACAGACCCGGCAGCAACGCGCCCCAGATCAAGATTCCCCCGGCGGAACCGGCTCTGTCGGGCCGCTCGGGGACGGCCCCCACGGGGGACGGCGAGCGCCAGCGAGCCTGGGGGCAAACTGTCAGCGAGCCTGGGGGCAAAGTGCCAGCGAGCGTGGGGGCCAACACATATAGCCGGCATGCCGGCCTCTTTTTCGCCCGTCGCCCGCCTTCAGTGGCGCCGAAGATGGCCTACCCACTGAAGGACACGCTCACCATGATCCGCTCTCTCTGGATCGCCAAGACCGGCATGGAAGGCCAGCAGACCAAGCTGGACGCCATCTCCAACAACCTGGCCAACGTCGGCACCAACGGCTTCAAACGCGCCGGCGTGGTGTTCGAAGACCTCATGTACCAGAACCTGCGTGCTGCCGGTGCAGCCACGGGTGAACAAAGCCAGCTGCCCACGGGCTTGCAGGTGGGCCTGGGCGTGCGCGCCGCTGCCACCACACGCAACTTTTCGCAGGGCACGCTGCAGCAGACCGGCAACAACTTCGACGTCGCCATCAAGGGCCAGGGCTTTTTCCAGGTGCAGATGCCCGATGGCACCACCGGTTACACGCGGGACGGCGCTTTCCAGGTCGATGCCACCGGCGCCCTGGTCACCAGCGCCGGTTACGCCGTGCTGCCGGGCATCACGGTGCCCGCCAACACCACCAGCTTCAGCGTCAGCCCCGACGGCACGGTCAACGCCACCGTGTCGGGCCAGGTGGCGCCGCAGGTGCTGGGGCAGTTGCAGCTGGCGGCCTTTGTCAACCCGGCTGGCCTGGAGTCACGCGGCGGCAACCTGTATGCAGAAACCGCGGCCTCGGGCACGGCTTCTGCAGGCGCGCCCAACAGCAACGGCCTGGGCGCGGTGCAAAACGGCTGGGTCGAAGGCAGCAACGTCAACGTCGTGGAAGAGCTGGTGTCGATGATCGCCACCCAGCGTGCCTACGAACTCAATTCCAAGGCCATCCAGACCTCGGACCAGATGCTGCAGCGTCTGTCGCAGTTGTGAGCGGCGCCGTGCTTCGCATCGTGCGGTCGTGGTTGCTGGCGGCGCCGGCCCTGCTGGCAGGCTGCGTGTGGCTGGGCCCGCGTGTGCAGATGGCCGACACTGCACCGGTGCTGGTGGCCGCACCGCCACAGAACGTGGCCCACAACGGTTCCATCTTCCAGGCCGTCAGCTACCGGCCGCTGTTCGAGGACCACCGTGCCCGCCTGGCCGGCGACACGCTGACGGTGCAGATCATCGAGAAGGTCAGCGCCACGCAGAAGTCCACCAGCACGGTGGACAAGGGCGGCACGCTGTCTGCTTCCATCACCGCGCTGCCAGGCGTGCGGCCTGCAGCCTTTGCACGGGCCACGGCCGACGCCACCAGCGGCAACAACTTCGCAGGCAAGGGCACCACCGAAAGCAGCAACGACTTCAGCGGCACCATCACGGTGGTGGTGCGCAGCGTGCTGCCCAACGGCCACCTGCTGATCGCGGGCGAAAAACAGATCGGCGTGAATGAAAACGTCGACGTGTTGCGCTTCTCGGGTCAGGTGGATCCGCGCGCCATTCAGCCCGGCAACTCGATCACCAGCAGCGCCATCGCCAATGTGCGGCTGGAGCAGCGCGGGCGCGGCCAGCAAGCCGAGGCGCAGGCCATCGGTTGGTTGTCGCGCATCTTCCTCAGCGTGATGCCGATCTGATGGGTGCCCCGATGCAAGACCAGTCCGAACGTGTGCTGCGCTGGGTCGTGGTGCTGGCCTTCCTGGCCGCCAGCACGGCGGTCTGGTGGCCCGCGCCCGCGAGCGCCGCCGTGCGCGTCAAAGAAGTGGCCAGCGTGCAGGGTGTGCGCAGCAACCAGTTGCTCGGTTATGGCCTGGTGGTGGGCCTGGACGGCACCGGTGACCAGGCCACGCAGACCCCCTTCACCACACAAAGCTTGAACGCGCTGCTGCAACAGATGGGCGTGACACTGCCGCAAGGCGTGACCATGAGCCCGAAAAACGTGGCTGCGGTGCTGGTGACGGCGCAGCTGCCGCCCTTCGCGCAGCCGGGGCAGGCCATCGACGTCAACGTCTCGTCGCTGGGCAACAGCAAGAGCCTGCGTGGCGGCACGCTGATTGCCACGCCGCTGAAGGGCGCCGACGGCCAGGTCTACGCGTTGGCGCAGGGCAACCTGATCGTCGGCGGTGCGGGTGCAGCGGCGGGCGGGTCGAAGGTGCAGATCAACCATCTCGCGGCCGGCCGCATACCGGACGGCGCCAGCGTCGAGCGCAGCGTGCCCACGCCGCTGCTGGACGGTGATTCTTTGCAGCTGGGCGTGACCGCCAACGACTACGCCACGGCCAACGCCGTGGCCCGGGCCATCAACAACGCCAAGGGCGAAGGCACCGCGCAGGCGCTGGACGGGCGCAGCGTGCGCGTGCGCATGCCGCCCACACCGCAGGAGCGGTTGGCTTTTCTGGCCGAAATCGAGAACCTGACCCTGACCTTGGCCAAGCCGGCGGCACGTGTGGTGCTGAATGCCCGCACGGGTTCGGTGGTGCTGAACGATGCCGTCACGCTGAGTGCCTGCGCGGTGGCGCACGGCAACCTGTCGGTGACCATCAGCACGACGCCCGTGGTCAGTCAGCCCAACGCGCTGGGTCAGGGTCAGACCGTCAGCGCAGAAAAGAGCGACATCTCCATCTCGCAGCAAGGCGGTGCACTGATCCAGATGCCCGCCGGGGTGAAGCTGGCCGACGTGGTCAAGGCACTCAACGCGCTGGGTGCCACGCCGATGGACCTGCTGGCCATCCTGCAGGCCATGAAGAGTGCAGGCGCCTTGCACGCTGAAATCGAAGTGATCTGACGTGGCTTCCATCCCGCAACTGCCTGCGCAACTGCCTTCGCAGTTCTCGAGCCAGGGCCTGGCCTACGACAGCAAGTCGCTGGACGCGCTGCGCAGCCGCGCCGCAGGTGACCCCAAGGGTGCCGTGCGCGAGGCCGCGCGGCAGTTCGAGACGCTGTTCATGAACGAGCTGATGAAAAGCATGCGCAGCACCACGCTGCAAAGTGGCTTGATGGACGACAGCGGGGCCACGTCGGGCCGCAGCATGGGCATGGAGATGCTGGACACGCAGTGGGCCGGCCAGCTGGCGGGCCGCCCGGGTGGTTTGTCCGAAGCGATCATGAAACAGCTCGAACGCCAGATGGGCCTGAGCCCGGGGCCAATTCCCGTCACCGGCTCGGCCAACAACACAGTCGCGCCGCTTGCGGCCACGCCGCAGCCTACGCGCATCCCGCAGACGGGCGCTGCCGGCTTCGTGCAGCAGCACAGTGCAGCGGCGCAAGAAGCTGAAAAGGCCACCGGCATCCCGGCGTCCTTCATGGTCAGCCAGGCGGCGCTGGAAACCGGATGGGGCCGCAAGGAAATCCGCCATGGCGACGGCACACCGTCGTTCAACCTCTTCGGCATCAAGGCCACCGGCAGCTGGAAGGGCCCGGTGGCCGAAATCACGACCACCGAGTTCATCAATGGCAAGGCCCAGAAGGTGGTGGCCAAGTTCCGCGCCTACGGCAGTTATGCCGAGTCGTTTGCCGACTACGCACGGCTGATGAAAGAAAGCCCGCGCTACCAGGCTGCGGTGGGCAGCGTCACACGCAGCACAGCGGCCGAGGGCAGCGGCCCCATCGACCGCGGCGAGCGCGCGGCCGCTTTTGCCCAGGGCCTGCAGAAGGCCGGTTATGCCACCGACCCCGCCTACGCCGACAAGCTGACGCGTGTGATCAACACCACCTTGCGTCTCCAGCGTTCGCTGGCTTGAAGGAGCACTGAATGAGCAGCTCACCGCTGATGTCGCTGGGCATCAAGGCCATGGCGGCCAACTACGCCGGCTTGCAAGTCACCGGCCACAACATCGCCAATGCCAATGTGCAGGGTTACTCGCGCCAGACCGCGGAGCTGAGCACATCGCAGGGCCAGTTCACGGGCGCCGGCTTTTTTGGTCGTGGTGTGGACGTGACCACCGTGTCCCGTTCGCACAACGAGTTCCTGACCCGCGAGGCGGCCAGCTCACGGTCTCTGGCGGCCATGGACGGCGCACGGCTGCAGCAGTTGCGGCGCCTGGAGAACATCTTCAAGCCCGGCGAAATGGGCCTGGGCCACGCCACCAGCGAATTCATGAACGCGATGGTGGATCTGGCGAACCAGCCCGCCGACATGGCCACGCGCCAGGTCGCCATGGCCCGTGCAGGCGAACTGGCTTCGCGCTTTTCAGAAGCCGGCGCCGCGATGGACGACGTGCAGGCCGGTGTCACGGCCGAGCTGCGATCGGCGGTGTCGGAAGTCAATGGCCTGGCCAGGAGCATCGCCGAAGTCAACCAGCGCATCGCCGGCCTCAAGGGCACGGGCCAGACGGCCAACGACTTGCTGGACGAACGCGAGCGCTTGCTGTCGCGACTGTCGTCGCATGTGCAAGTGACGCGCATGGAGGCCAACGACGGCACGATGTCAGTCTTCATCAGCGGCGGTCAACGCCTGGTGCTGGGCACCGAAGCCGCACAGCTGCGTGTGCTGCCGGACGAGTCGGACGCCTCGCGTTCTTCGGTGGGCCTGGTGGAAGGTGGTGTGCAGCGCCGCCTGAAAGAAGGCACGCTGGGCGGGGGCTCGATCGCCGGTTTGCTGCGCTTCCAGAACCAGGACCTGGTGGCCGCCCGCACGCTGGTGGGCCAATTGGCGGCTTCGGTCGGCGGCGCCATCAACGAACAGCATGTGCGCGGCCTGAATCTGCAGGCGCCCTACGGTTCGGTGCCTTCGTCAGCAATGTTTGCCATGGGGCCGCCCCTGGCCCAGGGTCACCTGGCCAACACGCGCGACGCCAGCGGCGTGCTGGTGGGGCAAGTTTCGCTGACCATCACCGATCCGTCCGCCCTGCAGGCCAGCGAGTACGACCTGCGCGAAACCGCCATCGGCTCGGGCAGCTGGGTGTTGACGCGGCTGCTGGACGGGCAGACCAAGCCGGTGGTCAGTGGCGACGTGGTCGATGGCATGCAGATCGATTTTTCGTCTGCCCCGCCGCAGCCGGGCGATCGATTTTTGCTGCAGCCGGTGACCCGTGCCGCCAACGGCATGAGCAAGCTGCTGGACGACCCGCGCGACCTGGCCGCCGCTTCGCCATTGCTCGCGTCCAGCCTGCCGGGCAATGTGGGCACGGCGCAGTCGTCCAGTCTGCGTGTGACCGCCGCGCCGCTGCCAACGCCGGGCGCCACTTCGCGCATCACCTTCACCAGTGACGCCGGGGACTACACCTGGGAGCTGTTCGACGCCAGCAGCACCCTGCTGGCCAGCGGCAGCGACACCTGGCAGCCCAATCAGGCCATCCCGCGGCCGCCCACCGACATCAACGGCTTCACGATGCAGTTGAGCGGTGTGCCACGCACGGGTGATGTGATCAACGTCGAACCCACACCGGCCGGCGCGCTGAGTGGCAACAACGGCAACGCCCTGGCGCTGCTGGCCCTGCGCGACGCCGCGCTGGTCAACGGCCGCACCCTCACCGACGGCTGGGCCAGCGCCATGGCCGACATCGGCGTGCGGGTGCAGACCGGCAGGGCCTCGGCCGAGATCTCCGACGTGGTCGCGGGCCAGGCCGAAACGGCACGCAGCGGGCAATCGGGTGTGAACCTGGACGAAGAAGCTGCGCGCCTGATCCAGTTCCAGCAGAGTTACCAGGCAGCGGCCAAGGTGCTGCAGGTGGCTCAGTCGCTGTTCGACACCCTGCTGGATGTGGCGGGTCGATAGCTCTGTGAACGACAGCCTGTTCAACGACAGTCCCTTGAAGTGAACCGCCATGCGCATCACATCAGCCAACGCCTTTGAAACGTCCCTGAACAACCTGCAAAAGCGCCAGCAATCCCTGACGCAGGCGCAGGAACAGCTGACCAGCGGCAAACGGGTGCTCAAGCCCAGCGACGACCCGGCCGCAGCAGCGCAGGCCGAACGTGCGCTGGCCCGCATCAGCCGCACCGAGGCGCAGCAGCGTGCGCTGGACGTCAGCCGCAACAGCATGGAGATGGCCGAAAGTGCGCTGGGCCACGCGGGCGAGCTGATGCAGCAGGCGCGGGAGCTGCTGGTCAGCGCCGGCAACGGCAGCTACAACGACAGCGACCGCCTGGCCATCGCCGAGAGCATCCGCGGCTTGCGCAACGACTTGCTGACCGTGGCCAACCGAGCCGACGGCACCGGCCGTTACCTGTTTGGCGGCCAGGGCGCCAGCGGCATGCCGCTGCTGGACAGCCCCGGTGGCGTGGCCTATGCCGGCTCTGCCGGGCAGTCGCAGGCTGCAGCAGGTGAAGCTTCGCCCCTCACCATCGACGGCCGCGCCGCATGGTTGCAAGCGCCCGACCCTTCGAGCCCTGGCAGTTCGCTGTCGATCTTTGACGCCATGGACCGTGTGGTGGCCGAGCTGATGACGCCCGGGCGCAGCGCTGCTGCCGTGGCGCTGACGGTGGCCGATGGCCTGGGCGACTTCGACGCCGGGGCCGACAACCTGGCCGCCTGGCGCGCCCGCACCGGTGAAGCGCTGCGGCGCATCGACAGCATCGGCGAGCGCTTGAGCCAGACACGCCTGGACGCACAGACCGACCGCTCGGAAGCCGAAGATCTGGACATGTTGCAGGCCATTTCCGACTTCCAGAATCAACAGAGCGGCTACGATGCCGCGCTGAAGACCTATTCGATCGTGCAGCAGATGTCCCTGCTGCAGTACCTGAAGTAGCTGCTTCAGCAGCACCTGCACTCCAACTGACCGCAGCCGCGCGCGCTGACGGGCTGCACCCGCATGAAAGAACACCCCGTACTCGGCCAAGTGGCCCTGGGCTACAGCCCCATGATCGACCGCCAGCGCAATGTGGTGGCCACCCGCGTGACCGTGTTTCCGAACAGTGGCGAAACGCAGCCCGATGCGCGGGCCTTGCTGGCCGCGCTGCAGGAAGTCTGGCCCGCGCCGGCCGAAGGGGCGGACCTGCAGCTCACGCTGCGGCCGCTGGACCCGGGCGGCGCCAAGCCGCGCGCCGCCACCCCCGGTGCCGCAGCCACGCCCACGGCGCACCCGGTGTCGCTGAACATTGCCGGTGAGGCGCTGTTGCGCGCGGTGATGGAAGCCGGCCCGCCGCCGCACCTGAT
The DNA here is from genome assembly GCA_038204775.1 of Burkholderiales bacterium. GTDB lineage: Bacteria > Pseudomonadota > Gammaproteobacteria > Burkholderiales > Burkholderiaceae_C > Rubrivivax. Next base: position 12,814 of record JBBRCN010000020.1, on the reverse strand, counting down.
GATCGAAGTGCCGGCATTCATGGCCACCGATGCGGGCAACGCGGCCGCCTTGAGTGAGTTGCGCCAAGCCGGTTCGCTGCTGCTCATCAAGGGCCGCCCGCTGGTGCCGGTGACACCCGAGGTGCTCGCCTGTTTCAGCCACAGCATCGTCGAAGCCGATGAAGACCGCCGCACCGGCAACCCGCCGGCGCCCGGTGTGCGTCAGGTCAGCACGGTGCAGGCCGGCACACGAACGTCGGCCGCTGTGGAACAGGCCTTTCAGCGCGGCTCCGTGGCCGTGCTGGGTTGGCCGCTGGACGATCCCTTGCCCAAGGCCACCGGCCGCGCCAAGGTGGCCACCGACATCCAGGTGGTGATGGAGCTCATCCAGGGCGTGGATCGTGAACTGCCGGTGTCGCGCCTGGAAGACATCCTCAGACGCGACCCGACGCTGGCCTTCCGGCTGCTGCGTTACCTCAACTCGCCAGCCTTCGGCTTGTCGGCCGAGATCACGTCTTTTGGCCACGCCATCATGATGTTGGGTTATGCGCGCCTCAAACGCTGGCTGGCGCTGCTGCTCGCCTCGGCCAGCAAAAGCGCCAACGCGCAGCCGCTGCTGCACGCAGCCGTGCGCCGCGGCCTGTTGATGGAAGAGCTGGGCCGCCTCAACGGCGACCCAGAAATGCGCGGCGAGATGTTCCTGTGCGGTGTGTTTTCCCTGCTCGACCGCCTGCTGCAACAGCCGTTTTCCGAACTGCTGGGCAGCGTGCCGGTGCCCGAACGTGTGCAGCAGACCCTGCGTGGCGCAGGCGGACCCTACGAGCCCTACCTGGACCTGGTGCGTGCCATCGAGCAAGAAGCGGTGTTTGACATCCGCGAGTGCACTGAAAAACTGCTGCTGGGCCCGGCCGAAGTCAACCGCGCCGTGTTGGTGGCGCTGCGCGGCGCGCGGCAGCTGGACGGATGAACGACCGGGGCGCGCTGGGCCACGCCACGGCTGCGGGGCCGGCCGCCGCGTTGCTTGCCGCCGCGCCTAGCCCCAGCGTCATGGCCTGGGCCGCCCCTGGGCTGGGTGCCATCTGGTCATCGGCCCAGCCGGCCTTGTTGCAGGACGAGCGGCACCGCATCGTCGATGTCAATCCGGCCGCTGTGGACTTGCTGGGCCTGGCCCGAGAGCGCCTGATCGGCGTTGATCCGCTGGACCTGCAGCCGGCTGAAGACCAGGAGTCGGGCCGCGTGTTGCGCAGCCAGGTGTGGCAGCAGGCCGCAGCCGGCGCCGCTGCGCCGCCGCTGCGCTGTCGCATCACAGACGGTTCTGGCCAGCAGCGCTGGCTGGTGCAGACCGTGATCCATCTGGCTGGAGTGGCGGGCCGCTGGCTGAGCCTGCTGCACGACGAGTCGGGCGAACAAGCCGCCCGCCACCAGGCGCGGCGCGCCGAAGACGAACTGGTGCACTGGTTCGAACTCAGCGGCACCGGCATGCTGGTTTACGACGGCACCGGGCTCATCCTGCGCTCCAACGCGGCCTTCGAGGCGCTGGTGGAGCGGGTGCCCGAGGTGCTTGAAGAGGCGCCACCCGAATTGCAGCAACTGCTGGCCTGGGCCGAAGGTTCGGTGCTGGGCGCTTTGCAGCCTGGCGCGCGGCCACAGGAACGGCAGGTGGTGTTGCCGCTGCTTGACGGGCGCCAGCGCAGCCTGTGGGCGCGCCTGGTCTGCCATGCCGCCGAAGACGGTGAACGCCGCGTCATGGCCGTGGTGCAAGACCGCAGCGTCGAAGACGAACGCGACCTGGCGCAGATGGAAATGGGCATGCTCATGGACACCGCCAGCGTGCGCGTGGCCACCTACGAACCTTCGCGCGGCTGGCTGGGCACCCGCAGCAGGGCCGACCCGCAGGCCACCTTGTGGCCCGAGGCGGCCGATGTCGACACTCAGCCCACGCTGGCCATCGGCGTGCGCCGCGAACTGGTCGAGCCGGCCTCGGTGCCGGCCTACGAAGAACTGCAGCAGGCGCTGCGCAATGGGGACCGCGCCGAGGTGCGCTACGCCGTCCGCCACCCCGAGCTGGGCATGCGCTGGCTGCTGACCCGTGTGGAACCGGCGTCGCTGTCGGGCGGCAGGCCCACCATGTCGGTGGTGACGCTGGACGTGACGCAGGCTGAAAGTGCGCAGCGCCGCAACGAACAGCTGCTGCGTGAACTGACCACCATCCTGGACAGCTCCACCGCCGGCATCGCTTACTTGCGCGGCCCGGTGCTGGTGCGCTGCAACCTGCGCTTCGAGCGCATGCTGGGCTTCGAGGCCGGTGCCGCAGCCGGTGCGTCGCTGGAAGAAATCCTGGCGCGCAGCATCGGGCCGCTGGACGGTGTGCGCGAGGCACTGGACGCGCTGGCCGACGGCCGACCCTTCGAAGCCGAACTGCCCGTGGTGCACGCTGTAGGCCCGGCGCAGTGGTACTCACTGTCGGTGCGCCGCGCGCAGCCACAGGGTGAGCAGACCGAAGCCGTGGCGGTGCTGAGCGACATCACTCGCCTGAAGGCGCAGCAGGCCGAACTGGAACAGCTGCTGCGCGACCGTGACCTGATGTTCAACCTGTCCGAGGTGGGCATCGTCTACCAGCGCGGATCGCGCATCGAACGGGCCAACCAGGCGATGGCCGAACTCACCGGCTGGGCCAGCCCGGAGCTGGGCACGCTGGATGCAGCAGAGCTGTACCAAGACACACGTGCGTGTGTCGACTTCGAAGCCCGCATCAGCCACGGCCTGCGCGATGCCGGCCGCTTTGCCGCCGAGCGGCTGCTGCGCCGCCGCGACGGCACGCTGTTGTGGGTGCAGGTGGCGGTGCGCCCGGTGGACAGTGACGACGCCGAAGCCGGGCTCATCTGTTCTTTTGTCGACATCGACGAACGCCGCCGCTCGCGCGAGACGCTGGCGCGGCAGGCCGAACACACACGCGCCATCCTGAACTCGGTGCTGGTGGGCATCGTCAGCGTGTCCGAACGTGGCATCGAGTGGATGAACCGCCCGGCCCGCCGCATGTTTGCCGGCGAACTGGCCGACTTCGTGGGCGAGCCCATCAGCATCGTCGCCACAGCCGAGCCCGATCACCCGCTGCGCCGCAGCGACTGGCGCCAGCGCCTGGAGTCGGGCCAGGCCGAAACTTTCGAGTGCCGCATGCGCGGCCGCGACGGGCGGGAGTTCTGGGTCGTGGGCAACGCCGTGCTGTCCGGTGGTGGCGCCGGCAGCGAGGTCACCTTTGCCTTGCTGGACATCGAAAGACGGCGCCAGGCCGAGGTGCGCATCGCGCAGGCGCAAGTTTCGCTGCAGCGCGTGATTGAAACCGCGCCGCTGGCGATTGCGCTGTTCGACACACGCAGCCTGCGGATGCAGCAGGTCAACCAGACCGCCAGCACCTTCTTCGGGCGGCCCGTTGAACAGCTGCTGGGCGCGACGCCCGAAGACTGCTGCCCACCAACCAAGGCCGCAGCGCTGCGCGAATGGCTGGGCCGCGCTGCAGCCGCCGACCAGAAGCGGCAGCACGAGTGGCGCGAAAACGAGAGCAAGGACAGTGAGAGCAAGGACAGCGAGGGCAGCGACCCGACCGTCGAGGGCGGCAGCAGTGGCCGTGTCTGGGACTGCCGCGTGGCCCCGCTGGACGAAGGTGAGGGCCAGTCCAGCCAGCTGCTGCTGGTGGCCACCGATGTGACCGAACAGCGCGCCGCCGAACAGGCGCGGCTGCAGGCCGCCATCGCCCAGCGCGAGGTGCTGGTGCGCGAAGTGCACCACCGCATCAAGAACAACCTGCAGGGTGTGGCCGGCCTGTTGCAGCAGAACGCGGCGCGCAACCCCGAGCTGGCCACTGTGCTGGGTGAAGCCGTGGGCCAGGTGCAGGCCATCGCCCAGGTCTACGGCCTGCAGGTGGGCAGCCAGGGCCCGCTGGAAGTGGCCAGCCTGGTGCGGGCGATTGCGCTGTCGGTGCAGCGCACTTTTGGTCGCAGCATCGCAGTGAGCGTGGCGGGTGACGTGCCGCATGTGCTGCCCGAACCCGAGGCCATCCCCGTGGCCTTGACGATCAATGAACTGCTCACCAACGCCATCAAACATGGGCATGGCGGCCATGATGGCAATGTCGGCGGTGAGGGCGGCGCAGCCCCGGCCTCGCCCGTGCGTTGTGAACTGCTGGCCGACGGTGAATCCATCGCCATCCGCATCGTGGGCCGAGCGCAGTTGCCGCCGGGTTTTGACCTGGCGCTCATCCGCAGCGGCGTGTCGGGCCTGGGCCTGGTGCGTGCGCTGTTGCCGCGCCGCAATGCCACGCTGTCCCTGACGCAGGAAGGCGACGAGGTGGTGGCCCAGGTGCAGCTGCGGCCGCCTTCGGTGCGCTGGCAGCGGCCGGGGGATCAGCGACAATCCGGGCCATGAACAAGGCTGCAGCGGGCGATGAGGCAGGCCCCCACGGCAAAGGGCGCATCCTGGTCGTTGACGACGACCGCCTCGTGCTGGCCACGGTGACCCATGGCCTGGCGCAAGCCGGTTACGAGGTCATCGACGCCGACAACGGCGACGACGCCATCCTGCTGGCGCGTGAGCACCGGCCGCAACTGGCGCTGCTGGACATTCGCATGGAAGGCAAAAGTGGCTTCGACGTGGCCGAGACGCTGCGCGACGCCTACGGCATTCCCTTCATGTTCTTGTCGGCCTTTTCCGACCCGGCGACGTTGGCCACCGTGAAGTCGCTGGGCGCGCTGGCTTACCTGGTCAAGCCGCTGGATGTGGGCCAGATCGTGCCGGCCGTGGAAGCCGCATTCGGCCGCCTGCGCCTGGCCGAAGCCAGTGGCCAGCCACTGCTGCCGGCGCAGCCGCCACCGGCGATGTCCGGCGGCCCGCTGGCCGACCCGGTGCCGCTGGCCCTGGGCGTGCTGATGCACCGCTTTTCCCTGCCGCGAGAAGAAGCCTGGCGGCGGCTGCAGCGCCTGGCCGACGAACACAAGCTGTCGGTGGCGGCGCAGGCCGAACGCCTGCTGGCGGCCGTCGAAGAACTGGCGCGCACGGCCTGAGACGGTCGCCTGCGGCAGCCGCGATCAGGCCGCCAGCGTGAAGTAAAACGAAGCGCCGCGGCCGGGCTCGGCTTCGGCCCAGATGTCGCCGCCGTGGCGGCGCACGATGCGGCGCACCGACGCCAGCCCCACGCCATGGCCTGGAAAGTCGCTTGCGCTGTGCAGGCGCTGGAACAGGCCGAACAGTCGGTCGGCCGAGCGCATGTCGAAGCCGGCCCCGTTGTCGCGCACCACGAAGGCCGTGCGGCTGCCCTGGTTCATCACCCGCAGCGAGATTTGCGCGTGGGCGCAGCGGCCGGTGTACTTCCAGGCATTGCCCAACAGGTTTTCCAACACCAGGCGCAACAGGGTGGGGTCGCCCCAGGCGGTGAGTTGCGGCTCGATGTCGACGTCGGCCAGGCGCTCGGGCGCGCTGCGGCGCAGGTCATCGATCACATAACCGGCCAGCTGCGTCAGGTTGACCCGCTGGCGGGCCAGCGGCTGGCGCGACAGTCGCGCCAGCGTCAGCAGCGCGTCGATCATCAGGTTCATGCGTGCTGCCGCACCCAGCACACGGTCGAGGTGGTCGTTGCCCACGCGATCCAGGTGGCGGCCGTAGTCTTCCTTGACGATGCGCGTGAAACCTTCGACCACGCGAATCGGTGCGCGCAGGTCGTGCGTCAGCGTGAAGGTGAAAGTGTCACCTTCGGCATCTGCACTGGCCTGGTCCGCGGCGCCATCAGGACTGATTTCTGCGGGTGCCGCTGATGCCGGCTGGGCGGCCGGCATGCCCTGCTGCAGGCGGGTCAGGACGGCGGCGTGGAGGATGTCGCCCGTGCCGGCCACGGCCACGATGCGCCAGCCCTGGACCTCTTGCACGGGCGTGTCTCGCGCCAGTCCCTGCAAGGCCGAGTTGACTTCCGGCCAGGCCAGCAGCACAGGGCCCAGTGCCTGACCGGTGCAGGCACTGGGAAAGATCGCCTGGGCGGCTGCGTTCAAGGCCTGCAACTGCCAGCTGCGCGGGCTGCCGTCAAGGCCCGTACCACGCGCTTCAAGGGCCAGCAGGGTGGGCTCGGTGCAGGCGGCCAGTGCGGCGGGCAGGGCAGCGGCGGCCAACTGCAGCGCATCCTCGGCGTCGGTGGGATGGGCGCTGCCGGCAAAGCCGGCAAAAGCACCGGCGGCGTCATGGCGCGGCCCGCCGCTGAGCCGCCAGCCGAAACTGCCCTGCCATGCGGCGCTGGCTTGCAGCCGCAGGCCGTCAAAGGACTGGCCCTTTTCCAGCCTTTGGCGCAGCAAAGGCTGGATTTCGAACAGTGCGTCGGGCGCACCTGCGATCGGCGGCTGGCCGGGTGCGGACCATGTCTGCAACCGGTGTTCCGCATCTGTCGTCCAGTGCCAGCCGCTGCGCAGTTGCTGCGTCTGGCGCAGGGTCTCGCGTGTTTCTCGCAGGGCCTGGCGGTTGCGGGTGTGCGCCAGCCAGGCGCCCAGACCACCCGCCAGAGTGGCCACCAGCAAAAGCGCCACCGTGGCAAATAGGCCCGGGTTGCCGTCTGCAGCGCCACAGCCAAGCAGTCCTGCGGGAAAAAGGGCCGTTCCCACCGCCCGCAGCAGCGATGCATGCGGGCGGGCCTGAGGAGGGAATCGCATGACAGGAATTGTACGGACCGCCCCGTGGTGCTTGCCTCACCCCCGCCCCAGGCCCGCCCCATGCCCGCCTCAAGTTCAAGTGCCAGAAGCCGAAACACCGGGCAAGAGTGGTTCAGTCAACACAAGCGGCATGGCGCAAAGGCCCATTGGCGCCAGCCCAGCTTGCTGGCCGATCATGGAAAACGACGACGCGGCCAGGGCGTGGTGCAATGGCCGGCGTTGCTAAGCTCAGGCGCACGAAAGCGGCCACAGAGCAGTCCCACCCCGAGAAATCACCTGGCCCCAAGGGCATCACCGATTGCCGAGATGAGCTCCCCGACTCCAACCCAAGCCCCACCCGGGCCACCCGCTGCGGCCAAGCCGGGCCTGGACCCGCAGGCGCTGGCCCGCCTGCGCGAGCTGGACCCCGATGGCCGCCAAGGCGTGGTGCCGCGGGTGCTGGCGGCTTTCGAGACCTCGCTGGCGCGCATGCTCACCCAGTTGCAGGTGGAACGCGACGAGCCCGATGCAGCCGTGGTGGCCAGCGTGGCGCACATGCTCAAGTCCTCGTCGGCCAGCGTCGGCGCCGCCGCGCTTGCCAGCACCTGCGCCGATGTGGAAAGACGCATCCGTCAGGGCGATGTATCCAGCTTGCAACGTGACATTGGCCGCCTTATCACCGACGGTGAAGATGCGCTGGTGGCCGTTGGGGCTATCCTGCGCGCTTGAGCCATTAGCCCCCGATGACGCCCAATCATCCTTTTGCCGAAGACGGCTTGCCGACCCAGCCCGAGGTGCTGCTGGTCGATGACGACGAAGTCAACCTGCTGCTCACGGCGCTGGCGCTGCGCGAACGCGGCTTCAAGATCACCGAAACCGGCAGTGGCGAACAGGCCTTGCAGCTGCTGCGCAAGATGACACCCGACATCATCGTGCTCGACGCCATGATGCCTGGCGGCCTGGACGGCTTCGACACCTGCCTGGCCCTGCGTCAGATGCCGGGCTTCGAGAACGTGCCGGTGCTGATGCTCACAGGACTGGACGACGATGCGTCCATCACCCACGCCTACCAGGCCGGCGCCACCGACTTCTTCGTCAAGGCCACGCAGTGGAGCTTGCTGGGCGGCCGCCTGCGCTACCTGCTGCGCGCCTCGCGCACGCGCATCGAGCTGGAACGCAGCAAGAGCAAGCTGGCACGTGCGCAAGACCTGGCGCGCATGGGCAGCTTCGACTGGCGGCGCTCGGGCGGCGGCATCCTGATGTCGCCCGAGGCGCTGCGCGTCTTCGGCTTCGGCCCGCAAGAACCCGTGAGCCTGCGGGTCTTGCTTCGCATGGTGCCGCAAGACGACCGTCGGGTGCTCTTGCGACAGCTGCACGAGGCCTTGCGCCATGTGTCAGTGGTGACCACCGACGTGCCCATCGTGCTGCTGGACGGCCGCCAACGCATCATCCATGCCGAAGCCGAGCCCGAGTTCAACGAACACGGGCAGGGTGCTGGTTATTCCGGCATCGTGCAAGACGTGACCGACCGCCGGCAGGCCGAAGACAAGATCCGCCAACTGGCCAACTTCGACGCGCTGACGGGCCTGCCCAATCGCCGCCAGCTCTTCTGGCGCGCAGAACGTGCGCTGGAACAAGCGAGGCGCATGCACCACCAGTTTGCGCTGCTGCTGATCGACCTGGACCGCTTCAAGGTCATCAACGACACGCTGGGCCATGGTGCCGGCGACGAGTTGCTGGTCGAGGTAGGGCGCCGGCTGCGTGCCTGCGTGCGCCACAGCGACCAGGTCATGGAAGGCGCGCTTGAAGCGGTGGGCGTGCGTTCGCACCGCGCGCTGGAAGCCGTGGGCCGGTTGGGTGGCGACGAATTCGTGGCGCTGCTGCCCGAGGTGGCCGACGACCAGGACGCCGATCGCGTGGCGCAGCGCGTGCTGGAGGCCCTGCGCGAAGCCATCTTCGTCAGCGGCCAGGAATGTTTTGTCACAGCCAGCGTGGGTGTGGCCATCTACCCGCGCGATGGCAGCACGGTGGTTGACCTGCTGCGCAGTTCCGACGTGGCCATGTATTCGGTCAAGGCGCAGGGCCGAAATGCGTCGGCCATCTACAGCCCGCAACTGGCCGGCCAGGGCCGCGAGAAGCTGGAGCTGGAAACCGCCCTGCACCGCGCCATCGAACGCGACGAACTGGTGCTGCACTACCAGCCCAAGATCGACGTGCGTGCTGCGCGCATGGTGGGCGCCGAAGCCCTGATGCGCTGGCAGCGCGGTGGCAAGCTGGTGCCGCCCGGTGACTTCATTCCCCTGGCCGAAGACACCGGCCTCATCGTTCCGATGTCGGAATGGGCGCTGCGCGAAGCGGCGCGCCAGGCGCGCTTGTGGCAGGACGCCTTCGGCTTTGCCGACTCGATTGCCGTCAACCTGCCCAGCCGGCTGTTTGAGCGCAGCGACCTGGTGGAGCACATCCACCAGTGCGTGACGCATTACGGCGTGCCGCACCGCGTGATCCACCTCGAGATCACCGAAGACAACCTGATGAAGGAGCTGCAGAACGTCATCCCGTCTCTGCACCGCCTCAACGAAATCGGCGTCGAGATATCGATCGACGACTTTGGCACCGGTTATTCGTCGCTGGCCTACCTGACCACGCTGCCGATCTCTGAACTGAAGATCGACCGCAGCTTTGTGCGCGACCTGGGCATCACGCCGCAGAGTTCGGCCGTGGTCACCGCCATCATCGCGCTGGCCCGTTCGCTGGGATTGCGTGTGGTGGCCGAGGGTGTGGAAACGCTGCGCCAGATGGAAGTGCTGCACCGTCTGGGCTGCGGCGTGATGCAGGGTTTCCTGTTCAGCCGCGCGGTGCCTCCCGAAGAGTTGCAGCGCTGGCTGGAGCAGACCGTGTTGCCGCGCAAGGCGCCCTGGATCGGATCGGCCGTGGACCTGCCCGAGGCCGGCGACGACAGCTTGCTCGTGGCGCGCAAGCGGCCCAAGCGTTGACCCGCCTGCGCTGGCCCTTGACGAACATTTGAAAGCGCGCTGATGGACTTGTCCCGCCCCTTGCCGCCTGCCGCGGTGCTGGCCAAGGGTGCCCTGCGGCGCCTGGCACAGGGTCAGCAAGAGCCCACCCCGGACAACTACGCTCGCGCCTACGCGGAAGAAGCGGGCCAGCCCAATCTGGTGGGCGCGGGGGTCTCGGTGGTCACACCGGCCGCAGCAAGTGCGGTGGCTGCTTCAGCCGATTCCCTGCCCACGGGCGCCGACTGGGCACAGCTGGTTCAGCGCCTGGCCCGCAACCTGGAGCGCGGTGGCAAGCAGTGGACGGGCGCACGGCGCAAGGACAGTCTGAAACGGGTGCTGGACGGCAGCCGCAGCGACGCCAACCGCTTGCTGCAGCGCCTTCAGTCGCTGATGACCGCCTGGGAAGACGACCAGCCTTCCGACCCGGCCCACACGGGCATCGATGACCCGCCGTTGGCGCCAGGCGCAGCCTCCACTGCGGTCACTCCGGCCACGCCCGCCGCCGCCCTGACAAAGGTATCGCAAGACTGGCCGCCACTGGTGGCCGACCTGGCGTCCACCGTGCGTGCCGCCTTGCCCGACAGCCATCCGGCGGCAGCCGCGTTGGCGCTGCAGCTGGGCGCGCTGGCCGACGCCGTCGCAGCCCAAGGCGCCACGCCAGAGCACGTGGCCGCCATCGCGCAATTGTGCGAACAGGCCCGCGGCCTGCTGGGCCAGGGCCACCGACTGGTGCATGAACTGGGTGAGCTGTGCCGCGAGCTGGGCACCAGCATGGGCGAGCTGGCCGAAGACGACAGCTGGGCTCAGGGCCAATGTGCACGCTTGCAGCAAGAACTGACAGGAGAGTTCAGCTTGCGCGGCCTGCGCTCGGCCGCGGTGCTGCTGGCCGAGACCCGCCAGCGACAAGGCCAGGCCCGTACCCAGCGCCGGGCCGCGCATGACGCGCTGAGACAGCTGATCCACAACATGCTGCTTGAAATGGGCGAAGTGGGCGAACAGACCGGCCGCTTCCAGCAAGCCGCCGTGAAGCACGCGCAGGCCATCGAGCAGGCCGACTCGCTGGAAGGCCTGGCCGGCGTGGTCAAGGCCTTGATCGAAGACACACGCACCGTGCAGACAGCGGTTACACGGTCGCAGCAAAAGCTGCAGGCCGACAGCCAGCAAGCGGCCGAACTGCAAGGGCGGGTGCGTGAGTTGGAATCCGAACTCAAGCGCCTGTCGGACGAGGTGTCCACCGACCTGCTGACCCAGGTGGCCAACCGGCGCGGTCTGATGCAGGCCTTCGAAGCCGAAAGTGCTCAGGCCAGGCGCCAAGGTGGCAGTGCGCTGGCGGTGGGCCTGATCGACATCGACAATTTCAAGAAGCTGAACGACTCTTTGGGCCATGCAGCGGGTGACCAGGCCCTGAAGGCGCTGGCCGGTGGTGTGCGCGGGCGCCTGCGCCCGCAAGACCACCTGGCGCGTTTTGGCGGCGAAGAGTTTGTCGTGCTGCTGCCTGGCAGCGATGTAGAAGAGGCCCGACAGGTGCTGACCCGGCTGCAGCGCAGCCTGAGCGAGGCGCTCTTTCTGCACGAAGGTCGAGAGGTCTTTGTGACATTTTCTGCCGGCGTCACGGCCTGGCGGGCGGGCGAAGACCTGCAGCCCGCGTTGGAGCGTGCCGACCAGGCGCTCTACGAAGCCAAGCGCACGGGCAAAAACAGAACCTGCAGCGCTTGACCGGGGGCGGCCTGGCTGGCCCCCCAGTCCCATGCACGGCCACAAGGCCGGATGCCATTGGTCACAACCCTGACTCAAGTCGGCCGCACACTAAGCCGACATGATGGCCATCCAGGCTGAAAGGGCAGCGGCGGCGCCAGCGCTGTCTTTCGCCCCATCAGTCGTCCCGGTCTTTCCTGCCTGTTCACCTTGCCCGGCACCGTCTTAGCCCATGAGCCCACTGTTGAAGCTGTTCGATCCGTTGCGCCAGGCCGCCGCCGCCTTTTTCAAGCACGACCTGGCCCTGCGCCGTGACCCTGCCGGCCTGCAGATCGTTCTGGAACCCAAGGTGCCGGCTGCGTCGCCGCGCAAGGCCAAGAAGGGCAGCCGCGAAGAGGCCAATGTGCAGAAAGAGAAGCAGGAACTGGCACTGATCCTGGAGCAGCTCAGCGGCCTGCTGGCCGAATTGCCCGAAACCCGCTCAGCGCTGCGCCACCTGGTGTTTGTCGAACAGGCGCTCAAGAAAAAGGGCCTGAAGGCATTGCACAAGCTGCCGGTGGACGTGATGCAGCGCGCGCTGGAGCAATTGGAAGGTCTGGTTGTCAACTGGTCGCCAGTGGGCCTGGCCAGCTTGCGATCCAAGATGGCCGTGGCCATCATCGACCGCGAGCATGCCGACCCCGAAGCCGAAGCAGACGCCTACCGCACCGCAGCGGTGATGGACCACGGGCCGGCTGAGCATGCAGCGGACGACACATCCCAGCCCGAAGTGCAAAGCCTCAGCGAAGACGAAGCCCTGGCTGCGGCGTACGCCGCGCTGGGCACCATGGTGCCGGCCGGCGAGCTTGAATTCCAGGGCGAACTGGGCTCGCGGTCCACACGAGCGCTGGCGCCTGCTGCGCCGCGTGTCACCGCGACTGCGGGCGAGATCCAGCTTCGCGAACTGCAAAGCTGAAGTCGCGCCCGCGGTCCGGCAAGGGCCATCAGCACTGCTCATAGGCCCTCGGTGATTGGAGGGTTCTGCCGGCGTTGTCGCGGACGGTCTGGCGGAAGCGGTGTCCCCCGCAATCGAACTTCAGGCCGGTGCAGGCAGGTGCAGAGTTGGCACGCTGTCCTAGGTAAGCTTCAGAATCGTAGCGTCAAGCCGGATCACGGCATATCATCCAATCTCACCGCTGATGATGGGTCGGTGGTTAGGAGAATGAGATGCCGAAGCTTGCGAAGGAAATAGGCGCCCTGGCAGTGGGCAATCTGGCCGACCCTGGCTTGCATTTCGTCGGCGTCGTGCCTGGCCTGGCTTTGCAGGTGACGCCTGCCGGCGCCCGCTAGTGTTCATGAAAGTCCTTGTAGTTGGGGGATCGGACAGAAGGCCGCTTGAAGTCGGCTTGCCCTTGCGCCGGCCACATCAGGTGCATTCTGCGGAGCGCTGGCGCGATGTTCTGTACGCCACCGAACATAGCGGGG
>JBBRCN010000019.1:0-59909 GCA_038204775.1 Burkholderiales bacterium | reverse complement strand
GCGTTTGATGATCATGCTGAGCGGAGGGGAGTTCAACCCTGTCCAGTCCAGCAACACGGGCTGCAGGCTGCCGTCGCCGATGCCTGGGTGTGCAGTCAGGTCGTTCACGCGGGCGACGATCTGGCCGCCATACAAGGCCGCATCATGGACATGGCGACTGTCGCTGAGCAGCCAGCCCTCGACCTGCACGACGGCCCGTTCGCCGTCTTTCTCGAACACCCACTGGCGAAGCACTTCGCCGAAGGGTGTCTTGAACAGCGCGCAGGGGTGACGGGCCAGGTCTGACGGGTGCGCTGGAACGCCGTGCCGGGCCCAGTAGGACGGCGTAGCCACGATCAGCCACCGGGTCTCGGCCAGCGTCCGCAGGATGGCATCCTGTTGCGGCGGCCAGCCAAACTGTAGCAAGGCGTCGGTGCCAAGTTTTGACAGATCGCGACTCGATCCTGCTTCGACAATGTTCAGGCAGATCTCAGGGTAGCGCGCGTGGAACCGTGGCAGCATGGCCGGCAAGACGTACTGCAGCACCACGGTGTGTGCCGCCAGGCTGATGGTTCCTCTTGGAGTGGCCGCCTGGTCGTGCAGGCTGGCATCCAGTTCGCGCAGTTCCGCCAGCAGCACCCGGGCGCGCTCGATGTACGCGACGGCGTGTGGTGTCGGGCGCAGCGGCTGCGCCGAGCGATCGATGAGCGGCACACCGAGCTCCGATTCCAGGGCCCGCACCAGGCGATGCACGGAAGGAGCGGCCACGCCGAGCTGCCGACCCGCGGCGTTGAAGCCACCACTGTCGACTACTGCGACCAGGTACTCGAGACCACGAAGCTTGTGCACAGCCATTTGCTACCCCTCTACGGCATCGACGTTCATGAGTATTTTGCTCATGCGGCACGCTTGTGCGTGTGCATTGCCGCAAGGGCAGCTTGGTACGAAGATAGCTTCCGACACACAACGCAGCTTGGAGCCATCGATGAACTACCCGCACATGCGCCGCCGCAGCTTCCTGAAGGCGGCCGCATTCACGCCTTCGTTGGCACTTGCAACCGCATGGGCGGCGTCGCCGGTTGCGCTCAAAGGTCTGCAACTCGTGATTCCAGCGCCAGCCGGGTCGCAGCCCGATGTCATCGCGCGTTGGATCGTCGAGCCGCTGGCCCGCAAGGCGGGCGTACCGGGAGTGGTGGTGAACATGCCTGGCGCCGCCGGTGCGCTGGCGGCTGATGCCGTGCTGCGCGGCAATCCCGAGAGCGGGCTTTTGCTGATGGGTGGACTCGACCACGTCGCCTACTCGCACCTCAACAGCAACCGCCGTGCACTCGATCCCTTCACGGACTTCGCACCGGTGGCCGCAGTCAACCGCGACACCTGGGTGGTGGCCACGGCAGCCGACCCGCCGTCCCAAAGCCTGCAGAGTCTGGTGGAGCGCGCTCGTCGCGAACCGTGGAGCTACCCGAGCAACGGTGAGGGATCGACCGCGCACCTCCTGAGCGCGCGGCTGTGCAAAGCCCTGGAGATCGAGGTCCAGCATGTTCCTTACCGCGACCCTTGGATGCCCGACTTGATCGCCGGCCGTGTCCATTTCGTCGTTGCGCCGACGCCTGCGGTATTGCCACAGTTGCGTGCCGGACGACTGCGAGCGCTAGCGACCCTGACGGACCAGCGGTTGCCCCTGCCCGGTGAACCGCCGACGATCCGCGAGCTCGGATCGCCAGATCTGGTGTTTTACGGCGGGCTGTTTTTGTTCGCACCGGCGTCATTGTCGTCAATGGCACCGCAACTCAACGCCTGGTTCCGCGAGTCTGTCAGCACACCCGACATCCTCCAGCGCTATCGGGACGCCTCGATTGAACCCGCGCTGCTGGACCTGGCCGCCACGGGCGTTTTGATGCGGGAGCGCCTGCAAACGGTGGATGCCATGCGCCTGGCCGCCTTCGGCAAGAGTCGTTGAGGCCCAAGTCGTGGTGACTATCCCTGCCCCCCCGCTACGCCGTTCGCGCACGCCGGCGGCGACGGCGTGCGCACTTTCACCCCCGCGCCGCAGCCGGACTGTTTACCTGGCCGTGCTGACCTGGGCCTTCACACTGTTCAACTCCGTGCGGATGCTGGCCTACATCCCCACGATGTGGGCCGTCCAGGCCAGCGGGGACTCGAGCCAGCACTCGTTGTGGACGTGGTGCACCTGGCTGGGCGCAAACCTGACGATGGCGGCTTGGCTGTGCGAACAGAACGGGCAGCGCTTGGGACGGGCGGTGGTCGTCAACATCGGAAACGCCGCGATGTGCGCTGCAACGGTGGTGCTTATCATCGTGCACCGGGTATTGCCCGGTTAGCCCAAGGGATGTCTGTGCACCGAAGATCGCGAATGCTTGGGCGGCTCACAGGGCAGAGTCTGCGCGGAACCTGCCATTGTTAGACCTTCTTATAGCGGCCGCCAGCAGACGGCGCGTGCACGCACCCGCAGGCACTCAAACTTGAATATCCCAGCGGCTGCGCGGATCGGTGAACTTTCACTCGCCAGCCCCCACCCAAAACCCCCGTTCGCGCAACAGCGCTTCGATGTCTTCGGAAAAGCCGACAAAGCGGTCCGGGTCGTACTTGATCTTGCTGGTGTAGTACTGCGCCAGCGACGTGATGCCGTGTTCGGCCCACATCGCCGCCATCTCCGGGCCCATGGCCAGGTAGCGCGCGCGGCCGCGCTCTTCGCGCTGCGCAAAGCGGGTGTCGATGTCGGCGGGTGTGGGGCGCTGATAGCGCTCATCGTGGATCCAGGCCACGGGCGGCAGGCGGTCGCGCTGGGCAGGCGCCTCGGCCGGCCAGCCCACCACCAGGCTGGTCACCGGCAGGCAGTTGGGGGGCATCTCCAGGAAGTCGGCAATGGCGCGCATGCGAAACAGCGTGGTGCCCATGTAGCAGATGCCCAGGCCGTGGCTCTCGAAAGCCAGGGCTGCCGTCTGCGCCAGGATCATGGCGTCGAATGAAGCGGTGTGCCAGCTCACGAAGTCGGCAAACCCGGCACGCGCCTGGCGCTGCGCCAGCCACTCGCGGGTGCGAAAGCTGTCGGCACAGAAGGTCAGCACCAGCGGGGCTTGCATCACCATGAGCTGGCGGCCGTGCAGTTCATGCAGCGTGGCCTTGCGTTCAAGGTCCTGTGTCTTGACCACCGACACCAGGTTCAGGTTGCCACTGGACGAGGAGCCGGCCAGCGCCTGTTCCAGCACGCGGTCGACCAGGCCGGGCTCGATGGGCCGGTCTGCGTACTCGCGAATGGAGCGATGCGCGTGCATCAGGTCGGCAAAGTGATCGGCTCGGGTCATGGGGTGCTGGTCCGTCAAAGGTCGCGCATCATGCCAAGGCGCCAGGGGGTGGCGGTAGGCAGTAGCGGAAGGCAGGGGCGGAAGGCCGCGGGCCGCTGATACACTGACCTTGTCAGGAGAGAGCTTCTTCAGCTGAAGCCGCCGAAGGCGCAGAGGTTTCACCGGGTCCGGTGCCTCGAACGCTCAGGCAAAAGGACTGACTTTTTTCCTCACTGGAGAGCGGCCTGGCGGCACACCCGCCCGGTCCACCGAAGGGGCAAGGCCAGACAAAGGGTTTGGCTGAATCTCTCAGGTACCAAGGACAGCGAGGGCCACCGGAATACCGCCATCAGGCGGTGTTTGCGTCGATGCCCTTGCCGAGCTTGCCCTCATGCCCAACCCGTCCGCTCCTTCAGCTCCTTCAGCTCCTTCAGCTCCTTCAGCTCATTCAGCTCCTTCAGCTCCTTCAGCTGCTGCCGAACCCGCCCTGCAGCAAACCCCGCTGCACGAACTGCACCTGCGCCTGGGCGCGCGCATGGTGCCTTTTGCCGGTTACGCCATGCCGGTGCAGTACCCCGGTGGCCTGATGGCCGAACACAAACAGTGCCGCGAATCGGCTGCCTTGTTCGACGTCTCGCACATGGGCCAGTTGCGGCTGGTGGGCAGCGATGCCGCCGCTGCCCTGGAATCGCTGGTGCCGGTGGATGTGATCGACCTGGGCGTGGGCAAACAGCGCTACGCCTTTTTCACCAACGCCAGCGGCGGGTTGCTGGACGACTTGATGATCGTCAGGCCCGACACTTCCGCCAGCCGCGACTTCGGTGACCTGTTCATGGTGGTGAACGCCGGCTGCAAGGCCGCCGACATCCAGCACCTGCAGACGAACATCGGCCACCGCTGCCAGGTGGTGCCGATGCCCGAACGTGCGCTGCTGGCGCTGCAGGGGCCGAAGGCAGTGGCCGCGTTGGCACGCCTGAACGCCAGCGTTGCCGACCTGGTGTTCATGAGCGGCGGGGTGTTCGACTTGGCCGGTGCGCTGTGTTTTGTCACGCGCTCGGGCTACACCGGTGAAGACGGCTTCGAGATCAGCGTGGCGGCAAGCCAGGCCGTGGCGCTGGCCGAGGCCCTGCTTGCGCAGCCCGAAGTCCAGCCCGCTGGCTTGGGCGCACGCGACACGTTGCGCCTGGAAGCCGGCCTGTGCCTCTACGGCCACGACATCGATCAAACCACCAGTCCGGTCGAAGCCGGCCTGACCTGGGCCATCCAGAAGGTGCGCCGCCCCGGCGGCGCGCGTGCCGGCGGCTACCCGGGCGCGGCGGCCATCGAAGGCCATCTGGGCGGCGGCGCACCATCCAAGCGCATCGGTCTGGTGGGTCTGGAACGTGTGCCCGTGCGCGAAGGCACGCCCGTCGTCGACGCTCACGGCCACAAGCTGGGCACAGTGACCAGCGGCACGCTGGCGCCTACCGTCAACCAGTGCATCGCCATGGCTTATCTGCCCATCAATCACGCGTTGCCGCAGCACGAGGTTTACGCCGAGGTGCGTGGCAAGCGCTTGCCGATGCGCGTCACGCCGATGCCGTTCAATCCCCATCACTACAAGCGTTGAGCCCCCAAGCTCGCTATCGCTCGCGATCCCCAGAGAGGGGTGTCCCGCTACGGCCCGGCAAAGCCGGTTCCGTGCGGGCAAGCTTGATCAGGTAGTCCTTTGCGCGCATTTCCGCTTTCCCCTTTTCTGACCGCCTCACGAGGAGCCAGCCCATGACCACCATGTACACCCCCGATCACGAGTGGATCAACATCGAAGACCACGAAGCCGCTGTCGTCGGCATCACGCACCATGCGCAGGACGCGCTGGGTGATGTGGTGTTTGTGGATCTGCCCGAGGTAGGCCGCACCTACAACAAGGGCGAGATCGCCGGCGTCGTGGAGTCCGTCAAGGCCGCCGCCGACCTGTTCATGCCGGTGACCGGCGAGGTGGTGGAGGTCAACGAAGCACTGCGCGCCGACCCGGCGCTGGCCAACACCGACCCGCTGGGCAATGGCTGGTTCTTCAAGGTGCGCATCACCAGGATGCAAGAGTTTGACCAACTGATGGACCCGCCGGCTTACGACAAGCTGCTGAAGACGCTGTGAACCGCAACCCGCTGGAAGCCGCACCATGTTGATGTCTGCCCTGAAGCCGCTTGGCGAGCTGGAAAACAGCACCGAGTTCTCTGCCCGCCACATCGGACCTTTCGTTCACGGCTCAGCCGATGATGAGCGGCACATGCTGTCCGTCATCGGTGCCGCCAGCCGCCGCGCCCTGATCGAAACCATCGTGCCGCGCAGCATCGCACGCAGCATGCCCATGGCACTGCCGGCGCCGCTGAGCGAAGCGCAGGCGCTGGCCGAGATGAAGCAGCTGGCATCGAAGAACCAGGTGCTGAAAAGTTTCATCGGCCAGGGTTACCACGGCACGTACACACCGGGTGTCATCCTGCGCAACATCCTGGAGAACCCGGCCTGGTACACGGCCTACACACCCTACCAGGCCGAAATCTCGCAAGGCCGCATGGAAGCGCTGGTCAACTTCCAGACCATGGTCTGCGACCTCACGGGCATGGCCATCGCCAACGCCAGCATGCTGGACGAAGCCACGGCAGCCGCCGAGGCCATGACGCTGGCCAAGCGCAGTGTCAAGAGCAAGAGCAGCACCTTCGTGGTGGCCGGTGACTGCCACCCACAGACCATCGAGGTCATCCAGACCCGCGCCGCGCCGCTGGGGCTGAAGGTGGTGCTGGCCAACTCGGCCGAAGAATGGGACACGCTGATTGCGGGCGGTGACTACTTTGCCGCGCTGCTGCAGCTGCCCACCACCAGCGGCAGCATCCACGACCTTCGCGAGGAGGCGCCGCGCATCCATTCGCATCAGGCGGCGCTGATCATCGCGGCCGACCTGCTGGCGCTGACGCTGATCACGCCGCCCGGCGAACTGGGCGCCGACATTGCCCTGGGCACCACGCAGCGCTTCGGCGTGCCGATGGGCGGCGGCGGCCCGCACGCCGCCTACCTGGCCTGCCGCGACGAATACAAACGCAGCCTGCCCGGCCGCCTGGTGGGCGTGAGCGTGGACACCCACGGCAACCCGGCCTACCGGCTGGCGCTGCAGACGCGTGAACAGCACATCCGCCGCGAGAAGGCCACCAGCAACATCTGCACCGCGCAGGTGCTGCTGGCGGTCATGGCCAGCATGTACGCCGTGTACCACGGGCCGGCCGGGCTGAAGCGCATCGCGCAGCGCGTGGCCAGCTACACCGCAGTGTTGGCGCAGGGGCTGCGTGAACTGGGGGTGGCCATCCGCAGCGAAAGTGCCTTCGACGCCATCCTCATCGACAGCGGGCCGCAAACGGCCGCCATTGCCGCACGCGCCGTGGCCGCCGGCATGAACCTGCGCCGCTTTCCCGAATGGGGCGATGCCTTCATCGGCATCAACCTGGACGAAACCACCACGCGCGACGACATCCGTGCGCTATGGGCGCTGTTTGCCAAACCCGGGCAGGCGCTGCCCGACATGGCGGCGTTCGAGAAGGGCATCGAGCCCATGATCCCCGAGACGCTGCGCCGAACGTCCACTTTCCTGACGCACCCGGTGTTCAACACACACCACAGCGAAACACAGATGCTGCGCTACATCCGGTCGCTCAGCGACAAGGACCTGGCGCTGGACCGCAGCATGATCCCGCTGGGCAGTTGCACCATGAAGCTCAACGCCACCAGCGAGATGATTCCCATCACCTGGCCCGAATTTGCGCAGGTGCACCCCTTTGCGCCACGTGAACAGCTGTCGGGTTACTGGGCGCTGAACGACCAGCTCTGCGCCTGGTTGTCGCAAGCCACCGGTTATGCGGGCGTGAGCCTGCAACCCAACGCCGGTTCGCAAGGTGAATACGCCGGCCTGCTGGTCATCAAGGCCTGGCACGAAAGCCGCGGCGAGAGTCAGCGCCATATCTGCCTGATCCCGGAAAGTGCACACGGCACCAACCCGGCCAGCGCGCAGATGGCGGGCATGACGGTGGTGGTGACCCGGTGCGACGCGCAAGGCAACGTCGACATGGACGACCTCAAGGCCAAGTGCGAACAGCACAGTGCCAAGCTGGCCGCGGTGATGATCACCTACCCCAGCACACACGGTGTGTTCGAGGTGCGCGTGAAGGAACTCTGCGCGCTGGTGCACCGGCATGGCGGTCGTGTCTACGTGGACGGCGCGAACATGAACGCGCTGGTGGGCGTGGCTGCGCCCGGCGAGTTTGGCGGCGACGTGAGCCACCTCAACCTGCACAAGACCTTCTGCATTCCGCACGGTGGTGGCGGGCCGGGTGTGGGGCCGGTGGCGGTGGTGGCCGACCTGGTGCCCTTCCTGCCGGCGCACCGCACGGCGGGCATCGGTGGTGAACTGAGCGTCGGCGCGGTCAGCGCCGCGCCGCTGGGCAACGCGGCCGTGCTGCCCATCAGCTGGATGTACTGCCGCATGATGGGCGCCGACGGCCTGCGCGACGCCACCGAAGTGGCCATCCTGTCGGCCAACTACATCGCCGCGCGTTTGTGCGAGCACTACCCGGTGCTGTACAGCGGCGGCGACGCCAACCTGAAGGGCGGCGGTGTCGCGCACGAGTGCATCCTGGACATCCGCCCGCTGGCCAAGCGCAGCGGCATCGGCGCAGAAGACGTGGCCAAGCGGCTCATCGACTACGGCTTCCATGCGCCCACCCTCAGTTTCCCGGTGGCCGGCACGCTGATGATCGAGCCGACCGAAAGTGAACCGCTGGCCGAGCTGGACCGTTTCTGCGACGCCATGATTGCCATCCGCCACGAGATCGCCCTGGTGGAAAGCGGCAGCTGGCCCCAGGACGACAACCCGCTGAAAAACGCACCGCACACGGCCGAAGCGCTGCTGAAGGCCGACTGGTCACACGCCTACACCCGCGAAGAAGCCGCCTACCCGGTGCCCGCGCTGCGGCGGCAGAAGTACTGGTCCCCCGTGGGGCGTGTGGACAACGTGTATGGCGACCGCAACCTGTTCTGCAGTTGCGTGCCGCTCGGCGCGTACGCCGACTGACACCGATGCATGCCAGCCGGGTATCGACCGCTTGCGTCGTCGGCGCGCTGGCCTTGTGTTGGGCCTGCGTGCCAGATCTGGCCTTGGCGCAGCGCATGCCCGCCCCGAGCACACCGGCACTGCAGGCCCAAGGACTGCAGGAGCACAGCCTGCAAGTCGGCGCCCTCAGGCGCTGGTTTCTGGTGCAGCCGCCGCCCGATGCGTCCAAGCCTGCGCCTGTGCTGCTGGTGCTGCATGGCGGCGGGCAGAGCATGCGGCGACTGGTCGCGCCGGAAGCCGGCGCCACGCAAGGCTGGCCCGCGTTGGCGCTGCGCGAAAACGCGCTGCTGCTGCTGCCCAACGGCGTGAATGCAGATGACCAGGACACGCGCGGCGACAACCAGAACTGGAACGACCTGCGCGAAGGTGTCTCACGCGGCCACGCGGCTGACGACACCGGCTTCCTGCTCGCACTGGTGGACTGGGCCCACAAGAACCACCGCACCGATGCTGATCGCGTCTACGTTACCGGCGCGTCCAACGGCGGCATCATGAGTTTCAGGCTGTTGATGGAAGCCCCCGAGCCCTTTGCTGCCGCAGCGGCTTTTGTCGCAGCGCTGCCCAAGGAAAGCAGCCGCTTCAAGACACCCAGCCGGCCCACGCCCTTGATGATCGCCAATGGCACACACGACCCGCTGATGCAATGGCAAGGCGGGCAGATTGCCGGCGGCCGTGGCGAGACGCGCTCGGTGGCCGACACCGTGCAGTGGTGGCTGCAGGCCAACAAGGCCGGTCCCACCGCCACCGAGACCGTCACCTTGCCCGACCGCGACCCGCAGGACGGCTGCACCATCGAGCGGCGCACTTACCCGGCGCAAGCCGGCGGCGCGCCCGTGGTGACCTACACGCTGCGCGGCGGTGGCCACAACCTGCCATCGGCCCGCTATCCACTTCGGGACAGCTGGATGGTGCGCCGCTTCATCGGCCCGGTATGCAAGGACGCCGAGGGGCCAGAGCTGGTGTGGGAATTTTTGTCAGCCCATCGGCGCCCATAAACCCTGTCCGACACAAACCCAAGCCATGGCAGTCTCCGTCTTCGACCTCTTCAAGATCGGCATCGGTCCCAGCAGCAGCCACACCGTGGGCCCCATGCGCGCGGCGCGGCTGTTTGCGCGCCACCTGCAGCACGACGGCCTGCTGCAACGCACCGCGCGTGTGCAGAGCCATCTGTACGGATCACTGGGGGCCACCGGCAAGGGCCATGGCACCGACAAGGCCGTGCTGCTGGGCCTGGCCGGGTACGAGCCCGACACGGTGGACGTGGAGGCCGTGCCGGCGCTGCTGGCCGCCATGCGCAGTGCTGCCAGTCTGTCGCTGCTGGGCGAACAGACCATCGGCTTCAATGAAAAGGACGACCTCAAGTTCTACCGCCGCGAGAGCTTGCCCTTCCACGCCAACGGCATGCGTTTCATCGCCTTCGACGCTGAAGGCCGTGAACTGGACAAGCGCACCTGGTACTCGGTGGGTGGCGGCTTCGTGGTCAGCGAGGAAGTGGCCGCCGACGGCGCACGGCAGAAAGTCATCGCACCCGACACCACCGTGCTGGCCCACCCTTTCCACAGCGGCGAAGAGCTGCTGGTGCGCACGCGCGAAGTGGGCGGCTCGATTGCCGACGTGATGCGCCGCAACGAACACCACTGGCGCGACGACGCCGCCATCGACGCCGGCCTGCTGCACATCTGGGCCGTGATGCAGGCCTGCGTGAAACGCGGCTGCGCCACCGACGGCATCCTGCCCGGCGGCTTCAAGGTCAAGCGCCGTGCCGCGCCGCTGTACCGCGACCTCATCGCCAACCCGGAAGCGGCCTTGCGCGATCCGCTGCAGGTGATGGACTGGGTCAACCTCTACGCGCTGGCCGTGAACGAAGAAAACGCTGCTGGCGGGCGTGTGGTGACCGCGCCCACCAACGGCGCAGCCGGCATCGTGCCGGCGGTGCTGCACTACTACGCGCGCTTCGTGCACCACAGCAGCGACAAGGGCGTCATCGACTTTCTGTTGACTGCCGCTGCCATCGG
Source organism: Burkholderiales bacterium (assembly GCA_038204775.1). GTDB lineage: Bacteria > Pseudomonadota > Gammaproteobacteria > Burkholderiales > Burkholderiaceae_C > Rubrivivax. Next base: position 49,473 of record JBBRCN010000019.1, on the reverse strand, counting down.
CATGCTGTACAAAGAAAACGCCAGCATCAGCGGCGCCGAAGTGGGGTGCCAGGGTGAAGTGGGCGTGGCCTGCAGCATGGCCGCCGGCGCGCTGTGTGCGGTGATGGGTGGCACGCCGGAGCAGGTGGAAAACGCCGCCGAGATCGGCATGGAACACCACCTGGGCCTGACCTGCGACCCGGTGGGCGGGCTGGTGCAGATTCCGTGCATCGAGCGCAACGCCATCGCGTCGGTCAAGGCCATCAACGCCGCGCGCATGGCGCTGCGTGGCGACGGCACCCACTTTGTCAGCCTGGACAAGGTCATCAAGACGATGCGCGAAACCGGTGCCGACATGATGAGCAAGTACAAGGAGACGTCCCGCGGCGGGCTGGCGGTGAACATCGTCGAGTGTTAGTTGCCACACCCGTCAGGGTTGAAGGCTGCGTGGCCCTCAAGTTGACGCTGCAACGGCCGATATCCACGGCGTACCGGTGGCCCGCCGGTGAGCCGGACCTCGCGCCCCATGACCGACCGACGCCCGCAGCCCCGTCTGAGCTTGCGCTTTGCACTCATCGCGGCCATTGGCGGATTGATGGTGCTGCTGCCCTTTGGCGAAGTGCTGCGCTACCAGGGCGCCGAGATCCGGGAACTGATGCAAGAGCGCACGGTGCTGGACCCGATGTCTCGTGCCCTGCAGCTGCAACGCGGCCTGCTGGGCCACGACCAGGTGGCCAGCCGCGTGCTGGCGGGCCGCCAGCAGCTGGAAGTTGAACGCCGGCTGCGCCAGGCCGATGTGGACGGTGCGATCTGGGACCTGAAGGGCACGCTGTCCAGGGGCCTGTGGATCAAGGCACTGGCCGAGACCGACGCACTTACCAATGACTGGCGCGATCTCGCGCGCCGCATCCACCTGCGGCAGGTGGATGTCAGCACCAGCCAGGCCGCACACCGCCTGCTGGTGGAACAGGCGCTGCAGGTGATGGACCTGGTGAGCGCAGCCGCAGCACCCGGCACGAGCCACGCGGTCAGTCGGGCGTTGGCGCTGGCACGGCTTTCCGCACCCGCGAACGCACCGGCGAACTCACCCCCAAACGCACCTGCAAACGCTCCGGCAAACGCTCCGGCGAACGCTCCGGCGAACACTTCAGCAAGCGACGCCGAATCCGCCAGCCGAACCCATCAAGCGCGAATTGCCGCCGCACAAGCTGCCTTGACGGCCCAACTGCAGCGTGTGGACCAGAAGCTGGCGCGCCTGCAATCGGCTCGCCAGGTCCAGGCCCTGGGTCTGGCCATGTTGATCGTGGCGCTGGCCGCGGCAGCGCTGTGGCTCTTCAAGCGAGCGCGCGGCACACCGCCGCCGCAGCCCCGTCCGGATGAAGGCGCCGACACCGACGGCGTGCGCCGCGCCAGCGGGCGCCGCACCACCGACGCGCAGCGTCAGGCCGACGAAGCCGAACGCCTGATCTGGCAGTTGCGCCAGGGCCTGGCCGACACCATGCCGCAGCCATCCGACACACTGCCGCCCAACCCGGACAAGAGCTGATCGCTCACTCGCGGTCTGCCGGCATCGGCAGCGGCCCGGCGGCGCTGCCGCCCACCACCTCCGACGCCGCAATCGGCGCCACCTTCACCCGCTTGTCGCGCGCCAGGTAGCTGTACAGCACCGGCACCACCACCAGCGTGAGCAGCGTGGACGTGATCAGGCCGCCGATGATTGCGCGCCCCATCGGCGCCTGAATCTCACCGCCGTCGTTCAAGGCCAGCGCCAGCGGCAGCATGCCAAAGACCATGGCCGCGGTGGTCATGATGATGGGCCGCATGCGGATCTGTCCGGCCTGCAGCAGCGCGTCGGCCATGCTGGCACCGGCCTTGCGCGCGTGGTTGGCAAAGTCCACCAGCAGGATGGCGTTCTTGGTCACCAGGCCCATCAGCATCACCAGGCCGATCATGCTGAAGATGTTCAGCGTGCTGCGCCACATCAGCAGCGCCAGCATCACCCCGATCAGCGCCAGCGGCAGGCTGGCCATGATGGCGATGGGTTGCAGGAAGCTGCCGAACTGGCTGGCCAGCACGATGTAGATGAAGATCACCGCCAGCGCCATGGCCGCCAGCAGGCCACCAAAGGCTTCGGCCTGCTGCTGCATCTGGCCACCGATGTCAAAGCTGTAGCCGGGCGGCAAGGTGGTTTCCTTGATCAGCTTCTGCACGTCGCCACCCACGTCGCCCGGGCTGCGGTCCTTGACGCCGGCAAACACCGCCTCGCGGCGCTGCAGGTTCTGGCGCCGGATGTTCTGCGGGTTGAACACCCGTTCGATGTCGGCCACGCTGGACAGCGTGATGGGCGTGCCGTCGGCGGCAAAGGCCACGGGCAGGCTGCGCAACTGGTCCACACGTTCGCGCTGGCTTTCGTCAAGGCGCAACACCACGCCGACCTGGTCACCGTCGGGCGTGGTCCAGTAGGTGGCGGTTTCGCCGTTGACGTAGGCGCGCAGGCTGCTGCTGACCTGGTTGGGTGTCAGGCCCAGCTCGCGCACGGCGCCAGGCTTGAGGCGCACTGCATAGGCAGGCATGCCGGCCTGCACCGAGGTTTCGACGTCCACCGCGCCAGGGATCAGTTTCACCTTCTCGGCAAACTCGGTGGCCACACGCGCCAGGCCTTCGGCGTCGTTGCCCAGGATGGCCACGTAGATGGGCCGGTTGAAGCCCACGCTGGCGTCGGTGCCGGGTATGCGCGCAATAGTGTCGCGGATGGCGTTTTCCACTTCCTTCTGCGTGCGCTTGCGGTCCTTGCGGTCCACCAGAGCAATCTCCAGCCAGGCCTGGTTGCGTTGACCCGCACCCCCCACCCGGGTGCTGATGTGCTTGACCTCGGGCAGCGCCTGCACCAGCGCCTCCACCTGCGCCACCTTGGTGTTGGTGCGCTCCAGGCTGCTGCCCACGGGCATCTTCAGCGCCAGCCGGGTGAAGCCCTGGTCGGTTTCGGGTGCGAATTCGCTGCCCACCAGTGGGGCCAGTCCGAGCGCAATGACGAAGCTGGCCAGGCCACCGGCGACGACGACACCACGCGGTGTAAGCGTAGCGCTGCGAAAGTGGCGCTTGCTGCCCTTGTCGCGGCTGCCGTCGGCGGCAAAGCTGCGGCCATACACCGGCAGCCAGACACGCCAGCGGCGGGCACTGAAGATCCAGGTGATCGCTTTGGCATAGACGCTGTGCAGGCCATCCATGAAGCGGTCCACGGCGCGGATGGCGTGGCCGATCACGGGCACACGCATCAGGTGCGCGGCCGGCGGGTCTTTCCACACCGAACTGAGCATCGGGTCGAGCGTGAAGCTCACGAACAGGCTCACCAGAACCGCCACCACCACTGTGATGCCGAAGGGGTAGAAAAACTTGCCGATGATGCCGCCCATGAAGGCCACGGGCGCAAACACCGCCACGATGGCAAAGGTGGTGGCCATCACCGCCAGGCCGATCTCCTGCGTGCCCTCCATCGCGGCACGGTGGTGGTCCTTGCCCATGTGCACGTGGCGCACGATGTTCTCGCGCACGACGATGGCGTCGTCGATGAGCAGGCCGATGCACAGGCTCAGCGCCATCATGGTCATGAAGTTCAGCGTGAAGCCGAAGGCATACACCGCGATGAAGCTGCTGATCACCGCGATGGGCAGCGTCAGGCCGGTGATGATGGTGCTGCGCCAGCTGTGCAGGAACAGGAAGACGATGACGATGGTCAGCAACGCGCCTTCGATCAGCGTGCTGCGCAAGCCGTCCAGGCTGCCTTTCACCCAGTCGCTGCTGGCGTTGATGAGGCGCATCTCCACGTCGGGCGGCAGCTGCTTCTTGACCTCTTCCATCGCGGCCTTGACGGCGTCGCCGGTGGCCACGATGTTGGCGTCCTGCTGTTTGTAGACGTTGAAGTTGATCGCACGCTGGCCGTTCACGCGTGCTACCGAGTCAGGCTCTCGTTCGCGTTCGACCAGGCGGCCCAGGTCACCCAGTTTCAATGCCAGGCCATTGCGGTGCGCCACCACCACATCGGCAAAGGCACGCGGGTCCTTCACGCGCCCTTCGACACGCACCAGCGCATCCTGCGTGTTGTCGGACAGCAAACCCACCGGCTGGTCGGCGTTGGCTTCTTTCAGGGCGGCCGAAATCTGCGCCGGCGTCACGCCATAGGCCCGCAGCCGCGCCGGATCCAGGTCGATGCGCACCTCGCGTTCGCTCATGCCGTTGATCTCGACCCGCGCCACGCCCGCCACACGCTGCAGGCGCTTGCCCACCTGGTTGTCGGCCAGGATGGACAGCTCGCGGGCGCTGCGCGTCGGGCTCAGGATGGCCAGCGTGACCACCGGTTCACTGTTGTCGTTGTTCCAGCGCGCCAGCGTGGGCGCGCGTGCGTCGCGCGGCAGGGACGACTGCACGGCAGAGACACGGTCCCGCACTTCTTGCATGGCGCGATCCATGTCGGTGTCCAGGCCGAATTCCACGCTCAGGTCGGCGCGGCCTTCGAAGGCGCGCGACGTGATGCGCTTGACACCGGCCACGCTGTTGATCGCTTCTTCGATCGGCTTGAGCACCTCGCGCTCCACCGCTTCTGGTGTCGCGCCGGGGTATTCGATGTTCATCCAGGCGCCGGGGAAGCTGATGTCGGGCATCTGCTCCACCCCCAGCTTGGCGTAGCTGAACAGGCCCAGCACACACAGCGCCACCATGACCATGGCGGCGAAGACGGGGTTGTTGATGGAGACGCGGGTGATCCACATGATTTTTCTGCCCCAAGCTGACTTCGTTCGCTGCCCCCGAGGGGCGTTCGCCGGACCGGGAGACCCGGATCCGGTGCGCCTTTCGGACTACTTCAGCACCGGCGTCGAAGCCGCTGCCGAAGCCACTGGTGCAGCCCGCATTGCCACCACCGAAGCCTTCGCACCTTCGCGCAGGTTGTCGAAGCGTGCCGCCAGCACCTGGCTGGCGGGCGTCACACCCTGCATCACCTCGACCCGCCCTTCAGCTTCGTCGCGCCGGCCCACGGTGACGGCGCGCCGCGCCAGGGTGCCGTTTTCGATCACCCACACATGGTCCTGGCCGCTGGTCTGGCCCACTGCGGCAGTGGGCAGCGTCAGGCGGTCGGTGTGGTCGGCCAGCGTGGCACGCACCATGGCGTATTGCCCGGCGCGCAGGGTCTCTTTGGCGTTGGGCAGTTCGATCGTGACGCCAATGCTGCGCGTGCCCGGCTCGGCCGCCGGAGCAATGCGCGCCACGCGGCCGGCCACCGGCTGGTCCACACCTTCGACCCGCACCTGCACGGCCATGCCGGGTGTGATGCGCGACACCTCGTGGGTGCCCACGGTGCCCGCCAGTTCCAGCCGCGCCAGGTCGACGATGGTCAGCAGCTGCTGTTCGACACTGACCTTTTCGCCCGGCAGCACATGGCGCTTGGCCACGATGCCCGAGATGGGCGCTTGCAAGGAAGCCTCACGCAGGCCCACGCGCGTGGTTTCCAGCGACGCCTGCGCGGCGTTGAAGTTGGCGCGTGCCGTGTCCAGGCTGGAACGCGAGGTTTCCAGCGCGTTGGACGAGATGAACTGCTGCGCGGCCAGCCTTTCGTTGTTGGCATGCGTGCGCTCGGCCTGCGCCAGCCCGGCGCGCATCGATTCGACATTGGCGCTGCGCTCGGCCACACGGGTGTTCAGCTCGGCCAGTTCGATGCGGCCCAGCACCTGCCCGGCGCGAACGCGGCTGCCTTCGGCCACGGTCAGGCTCAGCAGCGTGCCACTGGCCTTGGCGCGCACCAGCGCGGTCTGCGGCGCCACCAGCGGGCCGGAGAATTCGACCGTGCCGGACAGTCTGGCCAGCGCCGGCTGCACCACTTCCTGGGGTACAAACTCCAGCGGCACATCGGGCTTCTTGCCGTCCTTGCCGTCCTTGCCCGTTTTGGACTTGCCCGCATCGGCATCGGTCCTGGCCATCGCCTGCCCACCCGGCAGCTGGATGACACCGCTCATCACCGCGATGCCTGCACCTGCCACCACAACCAGCCCCACCACCCCCAGCAGCCACTTCTTTTTCATGTCGCAGACCCTCTTGCGCCCGGCTTGCCCCCTGTTGGGCAAGCGACCGGCGGCAGTTTAGGCAGCCGCGTCAGGCGGTGGACAGGGTTGCGATGAAGCGCGGAATGTGGGCGATGAACTGCAGGGGACCTGGATGGTCCGCTGCCCCGGCTTGCGCTGAGTCTGTGCCTAAGCGTGCTGCAGGGACTGCGACCGCAACCAGGCCTCCAACGCAGGGGCCTCCAGCGGCCGGCTGAACAGGTAACCCTGCCCGCGGTCGCATTGCAGCTCCAGCATCAAGTTGGCCTGCCCTTCGGTCTCGATGCCCTCGGCGACGGTGGTCATGCCCAGCGTCCGCGCCACCCGGATCGTGGCCTCGATCAGCACCCGGTGGTACTCCACCGTCTGCGCATGGTTGACAAAGCTGCGGTCGATCTTGACGGTGTCCACCGGCAGCTGGTGCAGACAGGCCAAGGACGAATAGCCGGTGCCAAAGTCGTCCAGCGCCAGCTTCACACCCAGCGCCTTCAATTGCCGCAAGGTGGCTTGAACCTGGTCGTCCTGCGCCGCCAGGCTCTCGGTCACTTCCAGCTGCAACCACTCGGGCCGCATGCAAGAGGCCTGCAGCATCAGCTGCAGTTCTTCCACGACCCCGGCGTGCTTGAGCTGCGCACGCGACAGGTTGACCGCCAGCATCCGGGGTGCTCGCTCGCCCAGGTCGGCACGCCAGCGCACGAACTGGTGGCAGGCCTTGCGCAGCACCACCGCGCCCACGGCGTCGATGAGGCCGGACTCTTCGGCCACGCCGATGAACTCGACCGGCGGCACCAGGCCGCGTTCGGGGTGGCGCCAACGCACCAGCGCCTCCACACCCACCACGGCGCGGCCGTTCAGGTCCACCACCGGTTGGTAGACCACAAAGAGCTCGTCTTCCTTGAGCGCCCGGCGCAGGTCCTTTTCGACCGCCAGGGTGCGCACCACCCGTTCGTGCATGGAGTCGTCGAACAGCACCCAGCGTCCGCGCCCGGCGCGTTTGGCTTCGTACATCGCCGTGTCGGCATTGCGCAGCACGTCTTCGGCGCTGGGCGGCTCGGCGCCGGCCTGGGCCATGTGCAGCACGACGCCAATGCTGGCGCTGCTTTGCAAGGGGGTGAATCCGATGGTGTACGGCTCGCTCAGTTCTTGCAGCACACGGTTGGCAATCAGCGTCACCGTCTCAATGCTGGCCACACCTTCCAGCACGACGACAAATTCGTCACCGCCGATGCGCGCCGCCACGTCGCCGTCACTGCCTTCTTCCGACAGCAGTCGCGCCAGCGCGTCCCCGGGCCGCAGCACCAACTGCAGGCGTTGCGCCACCTGGCGCAGCAGCTCGTCGCCGGCCGCATGGCCCATGGTGTCGTTGACCTGCTTGAAGCGGTCGAAGTCCATGAACAGCACCGCAAAGCCGTAGCCGGCGTGGCGCCCGGCATGCGCGATGGCCTTTTGCAGGCGCTCCATCACGGCCGCGCGGTTGGGCAACTGCGTCAGGGCGTCGGTGTGGGCGTGGTGGCTGAGCTTGTTTTCCAGCGCCCGGCGGTCGGTGACGTCGGTGGACACGCTGATGTAGCCGGTGAGCTGGCCCGTGGTGTCGTGCAGCGGGCGCAGGTCCACATCGGCCCACAGGTCGCTGCCATCGCGCTTGCGGTTGAGCCACTCCTGACGGATGCCGGTACCGCTTCTCACCGCCTCGCGCACTTGCGTCAGCACGGTGGGGTCGGCTTGCGGCGAATGCATGAATTCCTGCGGTCGGCGGCCGACGATCTCGCTGAGCTTCCAGCCGGTGACGTTGCAGAAAGCGTCATTGGCCCACTGGATGCGGTTTTGTGCGTCGCAGACCAGCACCATGGCCGTGGTGTGCTCGGCCACCAGCGCCAGCCGCTGCACAACGGCCGCCTGCTCCATCTGGCGGCGCACCTGGCGTGCCACGGCCTTGGCCGTGGGTTCCACCACACCCAACGACAGAAGGCCCAGCAGCACCAGCAGCGCCGCCATGCCCCACAACAGTTCCTTGCGCAGGCGCGCCATGCGCTGCTCGGCAGCCAGGCGCAGCTGGCCCACCAGCGCCTGGGCGGCATCGGATGCCGGATCGATTTCGGCCTGCAATGCGGCAAAGGTGGGCCCCAGCGGGCTGCCGTCGGCAGCATCCACCTTCACCACCAGCAGCTCGGCGCGGTACCAAAGCCTTTCGCGCTGAGCCTGCCAGGTCTCGAGTGCCGAGCCCACCTGCGATGCGCTGGCCCCGGCCTGGCGGCCCTGCTGGGCGAGCAGGTCTTCCAGCAGCAGCGCTTTGCTTGAAAAGGTGCGCAGCATGTCGGCCAGCACCCGGGCCTGCGCGGCGGGCGTGTTGCCATCTGCTGCGGGTGCTGCCGCGGCCATCGCCATCAGCGCGGCCTGGCGGCCCAGTTGCTGCGCCAGCTTGCGCTGCTGACCGGCCAGGTCCAGCAGTTCGGCGTCCACCGCTCGCACGGCTTCCAGCCGCACGGACAGCAGTCCCTGCAGTGCCACGGCCAGTGCCAGCACCAGAAAGACCAGGTACATGGCCACGCGTACCCGCCGCGCAGCCCGCAAGTCGCTAGGGTGCGCAGATGCTTCGGCCCAAGGGGGCCGGGGTGCGTTTGGCAGAAGGTGGGGCTGGGCCATCGGCATGCAGTTGCGGCAAGGGGCGGCAAGGGGCGGCGCACGCAGCGCCCGGACATGCAGCCTTATCGGCAGCATGGCCCCGGGCTGAAGCGCCCGGGCCTGCCCGGTCAGACAGGCACCTGCGGGCCACCTGCAGGCCACCTGCAGGCCAGCGCTTCAGCTGGCCGCTTCAGCCCGCGCCGACAGCACGGCGCAGCCCAGGCCCGCCAGCCCGCTGAGCGCCGCGGCCCAGAACACCGACGCAAAGCCCAGCTGCGAGATGAGCCAGCCGCCGCCCACACCGCCCACCACACCCGACACGCCATAGCCCAGCATGGTGTACAGCGCCTGCCCACGCCCACGCAGGCGGCCCGGAAAGAGCTTTTGCACCAGCGCGATGCAGGCGGCGTGGTGTGCGGCAAAGGTCACAGCGTGGGTCAACTGCGCCAGCACCAGCACGGGCGCCCAGGCCCCTCCGGCGGCGGTGGCCGCAAAGCGCAAGGCCGTGACAACGGCTACCACCTTCAGCCAGCCATGCGGGCTCAAGCGGCCGAACCAGTGGCCCTGGGTCCAGAAAAAGACGATCTCCACCGCCACGCTGATGGCCCAAAGCGCGCCCACGGCACCCTTGCCGTATCCCAGCGAGACAAGGTACAGGGAGAAAAAGGCGTACAGGCTGCTGTGGGCCAGTACGGTGAAAAAGATGCTGGCAAAAAACCAGGCCACCTCGGGTCGGCGCAACAGCGGCAGCACTGGCGGTGCAGGCTCGCTGTGCACGGCGTCTTCACGGGTGGCCGGCAGGCTGAGCGCGGCGGCCAGCAGCAGCGCGTTCATGGCCGCCACGAAGGCCGGGAAGATGCCGATGCCCACCCGCTCCAGCAAAAAGCCGAAAGCGCTGACGGCGATGATGAAACCGACCGATCCCCACACCCGCACGCGGCCGTAGCGCCGTGCGTCCATGCCCCCCTCGGGCGTGTGCAGGATGTGCGCCAGCATGGCCTCGTACAGCGGCACCACCCCGCTGTTGGCGATGAACAGCAAGGCTGTCATGAAAGCCACCGAGCTCACCAGCTCGGCCGCGCCCGGCAGTTCCAGGTGCGGCACCGCCAGCAGCCCCAGGGCAGACAGCAGCGACCCCATGGCTGCCAGGCGGATGAGCTCGACGCGGCGGCCGCTGTGGTCGCCGCCCCAGCTCCAGGCATAAGGCGCGACGATGCGCGTCCAGCTTTGCAGCGAAGCGATACCGCCGATCACCAGGGTCGAAAAGCCCAGGCTCTGGAACCACAGCGGCGCGTAAGGGTTGAACAACCCGATGGCCGCAAAGTAGGTGAACGTGAGCGCGCCGAAACGCGCCAGCGGCGCAGGCGTCATCCGCCGCCGGGTGCGGCACCGGCAGCGGCATCGGGGGCCGCATCGGCAGGCACACCGGCAGCCGCATCTGCGGCCGCATCTGCAGCCGCATCTGCAGGAATAGGCGCCAACGGCAGGCTCACATCGCCACATTGCGCGCGGTGGCGCAGCACATGGTCCATTACCACCAGCGCCAGCATGGCCTCGGCGATGGGCGTGGCGCGTATGCCGACGCAGGGGTCGTGGCGGCCCAGCGTTTGCACGACCGTGGGCGCCCCTTGGCGGTCGATGCTGGCCCTGGGCGTGCGGATGCTGCTGGTGGGCTTGATGGCGATGCTGACCACCAGGTCTTGCCCGGTGCTGATGCCACCCAGCACCCCGCCGCTGTGGTTGCTGGCAAAACCCCCGGGCGTCAGCTCGTCGCCATGTTCGCTGCCGCGTTGAGCGACGACGCCAAAGCCGCTGCCGATTTCCACGCCCTTGACGGCGTTGATGCCCATCATGGCGTAGGCGATGTCGGCGTCGAGCTTGTCGAACAGCGGCTCGCCCAGCCCCACGGGCACGCGCCGCGCGCGCACCTCGATGCGCGCGCCGCAGCTGTCGCCGGCCTTGCGCAGCGCGTCCATGTGCGCTTCAAGCTGCGGCACAAGGGTGGCGTTGGGCGCAAAAAACGGGTTCAGCGGGATCTGCGTTTCATCGTCGAAAGGAATCGTGATGTCGCCCAAGCCACTCATCCAGCCGGTGAAGGTGGTGCCGTGCTGCTGCAGCAGCCACTTCTTGGCCACCGCACCGGCGGCCACCATGGGCGCCGTCAGGCGAGCCGAAGAGCGCCCGCCGCCACGGGGGTCGCGCAGGCCGTACTTGCGCCAGTAGGTGTAGTCGGCGTGTCCCGGGCGGAAGGTGTCCAGGATGTTGCCGTAGTCCTTGCTGCGCTGGTCGGTGTTGCGGATCAAGAGGCAGATCGGCGTGCCGGTGGTCAGGCCTTCGTACACACCGGACAGGATCTCCACCGCATCGGGTTCGTTGCGCTGTGTGACGTGGCGGCTGGTGCCGGGGCGGCGGCGGTCCAGGTCGTGCTGGATGTCGGCCTCGGCCAGAGCCAGGCCGGGTGGGCAGCCGTCGATCACGCAGCCGATGGCCGGGCCGTGGCTTTCGCCGAAATTGGTGACGCGGAAGAGCTCGCCGAAGGTGCTGCCGGACATGCGCGGTGGTTGCTGGTGTCAGGGCGACGATTGTAGAGAGGCAGAAGCCGCAGAAGCCGCAGAAGCCGCAGAAGCCGCAGAAGCCGCAGCCTCCGCAGCGGCTTCAAGCGCCGGGCAGCGGTGTGCTGTCGGCGGGCCAGTCGCGGATGTAGGCCTTGAGCATCTTGTTCTCGAAGTCCTGCGCATCCACGACCGTCTTGGCCACGTCATAGAACGAGATCACGCCCATCAGCGTGCGGCGGTCCAGCACCGGCATGTAACGCGCGTGGCGCTGCAGCATCATGCGGCGCACCTCGTCGATCTCGGTCTCGGGCGTGCAGGTCAGTGGCGCGTCGTCCATCACGCTGCGCACCTGGCGTGTGCCGATGGCGCCAGCGCCGGCCACCACGGCCTGGATGACTTCGCGGAAGGTGAGCATGCCCACCAGGTCGCCGTGTTCCATGACCACCAGCGAGCCGATGTCCAGTTCGGCCATGGTCTTGACCGCTTCGGCCAGCGGCAGCTCAGGCTGCACAGTGAAAAGGGTGTTGCCCTTGACACGCAGGATGTCGGTGACTTTCATGGCGGCTTTCCACAGGGCGGTGCAAGGCCGGCAGGCACCACCGGCAGCGCTTTCAATATAGCCCACAATGCCGGCCTTCCCACTGCGAGCAGACCCGCCATGGCAGGTGCTTCAGACCCCGGCTTCGACACCCTGGCGCTTCACGCAGGCGCTGCGCCAGACGCCGCCACCGGCGCACGCGCCGTGCCCATCCACCTGAGCACCAGCTTTGTCTTTCAGAGCAGCGAACACGCGGCCAGCCTGTTCAACCTGGAACGTTCGGGCCACGTCTACAGCCGCATCAGCAACCCTACCAATGCGGTCTTCGAAGAAAGGATGGCGGCGCTGGAAGGGGGCAGCGGCGCCATCGCCACCGCCAGCGGCCAGGCCGCCCTGCACCTGGCCATCACCACGCTGGCCGCCGCCGGCAGCCACATCGTGGCCAGCAGCGCACTGTACGGCGGCAGCCACAACCTGCTGCACTACACGCTGAAGCGGTTTGGCATCGAAACCACCTTCGTCAAGCCGGGTGACATCGACGGCTGGCACGCGGCCATCCGCCCCGAAACCAGGCTGCTTTTCGGCGAAACGCTTGGAAACCCGGGGCTGGACGTGCTGGACATCCCCACGGTCAGCGCCATCGCACACGACGCGGGCGTGCCGCTGCTGGTGGACAGCACCTTCACCACGCCCTGGCTCATGAAGCCCTTTGCACACGGCGCCGACCTCATCTTCCACAGCGCCACCAAGTTCTTGTGCGGCCATGGCACCGTCATCGGCGGCGTGCTGCTGGAAAGCGGCCGTTTCGACTGGAGCCGCGCTGCACGATTCCCCGAACTGAACCAGCCCTACGCCGGTTTCCACGGCATGGTGTTCAGCGAAGAAAGCACCGACGGCGCGTTTCTGCTGCGCGCGCGCCGCGAAGGCCTGCGCGACTTCGGCGCCTGCATGAGCCCGCACACCGCCTGGCTGATGCTGCAGGGCATCGAGACCTTGCCGCTGCGCATGGCGCGGCATGTGGAGAATACCCGCAAGGTGGTGGCCTTCCTGGCCGCGCACCCGATGGTCGCCACGGTGGGCTACCCGGAGTTGGACGGCCACCCCAGCCAGTCCCTGGCCAGAAAACTGCTGCCACGCGGCTGCGGCGCGGTGTTCAGTTTTGACCTGAAGGGCAGTCGTGCGCAGGGCCGCGCTTTCATCGAAGCGCTGAAGATCTTCAGCCACCTGGCCAATGTGGGCGACTGCCGGTCGCTGGTCATCCACCCCGCCAGCACGACGCACTTCCGCATGAACGACGCGGCGCTGCAGGCGGCCGGCATCACGGCCGGCACCATCCGGTTGAGCATCGGGCTGGAGGACGCCGACGACCTGATCGACGACCTCAAACGCGCCTTCAAAGTTGCCGAGAAAGCCAGCTGAACCGTGGCCATGCTGCAGGTGCCGGTGCTGATCGAAGGTGTGCGGTTGCGCCTGCGGCGGTCGACACCGGCCGACGCACAAACCGTCTACGCCTGGGCCCGTGACCCCGAGGTCATGCGCTACATGGAGTGGCCCATGCCGCGGCATCTGGCCGAAACCCGCGCCTACCTGGAAGGCTGTGCCGCCAGGTGGCAAGCTGGGCAAGAACACCATTGGATGGTCGAGCGCAAGTCCGACACGCTGGCCATCGGCTGCATCGCCGTCCGCCCTCGCGGCCACGCCGCCGACTTCGGCTACTTCCTGGGCCGTGAACACTGGGGTCAGGGCCATGCCGGCGAAGCCGCCAGCCTGCTGGCGGGCTGGCTGCGGCGGCAGGGCAGCATCGTGCGCATCTGGGCCACCACCGACGTCGACAACGCGGCCAGTGCGGCGGTGCTGCTCAAGGCCGGCTTGCAACTGGAAGGCGTGATGCGCAAGGCCACGGTGCGGCCCAACATCGGTGACGGTGACGGTGACGGTGCAGGGTCAAGTGCAGTTGCAGTTGCAAACGGCACACCGCGAGACACCGCGCTCTACGCCAGCGTCAAGGTCGACTGAAGGCGGCAGCCCAGGAATCCAACCATGCAACTCACCGTCAACGGCAGCCCAGCCTACGCCTACACGGGCGGCAAGTCCTTCGACCCCACGCTGCCCTGCGTGGTGTTCATCCACGGCGCCGTCAACGACCACACGGTATGGACACTGCTGGCGCGCTGGTTTGCACATCACGGCCACAGCGTGCTGGCGGTCGACCTGCCCGGCCACATGCGCAGCGCCGGGCCGGCGTTGGGCAGCGTCGAGCAGCTGGCCGATTGGGTGCGGGCGCTGATGACGGCCGCAGGCGTGCAGCGTGCAGCGCTGGCCGGGCACAGCCTGGGCTCATTGATCGCGCTGGAAGCGGCTGCGCGCGCACCAGAACGTGTCACGCACCTGGCCATGCTGGCCACCAGCGTGCCCATGCCGGTGCCGCAGTTGCTGCTGGACCTTTCGCTCAGCGACTTGGGTGCCGCCATCGACCGCGTGGTGAGCTATTCCTTCAGCACCCTGGCGCCCAAACCGTCCTGCCCCGGGCCAGGGGTGTGGCTGCGCGGTTCCGTGCGCTCGCTGATGCACCAGGTGGTGCGCGCACAAGGCGATGCACGCCTGTTCCACACCGATTTTTCGGCATGCAACAACTATGGCAATGGCCTGCGGGCCGCCGAAGCTGTGCGCTGCCCGGCCGCCCTGGTGCTGGCGCAGCACGATCAGATGACCTTGCCCAAGGGCGCAGCAGACGTGGCGCAGCGACTGAAGGCCACGGTGAACACGGTGGCGGCCGGGCATTTCCTGATGCACGAAAGCCCCGATCCGGTGCTCAATGCCTTGCGCGAGTTCTTGCGCTGAACCAGGGCCACCGATGAACACCGACAACAGCGCCCCTGCCCCCGCCGCCAAGGCCTTCACCACCTTCGCCGAGTTCTACCCCTTCTACCTGCAGGAACACAGCAACCGCACCTGTCGGCGCCTGCACTTCCTGGGCAGCACGCTGGCGCTGGTCTGTCTGGCCATGTTGTTCATCACCGGCAAGCCCCAGTACTTCCTGTACGGCCTGCTGTGCGGCTATGGCTTTGCCTGGATCGGCCACTTCGTGTTCGAGAAGAACAGACCCGCCAGCTTCAAGCGGCCGCTGTTCAGCTTCATGGGCGACTGGCTCATGTACAGGGACATCTGGACCGGCAAGATCCGGTTCTGAGGCGCTGGCTGGCTGCGTGTCGGCCACGACACCTGGCGTGCATCACCGCAGAAATAAGTGCCGCGCCTGCAACGTTGTCACCCGGCAAGTGCCTGCCTCAGCGTCATGCCTTGCATGCCGCTGGCGGCAACGAATCCGGTGGTGGCTGGGCCCGGCTTCAGCAAGGTGCGCTGCAGCAGCGGTGCCACAGCCGTGAGGTCGGGGTCGCAGAGCATCACGTGGCGCGGGTCGGGGCTTTCGTCCAGCACCGACACCCAGTCCATTTCGCTCAGCAGTTCAAGGATTGGCTCCAGTTGCAGCGGGTCTGCGCGCAGCCGCGTGGACAGCGCAGCCAGCGAAAGGCCCCGCTCATGGCCCAGCCGCGCCGCGTCCAGCAACTGCAGCACCGACACCGCCAGCTCGAAGCGCCACCCCGGCGTGGCAGGTCGCGCGGACACGCGCATCTGCAGGCTTGGCGCGTAGGCGGCGATCACTGCGCCCAGCAAAACGATGACCCACACCAGGTACACCCACAACAGCAGGATGGGGACGACGGCAAAAGCACCGTAGACCGCGCTGTAGGTGGGCACGCTGTCCAGGTACCAGGCCAGCAGCCGTTTGGCCACTTCGAAGGCGAGGGCCACGAACAAACCACCGGCCCAGGCGTGGCGCCAACGCACAGCGGTGTTGGGCACGTAGTGGAACAGCCCTGCCGCGGTGGCCGCCAGCAACAGCAACTGCATCACTTCGAGCAAGGGCGTCAGGCCGCCCGGCAGCGCCGTCACCCAGCCGCGCGATGAGGACACGATGTAGGACGTGAGTGTCAGGCTCATGCCCAGCGCCAGCGGGCCCAGCGTCATCGCGGCCCAGTAGACCAGCACCCGCTGGCCCAGGTGGCGCGACTGGCGCACACGCCAGATGGCGTTGAGCGTGCGGTCGATGGTCAGCACCAGCGCCAGCGCCGTCACCACCAGCAGCACCAGGCCCAGCGTGCCCATGCCGCGCGCCTTGGCGGCAAACTGCGTCAGGCCGCGCATCACCGGCTTGGCAATGCCGTCGGGCACCAGGTTCTGCAGGAAGTAGGTTTGCAGCGCGTTTTCGAAACCCGAGAACATGGGGAAGGCGGTGAACACGGCCAGCATCACGGTGACCAGCGGCACCAGGGCGATCAGCGTGGTGAAGGTCAGGCTGCTGGCGGTCAGGCCCAGGCGGTCTTCACGGAAACGCTGGTGCAGGGTGCGCAGGGTGTCGAACCAGGGCCAGGCACTCAGCGTGGCGGGCAGCTCGCGCACCATCTCGCGCAGGCGCCGCCAGGTGCCGACTTGCCCGCTGTGCGCCTGCTGGTCCATGCTGGCTATGATGCCAGCATGACTGTTGCTGATGACGCTGCGCGCGAACCCGATGCCGTGGTACGGCAGACCCGCAGGGCCGCGCTGGCGGGCTTGATCGGGCTCATCGTGCTGGGCCTGGCCTGGGAACTGTGGCTGGCGCCCACCGGCACTGGCACGCTGGCGCTGAAGGTGCTGCCGCTGGTGCTGTGCGTGGCCGGCCTGTGGCGCCACCGCATGTACACCTTTCGCTGGCTGAGCCTGTTGCTGTGGCTGTACTTCATGGAAGGCGTGGTGCGCGCCACCACCGAGAGCGGCATCTCGCAAGCCCTGGCCGTGGTCGAGATCGTGCTGTGTGTGTGGCTGTTCGTGTCCAGTGCGCTGTACATCCGCTGGCGCTTGCGCCATCCGCTGCAGCAGCCGGCTGCGGCGGATTCACAGGAGGTGGTGTGACACTGCTGGACACCCTGGTCCGCACGGTCGGCGCGGCCAACGTTCTGACCGAAGGTGATTTGTCGGCCTGGGAACAGGATTGGCGTCGCCGCTGGCATGGCAAGGCGCTGTGTGTGGTGCGACCGGGCAACACCGCCGAAGTGGCGGCTGTGGTGCGGGCCTGCGCCGCCGATGGTGTGAGTCTGGTGCCACAAGGTGGCAACACGGGTCTGGTGGGCGGTGGTGTGCCCGACACCAGCGGCACACAGGTCCTGCTGAGCCTGCAGCGCTTGAACCGCGTGCGGGCGCTGGACGCGGCCAACCTCACGCTCACGGCCGAAGCCGGCTGTGTGTTGCAGCAGGTGCAGGCCCGGGCAGCCGAAGCGGGCCTTCTGTTTCCGCTGAGCCTGGCTGCGGAAGGCAGCTGCACGCTGGGCGGCAACCTGGCCACCAACGCCGGTGGCACGCAGGTGCTGCGCTGGGGCAACACCCGCGACCTGTGCCTGGGCCTCGAAGTGGTCACCGCACAAGGCCAGGTCTGGGACGGCCTGAGCGGCCTGCGCAAGGACAACACCGGCTACGACCTGCGCGACCTGTTCATCGGCAGCGAAGGCACGCTGGGCATCATCACCGCCGCCACCATGAAGCTGGCACCGCAACCCGCAGCCACCACCACGGCCCTGGCCGCCTGCGGCACGCTGACCGACTGCGTGGCGCTGCTCAACCTGGCACGCACCCGGCTGGGCGCGGGGCTCACCGGCTTCGAGGTCATGAGCCGCTTTGCGCTGGACCTGGTGGCACAGCACTTCCCGGCCCTGCCCCAGCCCTTGCCCACTGCCGCCTGGACCGTGCTGCTGGAGCAGAGCGACGTCGAAGGCGAGGCCCAGGCCCGCGAACGTTTCGAAGGCCTGCTGGGTGCGGCGCTGGAAGGCGGTTGCGTGGCCGACGCCGTGGTCGCCGAGAGCCTGGCACAAAGCCGCGCGCTGTGGCATGTGCGCGAATCCATTCCGCTGGCCCAGGCCCAGGAAGGCCTGAACATCAAACACGACATCTCGCTGCCGGTGTCGGCCATTGCGCAGTTTGTCGCCGACACCGACGCCGCCTTGCACAGGGCCTACCCCGGCGTGCGCCTGGTCAACTTCGGCCACTTGGGCGACGGCAACCTGCATTACAACGTGCAGGCGCCGGCCGGCGCTGACGGCAAACGTTTTCTGGACGACGAAGAACACACGGTGAACACCATCGTGTTCGACGCCGTGGCGGCCTGTGGCGGCAGCTTCTCGGCAGAACACGGCATCGGCGCACTCAAGCGCGATGAGCTGGCTCGGCGCAAGTCGCCGGTGGCGCTGCAGATGATGCGGGCCATCAAGGCCGCGCTGGACCCGCAAGGTTTGATGAACCCTGGCCGGCTGCTGTAGGCATCTTGTGGCCCGTTGGCGGTCAGCCAACTGAAGGCCGACGGCTGGCGCGGCCTTCCAGCTGACTACTGCACCGGCCCCTTCAGCGCCGCCGGCACGGGGATCGACAGTGTCTCGATGCCCTCTTCCTGCAAGGCCGCACGCTCTTGCACCGTGGCCTGGCCGCGGATGCCGCGCGCGGGCTCTTCGCCGTAGTGGATGCGGCGCGCCTCTTCGGCAAAACGTTCACCCACGTCTTCGGTGCGCTGCATCAGCGCGCGCACCGATTGCAGCCACATCGCCTGCAGGTCGGCCGCCTGCAGCTGGGCTACCGGCTGGGCCACCGCCTGAGCGCTGGGCGCACGCGCGCCCGAGATGTTCAGGCGCGGCGCCGACGGCATGCGGGTGATGACCTTGTCGGCGCACAGCGGGCATTCCACCTGGCCACCGCCGTTCTGGTCCATGAACTCGGCGTCCGAGGCGAACCAGCCCTCGAAGCCGTGGCCATTGGCGCAACGCAGGTCCAGCACTTTCATGGGGGACAGATGATAGGGGCAGCCATCAGGCTGCGCTGTGCCAGGCCCATAGGCGGCGGCCGGCCAGGCATTCCTGCAACCAGCGCAATCCGACCAGCGTCTTGACGTCCAGCAACTCGCCCCGGGCATCGACGGCCTGCAGATCCTGCAGGCGCAGGCTGACGGTCTCGACAAATTCGCCTTCGTCCGGGTTCACGGCACCGGGCTGCAGGCCGCGGGCAAACCACAGCCAGATGCTCTCGGAGGAATAGGCGGCCGCGTTGTGGATCTCGCCGGCAAAGGCCCATTCACGCGCGCTGTAGCCGGTTTCTTCGCGCAGTTCGCGCTGGGCGCACGCCAGCTGCGCTTCGCCGACTTCCAGCTTGCCGGCCGGCCATTCCAGCAGCACTTTGGCCACCGGGTAGCGGTACTGGCGCACCAGCACCAGGCGCGGGTTGTCACCATCGTCCAACAACGCGATGATGGCCACGGCGCCCGGATGCTGGATGTATTCACGTTTGGCCGTGTTGCCATCGGGCAGCCGCACGGTGTCGCGCCGAACGTCCAGGAACCCGCCCGACAGCAGCGTGCGGCCATCGATGCGCCGCTCCAGCAGGTGGCTGTCGGCCAACGGGGCCTGGTCCTCAGGCATCACCGAAGCCGGGGCTGGGCTGACGGCGCGGGCCGACGACGACGAGCCAGATTTCAGCGGCCTGGACCATGGCTGGGGGGAGTCCGTTCAGCGGCTCAACTGCTGAGGGCCTTGACGATGGCGTCACGGCACATGGCCATCAGGCCGCCAGAGAAGGGGCCGAACAGCAACACGGCTGCACCGTTCAGCGCCAGCAGCGCCGTCACGCCTTGGGAGCGGTCGGTCAGCACGCTGACCACAGGCGGGTCGAACCACATGACTTTCACTACACGCAGGTAGTAGAAGGCGCCCACCAGCGACGCCATCACCGCCACCACCGCCAGCACGATGTACAGCGTGACGTTGGTCGTGACGAGGGCCTGGATGACGGCCAGCTTGGCAAAGAATCCCACCATGGGCGGCAGGCCGGCCAGAGAGAACATGAAGATGGTCATCACGCCGGCCACCCACGGGCTGCGCTGCGACAGGCCAGCCAGGTCCGATATCTCTTCGGATTCAAAACCCTGGCGCGACAAGAACATGATCAGGCCGAAAGTGCCCAACGTGGTCAGCACGTAGGCCACCAGGTAGAACATCGCCGAGCTGTAGGCATTGCCCGCACTCAGTGTGTTGCCGCTGACGACACCGGCCGACAGGCCCAGCACGATGAAGCCCATCTGCGCGATGGTGCTGTAGGCCAGCATGCGCTTGAGGTTGCTCTGCGCGATGGCGGCCACGTTGCCCACCACCAGCGAAGCGACGGCCATCACGATGAACATCTGCTGCCAGTCCACCGCCAGGCCCAGCATGCCTTCCACCAGCAGGCGGATGGTGATGGCAAAGGCCGCAAACTTGGGCGCACCGCCTATCAGCAGCGTCACTGACGTCGGCGCACCCTGGTACACATCGGGCACCCACATGTGGAAAGGTGCGGCGCCCAGCTTGAAGGCCAGACCGGCCACGACGAAGACGACACCGAAGGTCAGCACTTCCTTGTTGATGCGGCCGGTGGCAATCTGTTCGAAGACGCGCGGGATGTCCAGGCTTCCGGTGGCGCCATACATCATGCTCAGGCCGTACAGCAGGAAACCGCTGGCCAGGGCGCCCAGCACGAAGAACTTCATGGCCGCTTCGGTGCACAGGGCGTGGTCGCGGCGCAGCGCGGTCAGCGCATACAGGCTCAGGCTCATCAGCTCCAGGCCCAGGTAGACGACCAGGAAGTTGTTGGCCGAGCACATCACCGAAATGCCCAGCAGCACAAAGAGCGTGAGCGTGAAGAACTCGCCCTTGAGCATGTCGCGGCTTTCCAGCGTGGGGCGCGCGTAGGCCAGCGTCACCAGCACCGACAGCGCAGCAAAGAAGGCCAGCAGGTGGCCCATGGGGTCGACCACCACCATGCCGTTCATCCCGTAGGCCGTGGCGCCCTGTTCATAGAACCACAGGTGCATGGCTGCAAACACTGCGACGCCGGCCTGGGTGAGCCAGAAGGTGAGGCGGCGTTGCGGGTCGGTCGAAAACAGGTCGAACAACAGCACGCCGCAGGCCAGCAGCAGCAGCCAGATCTCGGGGTAGACGACGGGCCAGTTCATCGCGCTCATGTCGTGTGTTCTTTCAGGGGGGCGCGCGCCTGCATGGGCGCCTGCATGGGCGTTTGCATGGGCGTTTGCATGGGCGTTTGCATGGGCGCTTGCATGGGCACTTGCATGGGCACTTGCATGGGCGCTTGCATGGGCGCTTGCATGGACATCAGCTGGGAATCTTGCTCAGCGCCACGTGCTTGAGCAACTCGACCACGGACAGGTGCATGACGTCGGTGAAGGGCTTGGGGTACAGGCCCATCCACAACACCGCTATGGCCAACAGCGACAGCATCAGGAACTCGCGGCCGTTGATGTCGGTGAGTGCCTTCACCTGGTCGTTGGCGACGTCACCAAAGTACACCCGCTTGACCATCCACAGCGTGTAGGCGGCGCCGAAGATTAAGGTGGTGGACGCCAGTGCCGCGATCCAGAAGTTGTACTGCACGGCGCCCAGGATCACCATCCACTCGCCCACAAAACCGGCGGTGCCGGGCAGCCCGCAATTGGCCATGGCAAAGAGCACCGCGAACGCGGCAAACTTGGGCATGGTGTTGGCCACGCCGCCGTAGCTGGCGATCTCGCGGCTGTGCATGCGGTCGTACAAAACGCCAATGCACAGGAACATTGCGCCGGACACAAAGCCATGGCTCACCATCTGCACGATGGCACCGGCCACGCCCAGTTCGTTGAACATGAAGAATCCCAGCGTCACGAAGCCCATGTGCGCGATGGAGCTGTAGGCCACCAGCTTCTTCATGTCCTGCTGCACCAGCGCCACAAGGCCGATGTAGAGCACCGCGATCAGGCTGAGCGTGATGATGAGCCAGTCGAACTCACGTGCGGCATCGGGAGCGATCGGCAGGCTGAAGCGCAGGAAGCCGTAGGCACCCAGCTTCAGCATGATGGCCGCCAGCACCACCGAGCCGCCGGTGGGCGCTTCGACGTGTGCGTCAGGCAGCCAGGTGTGCACCGGCCACATCGGCACCTTGACGCTGAAGGCGGCGAAGAAGGCGAAGAACAGCAGCGTCTGCACGTTCAGCGGCAGCGGCAGCTTGTGCCAGGCGAGGATGTCGAAGCTGCCGCCGCTCTTGAAGTACAGGTAGACCAGCGCGATCAGCATCAAGAGCGAACCGAGCAGCGTGTACAGGAAGAACTTGAAGGCCGCGTAGACACGGTTGGGCCCGCCCCAGACGCCGATGATGATGTACATCGGGATCAGCGTGGCTTCGAAGAAGACGTAGAACAGCAGACCATCGAGTGCGCAGAACACACCCACCATCAGGCCGCTGAGGATGAGAAAGGCGCCCATGTACTGCGCCACACGCTCTTCGATCACCTGCCACGCGGCAATGATCACGATGACGGTAATGAAGGCCGTCAGCGGCACGAACCACATCGACAGCCCGTCCACACCCAGGTGGTAGTTGACGTTGAAACGATCGATCCACGACGCCTTCTCGACAAACTGCATCCCCGCCGTGGCCGTGTTGAAGGCGGTGATCAGCGGCAGCGTGACGACAAAAGAAGCCACCGCGCCCACCAGTGCAATGGCGCGCACGGTGCCAACGTTCTGGTCCCGCCCCAAGGCCAGCAGCAGCGTGCCAAACGCCACCGGCAGCCAGATCGCGATGCTCAGCAGACCCATTTTGAGCTTTTCTTTCCTGGCGATGGCGTCGCATCAAGCGGACGCCGCAGAGCCGGCTTTGCCGGGCCGCTGGCGGCGCCCCCTTGAGGGGGAGCGCCGAAGGCGCTGCGGGGGTGGTCCCTGTTCATCGCAGGAAGCCGCTGAAATAGGGCCACAGCTGCCACGTGAGCAAGCCGAAAATGCCCAGCAGCATGACCAGCGCGTAGGTGTACAGCCGCCCGGTCTGCGCCTGGCGCAACAACCCGGCGAAACCGCCCATGGCGCGTGCCGAGCCGTTGATGGCGCCGTCGATCACCGCCTGGTCGCCGCCCTTCCACAGGCCCATGCCCAGCATGCGGGCGCCAGCGGCCAGCACGTGTTCATTGAACCAGTCCAGGTAGTACTTGTTCTCGAGCACCCGCACCACGGGGCTGAGTGCACGACCGATGGCCGCAGGAATGGCCGGCTGCTTCAGATAGAACCACCAGGCCGTCACCACACCGGCAAGCGCCAGCCAGAAGGGCAGCGTCTGCAGGCCGTGCAACGCCATCGCTGCGGCGCCGTGGAAGCCCTTGGCCAGCTCGGCCATGGCCGGGTGCTTGGCGGCGTCGACAAAGATCGCGTCCTTGAAGAAGTCACCAAACAGCATGGGCTGGATGGCCATGAAGCCGATCACCACCGACGGGATGGCCAGCAGGATCAGCGGTGCGGTCACGACCCAGGGTGATTCATGCGGCGTGTGCGCGTGGTGTTCATCGCCATGGCCGTGTTCGTCGTGCGCGTGATCGTCTTCTGGCGGAAAGGGCTTGTGGTGGAAGCGCTCTTCCCCGTGGAAGACCAGGAAATACATGCGGAAGCTGTAGAAGGCCGTCACGAACACACCCGCCACCACGGCAAAAATGGCAAACGGCGTGCCCGGAAGGTTGGACGCTTCGACGGCCAGGATGATGCTGTCCTTGCTGTAGAAGCCCGCGAACAGTGGCGTGCCGATCAGCGCCAGGCTGCCCAGCAGCGCGGTGATCCAGGTGATGGGCATGTGCTTGCGCAGCCCGCCCATGTTGCGGATGTCCTGATCGTGGTGCATGCCGATGATCACGCTGCCGGCGGCCAGGAACAGCAGCGCCTTGAAGAAGGCGTGCGTCATCAGGTGGAACACCGCCACGCCATAGGCACTGGCGCCCAGCGCCACCGTCATGTAGCCCAGCTGGCTGAGCGTGGAGTAGGCCACCACCCGTTTGATGTCGTTCTGGATGATGCCCAGGAAGCCCATGAAAAGCGCCGTGATGGCGCCGATCACGAGCACGAAGTTCAGCGCCGTGTCCGACAGCTCGAACAGCGGCGACATGCGCGCCACCATGAAGATGCCGGCGGTCACCATCGTGGCGGCGTGGATCAGCGCGCTGATCGGCGTCGGGCCTTCCATCGAATCGGGCAGCCACACATGCAGCGGGAACTGCGCGCTCTTGCCCATGGCACCGATGAACAGGCAGATGCAGGCCACGGTGATGAGCATCCAGTCATCGCCGCCAAAGGGGCTCGGGAAGGTGAGCTTGGCCAGTTCCGGCGCCTTGGCAAAGGCTTCGGCGTAATTCAGCGTGCCGCCGTAGGCCACGATGAGGCCGATGCCCAGGATGAAACCGAAGTCGCCCACGCGGTTGACCAAAAAGGCCTTCATGTTGGCGAAGATGGCGGTGGGCTTCTTGAACCAGAAACCGATCAGCAGGTAGCTCACCAGGCCCACCGCTTCCCAGCCAAAAAACAGCTGCAGGAAGTTGTTGCTCATCACCAGCATCAGCATGCTGAACGTGAACAGGCTGATGTAGCTGAAGAAGCGCTGGTAGCCGGGGTCTCCTTCCATGTAGCCGACGGTGTAGATGTGCACCATCAGCGAGACGAAGGTCACCACCACCATCATCATGGCCGTCAGCCCGTCGACCAGGAAGCCGACTTCCATCACCAGCTTGCCCAGCACCATCCACTCGTAGATGGTGGCGTTGAAGCGGGCACCACCGGCCACCTGGCTGAGCACCATCACCGAGCCGATGAAGGCGATCAGCACGCCCAGGATGGTGAAGAAGTGCGCACCGCGCTTGCCCACCCACTTGCCAGCCAGGCCAGCGATGAGCGAACCCACCAGCGGCGCCAGCGGGACGGTGAGCAAAAGCCCTTGCGAAATCGTCGATGCCATATCAGTCGTTCTGGGTCACGGCTGCGTCAAGCGGCCGCCGCAGAGCCGGCTCCGCCGGGCCGCTGGGGGCGCCCCCTTTTGAGGGGGAGCGCCGAAGGCGCCAAGGCGCTACGGGGGTGGTCCACATCAACCTTTCAGTTCGTCGAGTTCTTCGACGTTGATCGAGGCCCGGTTGCGGAACAGCACGACCAGGATCGCCAGGCCGATGGCCGCCTCGGCGGCGGCGACAGTGAGGATGAAAAACACGAACACCTGGCCAGCCATGCGGTCGGCTTCGACCGGCAGGTAATGCGAAAAGGCGATGAAGTTCATGTTGACCGCCAGCAGCATCAGCTCGATCGCCATCAGCAGCACGATGAGGTTGCGGCGGTTCAGGAAGATGCCCACCACCGACATGGCAAACAAAATGCCGCCCAGCGACAGGTAGTGGCCCAGGGTGATCGTGCCCATCAGACCTTCCCCGCTTCCGTCGGCGGCACCTTGGGCAGGGACGGCGCCTCGATGGTCGGCGCCATCTTCACCAGCCGCACGCGGTCGGCCGCCTTGGCCCGCACCTGCTCCGACGGGTCCATGCGCTTGCTGTCCTTGCGTTCACGCAAAGTCAGCGCGATGGCGGCGATGATGGCCACCAGCAGCAGCACCGCCGCCAGTTGCAGCGGGTACAGGTACTGGGTGTAGATCTCGATGCCCAGCAGCTTGGTGTTGCCGATCTCGATGTCCTTGGCCGTGGCCACCGGCGGCTGCAGCTGGAAGCCGCGCATCAGCACCAGCGCCATTTCCAGCGCGATCAGTGCCCCCACGAAGCCGGCCAGTGGCAGGTGTTTGTAGAAGCCCTCGCGAAAGCCGTCGGGGTTGATGTCCAGCATCATGACCACGAAGAGGAACAGCACCATCACTGCGCCCACGTAGACCAGCACCAGCGTGATGGCCAGAAACTCGGCGTGCAGCAGCATCCAGATGCAGCTGGCGCTGAAGAAGCTCAGCACCAGGAACAGTGCGGCGTGCACGGTGCTGCGTGCCGTGATGACCCGGAAGGCCGCCAGCAGCAGCACCGCCGAGAAGACGTAAAAAAGTGCAGTGGTCGAATTCATGTTGTGGGCCCCCAAGCTCGCTTGCGCTCGCTACCCCCCCAGGGGAGCGGTCCCGCAACGGCCCGGCAAAGCCGGTTCCGTGGGGGGAAACTTGATCACGGGGGACTTGTTCGGTTTCAACGGTACTTGGCGTCGGATGTGCGCGCCGCGGCGATCTCTTTTTCGTAGCGGTCACCCACGGCCAGCAACATGTCCTTGGTGAAGTACAGGTCGCCGCGCTTTTCGCCGTGATACTCAAAATGATGGGTCTCGACGATGCTGTCCACCGGACAGCTTTCTTCGCAGAAACCGCAGAAGATGCACTTGGTCAGGTCGATGTCGTAGCGCGTGGTGCGGCGGCTGCCATCGGCCCGAACTTCGCTCTCGATGGTGATGGCCAGCGCCGGGCACACGGCCTCGCAGAGCTTGCAGGCGATGCAGCGCTCTTCGCCGTTTTCATAGCGCCGCAGCGCATGCAGGCCGCGGAAGCGCGGCGATTGCGGTGTTTTCTCTTCCGGGAACTGCACCGTGATGTTCTTGGCCAGGAAGTGCTTGCCCGTGATGCGCATGCCCTTGAACAGCTCGGTCAGGAACAGGCTGGAGAAGACTTCGCGGACTGCCGTCAATGTGCTCATCGTGTCATTTCCAGATGGTCAGGGGCGACTGGATCCACAGGCCGACAACAACCAGCCACACCAGCGTGATCGGGATGAAGATCTTCCAGCCCAGGCGCATGATCTGGTCATAGCGGAAGCGCGGGAATGTGGCACGCACCCACAGGAACATCGTGGCCACGACGAAGACCTTGGCCGCCAGCCAGAACCAGCCGTCGGGCAGGAAGCCCACAGGGCTGAGCCAGCCGCCCAGGAACAGCAGCGTGGTCATCATGCTGACCAGGATCATGTTGGCGTACTCGGCCAGGAAGAACATGGCAAAGCTCATGCCCGAGTACTCGATCATGTGGCCGGCCACGATTTCGGATTCGCCTTCGACCACGTCGAAGGGGTGGCGGTTGGTTTCGGCCAGGCCCGAGATGAAGAAGACCACGAAGATGGGCAGCAGCGGCAGCCAGTTCCAGCTGAGGAAGCCCAGGCCCATATCGGCAAACATGCCCTTGCCCTGCACGGCCACGATCTGGCTCAGGTTCATGCTGGCCGACACCATCAGCACCACCACCAGGCAGAAGCCCATGGCAATTTCGTAACTGACCATCTGGGCGCTGGCCCGCAGCGCACCCAGGAAGGCGTACTTCGAATTGCTGGCCCAGCCGGCGATGATGACGCCGTAGACCTCGAGCGACGTGATGGCCATCAGGAACAGCAGGCCGGCGTTGATGTTGGCCAGTGCCACGTCGGGCCCGAAGGGGATCACCGCCCAGGCCGCGAGCGCCGGCATGATGGTCATCACCGGGCCCAGGAAGAACAGGCCCTTGTTGGCGGCGGTGGGGCGGATGATCTCCTTGAAGATCAGCTTCACCGCGTCGGCAATCGGCGTCAGCAGGCCGTAGGGGCCGACACGGTTGGGGCCGGGGCGGATCTGGCTCCAGCCGATGGCCTTGCGTTCCCACAGCGTGAGGTAGGCGACGCAGCCCATCAGCGGCAGCACGACGGCCACGATCTTGATCAGGGTCCACAGGACGAGCCACAAGGTGGGGCCCAGAGCGGCGTTGGCAAATTGATGCAGGGGCTCGAACATGGTGTCAGGCCTTGCTCACGGTGAGGGTGCCGAACATGGCACCCAAGGCGGCCGTGCTGGCGTGGCCTGCCGCGACACGCACGGTGTCATCGGCCAGCGACGCTTCTTCCATCGCCAACAGCGTGGCATGGCCCTCGCCTTGAGACACACGCACGCGGTCGCCCGACTTCAGGCCCAGCTGCTGCCACAAGGCGGGCGGCAGACCGGCCTGCGGCGCGCGGCCATCGGCGGTGAGCTGCAGGGACGGCGCACGCCGCACCAAGGAATCGGTGGCGTAGATGGGCACATCAGACACACGCTGCAGACCCTGAACGGCGGTGCCCAGCGACAGCGCTGCCGCGCTGCTGTTGTCCAGCCGCGTGGCCAGGCCGGCCGCATCGGTCGGCGCCCCCCCAAGCGCTTCGTCACGCACCTGCTCGGCGGTTTCCTGGCTGAAGCCCTCCAGCCCCAGCAGGTTGCCCAGCACGCGCAGCACCTTCCACGCCGGCCGGCTGTCGCCGCGCGGTTTGACCACGCCATGGAAGCCTTGCACACGGCCTTCGGCGTTGACAAAGGTGCCGGCGGTTTCGGTGAAAGGCGCGATGGGCAGCATCACGTCGGCCACGTCTGCGCAGGCGTCCTTGAACGGAGTCAGGGCAACCACCAGCCCGGACGCGGCCAGCGCCTTGGCGGTGGCTGCCGCGTTGGCACTGTCCAGCACCGGTTCGGTGTTCAACAGCAGCAGCGCCTTCATCGGCTGGCTCAGCATCTGGCCGGCGTTCAGGCCGCCGATGCCCGGCAAGGCATTCACCAGCTGCGCGCCCACGCCGTTGCCGAATTCACCCAGGTAACCGACGCTGGCGCCGGTGTGCTGGCCGATCCACTGTGCAATGGCCAGCAGCTGCGACGCTTGTGGATGCTGCGCTGCTGCGTTGCCCAGCAACAAGGCCTTGTGTTCGCCCGACAGCAGCGCATCGGCCACGGCCTGGGCGTGTGTGCCGGGATCGGCCGGCAGGGGCGCAGGCACACCTTGCGACTTGGCCACCGCAGCGGCCACATCGGCCAGTTGGGCCAGCCACTGCGAGGGCGCAGCGGTCAGCGTGGCAGCCAGCGGCATGGCCCAGTCGTCGTGCACGGCGTGCAGGCTCACCACCTGCGCGCCATGGCGAACGGCCTGGCGCAGGCGCTGCGCCATCAGCGGATGGTCTTTGCGCAGGAAGCTGCCGATGACAAACGCACGGTCCAGCCTGGACAGCGCCGCAATCGGCAGGCCCAGCCAGCGGGCCACCCCGGCCGGCGCGTTGTTGCCGAAGTCGGCATGGCGAGTGCGGTGGTCGATGTTCTCGCTGCCGATGCCACGCACCAGCTTGGCCAACAGGTGAAGTTCTTCAACGGTGGACGTGGCATGGCCGATGGCGCCGATCTGGCTGGTGCCGAACTCGGCCTTCACGCGCTTCAGGCCGTCGGCCACGTAGGCCAGCGCGGTGTTCCAGTCCACCGCCTGCCATTGGCCGCCCTGCTTGATCATGGGCTGCGTCAATCGTGTGTCGCTGGCCAGCGCCTCGTAGCTGAAACGGTCGCGGTCGGAGATCCAGCACTCGTTGACGTCTTCGTTTTCCAACGGCACCACGCGCATCACCTGGCCGGACTTGACCTGCACGATGAGGTTGGCGCCGGTGCTGTCGTGCGGAGAAATCGACTTGCGGCGCGACAGTTCCCAGGTGCGGGCGCTGTAGCGGAAGGGCTTGCTGGTGAGCGCGCCGACCGGGCAGATGTCGATCATGTTGCCCGACAGTTCGCTGTCGATCGTTCGGCCATCGACGGTGGTGATTTCGCTGTGCTCGCCACGGTGGATCATGCCCAGCTCCATCACGCCGGCCACCTCCTGGCCGAAGCGCACGCAGCGGGTGCAATGGATGCAGCGGCTCATTTCTTCCATGCTGACCAGCGGACCCACGTCCTTGTGGAACACGACGCGCTTTTCTTCGGCGTAGCGGCTGCTGCTGGCGCCGTAGCCCACGGCCAGGTCCTGCAGCTGGCATTCACCACCCTGGTCGCAGATGGGGCAGTCCAGCGGGTGGTTGATGAGCAAGAACTCCATCACCGACTGTTGTGCCTTGATGGCCTTTTCGCTCTTGGTGCGCACCACCATGCCGTTGGTCACCGGCGTGGCGCAGGCGGGCATGGGCTTGGGCATCTTCTCGATATCGACCAGGCACATGCGGCAGTTGGCCGCGATGGACAGTTTCTTGTGATAGCAGAAGTGCGGCACGTAGATGCCGGCCGCGTCGGCCGCGTGCATGACCACGCTGCCATCGGCGACGGTGACGGTCTTGCCGTCGATGTTGAGTTCAGCCATGGTCGTTATGCCAACTGAGGGACCATGCAGGTCTTGTGTTCGACGTGGTAGGCAAATTCGTCGCGGAAGTGCTTGAGCATGCCTTCCACCGGCATCGCCGCGGCGTCGCCCAGGGCGCAGATGGTTCGGCCCTTGATGTTGAAGGCCACGTTGTCCAGCAAAGCCAGGTCGTCTGCCCTGCCCTTGCCGTGTTCGATGCGGTGAATGACACGCCACAACCAGCCCGTGCCTTCACGGCAGGGTGTGCACTGACCGCAACTTTCGTGCTGGTAGAAGTAGCTCAGGCGCAGCAGGCTCTTCACCATGCAGCGGCTGTCGTCCATGACGATGACCGCGCCCGAGCCCAGCATGGAGCCCGACTTGGCGATGGCGTCGTAGTCCATCGTCAGGTCCATCATCGTGGCGCCCGGCAGCACGGGCGCTGACGACCCGCCCGGGATCACGGCCTTCAACTTGCGGCCGCTGCGCACGCCGCCGGCCAGCTCAAGCAGCTTGCTGAAAGGCGTACCCAGCGGAACCTCGAAATTGCCCGGCTGGTTGACGTCGCCCACCACGCTGAAGATCTTGGTGCCACCGTTGTTGGGCTTGCCGCACTCCAGGTACTGCTGGCCACCGTTGTTGATGATCCACGGCACCGCGGCAAAGGTCTCGGTGTTGTTGATCGTCGTCGGCTTGCCGTACAGACCGAAACTCGCCGGGAACGGCGGCTTGAAGCGCGGCTGGCCCTTCTTGCCTTCCAGGCTTTCCAGCAGCGCGGTTTCTTCGCCGCAGATGTAGGCGCCGAAGCCATGAAAGGCGTGCAGCTGGAAGCTGAAGCTGCTGCCCAGGATGCTGTCGCCCAGGAAGCCCGCAGCACGTGCTTCTTCCAGCGCGACTTCGAAGCGCTCGTAGACCTCGAAGATCTCGCCGTGGATGTAGTTGTAGCCGGTCTTGATGCCCATCGCGTAGGCCGCGATGGCCATGCCTTCGATGACGATGTGCGGGTTGTAGGCCAGGATGTCGCGGTCCTTGCAGGTGCCCGGTTCACCTTCGTCGCTGTTGCACACCAGGTACTTGGGGCCCGGGAAGGCGCGTGGCATGAAGCTCCACTTCAGGCCGGTGGGAAAGCCCGCACCGCCGCGTCCGCGCAGGGCCGACAGCTTGACCTCGGCGATAACGGCGTCCTGCGTCATGCCCGCGCCGCCGTCCTGGCCCAGGATCTTGCGCAGCGCGGAGTAACCGCCTCGTGCGACGTAGTCCTTCAGACTCCAGTTCTTGCCATCCAGCCCGGCATAGATCTGCGGCCCGATGTGCCTGTCGTGGAAACAGGACTCGGTGCCCGTGGCTTGGAACTTGGACAGGTCAAGCATCGCTATTCTCGTTTGCACGGGCCTTCAGCAGCGCCAGCAGTTCGTCCAGCCGCTCGTTGGTCATGAAGCTCAGCATCTGGCGGTCGTTGACCAATATCACCGGCGCATCGGCGCAGGCACCCAGGCATTCGCTGGGCTGCACGGTGAACGCACCGTCGGCGGTGCTGCCGTAAGGTTCCACGCCCAACTGCTTGCAGACATGGTCCAGCGCCTTGTCGCCGTCGCGCAACTGGCACGGCAGGTTGGTGCAGACGTTGAGCTTGAACCGGCCCACCGGCTGCTGGTTGTACATGTTGTAGAACGTGGTGACCTCGTGCACCGCGATCGTGGCCATGCCCAGGTAGGCAGCGATGGCGTCTTCGGCTTCGGTGGTGACGTGGCCTTGTTCGTCCTGCACGACGGCCAGGCAGGCCATCACAGCCGACACCTTCTGGTCGACGGGGTACTTGGCGACTTCCTTGTCCCAGCGTGCCTTGGTGGCGTCGGACATCTGCATCATCGATCGATCTCGCCGAACACGATATCCATGGTGCCGATGATGGCCACGGCGTCCGCAATCATGTGGCCGCGGCTCATCTCGTCCAGCGCGGCCAGGTGCGCAAAGCCCGGCGGCCGAATCTTCAGGCGGTAGGGCTTGTTGGCGCCGTCGCTGATGAGGTAGATGCCGAACTCGCCCTTGGGGTGTTCCACAGCCGCGTAGGCCTCGCCCTCGGGCACGTGCATGCCTTCGGTGAAGAGCTTGAAGTGGTGGATCAACTCTTCCATGTTGGTCTTCATGTCCACGCGCGAAGGCGGCGCCACCTTGTGGTTGCCTGTAATCACAGGCCCGGGGTTGGCGCGCAGCCAGGCCACGCACTGCTGAACGATGCGGTTGGCCTGGCGCATCTCTTCAATGCGCACCAGATAGCGGTCGTAGGTGTCACCGTTCACACCCACTGGCACGTCAAAGTCCATGTGCTGGTAAACGTCGTAGGGCTGAAGTTTGCGCAGGTCCCAGGCAATGCCGCTGCCACGCAGCATGGGGCCCGTGAAACCCAGGTTCAGCGCACGCTCGGGTGTGACAACGCCGATGCCCACGGTGCGCTGCTTCCAGATGCGGTTGTCGGTGAGCAGGGTTTCGTAATCGTCGACATTTTTCGGGAAGCGCTGGCAAAAGTCTTCGATGAAGTCGAGCAGGCTGCCCTGCCGGTTTTCGTTCAGCGCCTTGATCGCCTTCTCGTTCTTGATGCGGCTGACCTTGTACTGCGGCATCGTGTCCGGCAGGTCGCGGTACACACCGCCCGGCCGGAAGTAGGCCGCGTGCATGCGCGCGCCACTGACCGCCTCGTACATGTCGAAGATGTCCTCGCGTTCGCGGAAGCAGTAGATCAGGATGTTCATCGCCCCGCAGTCCAGCCCGTGCGCACCCAGCCACAGCAGGTGGTTCAGCTGGCGGGTGAGTTCCGCGAACATGACGCGGATGTACTGCGCGCGCTCGGGCACCTCGATGCCCACCAGCTTTTCGATGGCCAGGCAGTAGGCGTGTTCGTTGGCCATCATCGACACGTAGTCGAGGCGGTCCATGTACGGCAGGCTCTGGATGTAGGTCTTGCTCTCGGCCAGTTTCTCGGTGGCGCGGTGCAAGAGTCCGATGTGCGGGTCGGCACGCTGGATGACTTCGCCATCCAGTTCAAGCACCAGGCGCAGCACGCCGTGCGCGGCAGGGTGCTGGGGCCCGAAGTTCAGGGTGTAATTTTTGATCTCGGCCATGGCGTGTTCAGTGCATTCCGCCGTAGTTGTCCTCACGGACGACACGCGGCACGACTTCTCTCGGCTCGATGCTCACCGGCTGGTAGATGACACGTTTTTGCTCGGCGTCGTAGCGCATCTCGACGTGGCCCGTGACCGGGAAGTCCTTGCGCATGGGGTGGCCGATGAAACCGTAGTCGGTGAGGATGCGGCGCAGGTCGATGTGACCTTCGAAGATGATGCCGAACATGTCGAAGGCTTCGCGCTCAAACCAGTTGGCCGCGTTCCAGATGTTGTTGACCGAGTCCACCGAAGGAAAGTCGTCGTCGGTGGCAAATACCTTCAGGCGCACGCGCCAGTTCAGGCTCACCGACAGCAGGTGCAACACCACGCAATACCTCAATCCGTCGGTGCCTTCGTTTTTGTAGTCGGAGTAGTCCACGCCACACACATCGATGAGTTGCTCGAACTTCAGTGCCGGGCTGTCGCGCAGGGTCTTGGCCGCCTCCAGGTAGCGGGCAGCGGCCACCGTGATGGTGATCTCGCCGCGCTCGCGCACCAGCGACTGGATGGCATCGCCCAGCGTGGACAACAAGGCGGCCTGGAGTGTGTCGAGCTTCTGCGTCATGAAAGGTCGGCTCTGGTGGGCTCTTCAGATTAGCGGGCGATGGTGTTTTCGCGCCGGATCTTGGCCTGCAACTGCAGGATGCCGTACAGCAACGCTTCGGCCGTGGGCGGGCAGCCGGGCACGTAAACGTCCACCGGCACGATGCGATCGCAGCCGCGCACCACGCTGTAGCTGTAGTGGTAGTAGCCGCCGCCGTTGGCGCAACTGCCCATGCTGAGCACCCAGCGCGGCTCGGCCATCTGGTCGTAGACCTTGCGCAGCGCTGGCGCCATCTTGTTGCACAGCGTGCCGGCCACGATCATCAGGTCGCTTTGGCGCGGGCTGGGGCGGAACAGCATGCCGAAGCGGTCGATGTCGTAGCGGGCCGCACCCGCGTGCATCATTTCCACGGCGCAGCAGGCCAGGCCGAAGGTCATGGGCCACAACGAACCGGTCTTGGACCAGTTGATCAGCGTGTCGACCGAGGTGGTGACAAAGCCTTCTTTGAGGACGCCTTCAATTCCCATCGTTTGTTTACTCCCAGTCGAGGGCGCCTTTTTTCCACTCGTAAACGAAGCCGACCACGAGGATGGTGAGGAAGATCATCATGGCCCAGAAGCCTGACGCCCCGATGTCATGCAGCGCCACCGCCCACGGGAAAAGGAAGGCGATTTCCAGGTCGAACACGATGAAAAGAATGGCCACGAGGTAGTAGCGTACGTCGAACTTCATGCGCGCGTCTTCAAAGGCCTCGAAGCCACATTCGTAGGGGCTGTTCTTGGCCACGTCGGGCCTGTTGGGGCCGAAGATGAAGCCCAGCACCTGGGGCACGATGCCGACGCCCACGCCCACCAGGATGAACAGGATCACAGGCAGGTACGGTTGCAGTTCCATGGCGTCGTCAGCATTCCGTCAGGTCAATTCCAGGCACAAAAAAGCGCGCCACCCAAACAGCAGGCCCATGTCCTTGGGGCTGTCGTTCTTGCGGGGCGCGCCCATCGAGCGTGAGCTTTGTTGAGCATCTCAGAAGGCCTTGGTGCCGTCGGCGAGACTCGAACTCGCACAGCTTTCGCCACTACCCCCTCAAGATAGCGTGTCTACCAATTTCACCACGACGGCACGGAGCACTTCTGTTCCGCAGCATGCCCGGCTTGCATGAGGCTCTTGCTTGCCGAACAGCTGAGAATTCTATCCCGAAAAGAAGGGGTTTCCCCTCTTTGGGCGGGCTTCGGACGAGCTTCAAAGGCGCGTTGGCCGCAACTCGTCCAAGGCCACGCCAGGCCAGGCCATGCCACTACTTGGAAGCTGCCGGGGCCGGGGCCGGCACCGGCGTAGTCATGGGCGCAGGGATGGCCGCCGGTGCAGCTGCCGAAGAAGCCGTTGGGGCCGCCATGGGCGCGGCCGAAGGAATGGCGCCCGGATCAACTGCGCTGGCCGCCGGCGCCGCACGGTCAAGCACGCTGCTGCCGCCGGTGTTGCTGCTGCGGTTGCTGATGCCGGCGCTGCCCAGGTAAGTCAAGGCCAGCGTGCTGACAAAAAACACGGTGGCACAAGCCGCCGTCGACCGCGACAGGAAATTGGCACTGCCCGTGGCACCGAACAGGCTGCCCGAGGCACCACTGCCAAAGGAAGCGCCCATGTCGGCGCCCTTGCCGTGCTGGATCAGCACCAAGCCGATCATCGCCAGCGCGGACAGCAGCTGCACGGCCAGGATCAGGGTCATCCAGATTTGCATGATGTGTGGAACTCCAGGACTGTCTGTTCAGAGGATGTGGATGACCAGGCGGCACGAGCCGAAGCTCAATGCGCCGCCCGGCAGATGGCGATGAAATCGGCGGCTTTCAAAGAAGCTCCGCCGATGAGGCCGCCGTCGATGTCGGCCTGCGCGAACAGCGTGGCCGCGTTGTCGGCTTTGACGCTGCCGCCGTAGAGAATCTTCATGCTGTCGCCGCGGCCGGTGGCGGCCTGCAGCTGCGCGCGCAACACCGCGTGCACGGCTTGCGCCTGCTCAGGGCTGGCTGTGCGGCCCGTGCCGATGGCCCACACGGGTTCGTAGGCCACCACCATCTCGGCCGCGCAATGTGCCAGCTGGTGGATGACTGCCGACAGCTGGCGCTTGACCACCGTGTCGGTCTGGCCCGCTTCTCGTTCAGCCAAGGTTTCGCCCACGCAGACGATGGGCGTCACGCCCTTGGCGAGTGCGGCCTGGGCCTTTTGCGCCACCAGCACGTCACTTTCGGCGTGGTGGGCGCGGCGTTCGCTGTGGCCCACCAGCGTGTAGCGGCAGCCCAGCTCCTGCAGCATGGCCGCCGACACCTCGCCCGTGTAGGCACCGGCTTCGTGGGCCGAGACATCCTGCGCGCCCCAGCGGATGTCGCTGGCCGCCAGCATGGCCGCCACTTCGCTCAGGAACACCGCTGGCGCGCACACCGCCACATCGGCCGTGAAGGGCCGCGCGGCCATCAGCGCCGCCAGCAACTCTGCATTGGCCACACGGCTGCCATGCATCTTCCAGTTGCCCACCACCAGTTTGTGTCGCATGGTCTGCCTCACTGCCAGGTCAACACGATCTTGCCGACGTGGGTGCTGCTCTCCATCAGCGTGTGCGCCTCGGCCGCCTGGGCCGCGGCAAACACCTGGTGGATCACCGGCTTGACCTTGCCTGCTTCGATCAGCGGCCAGGCCTTGGCGCGCAACTCGGCCGCCAGCGCCGTCTTGTAGGCCACGCTGCGCGGGCGCAGCGTCGAACCAGTGATGCTGAGCCGCTTGCGCAACACCAGGCCACTGTCGATGGTGCTGGCATTGCCGCCTTGTGTGGCGATGATGGCCAGGCGGCCATCTTCGGCCAGGCATTCGATCTCGCGGCCCACGTAGGGGCCGGCCACCATGTCCAGCACCACGTTGACGCCCTTGCCGCCGGTCAGGCGCCTGGCTTCGGCCACGAAGTCTTGTGTGCGGTAGTTGATGGCGTGGTCGGCGCCGATGCTGACGCAGGCAGCACACTTGTCGTCGCTGCCTGCGGTGACGATCACGGTCGCGCCAAGCGACTTGGCCAGTTGGATGGCCGTGACGCCGATGCCGCTGCTGCCACCCTGCACCAGCAGCGTTTCACCGGCCTTCAGTCCCGCGATGGCAAACACGTTCTGCCACACGGTGAAAAAGGTCTCGGGCAGGCTCGCAGCCTCGATCATGTTCAAGCCTCGGGGCACCGGCAGGCACTGGCCTGCAGGCGCAACGCAGAACTCGGCGTAGCCGCCACCGGCCACCAGCGCACACACGGCGTCGCCGATCTTGAGCCCGGCCGCAGCCAGATCATCGGCAGCACCAGCCGCCACCAGGCCGGCAACTTCAAGCCCCGGCAGGTCCGACACACCGGGCGGCATGGGGTAAAGCCCCTTGCGTTGCAGCACATCGGGCCGGTTCACGCCGCTGGCCTGCACCGCGATCAGCAGTTCACCCGGGCGCGGCTCGGGCGTGGGCCGCTCGCACGGCACCAGCACCTCGGGCCCGCCCGGGGCCGTGATCTCGATGGCGCGCATCGTCACTCGGTGGGCTTGGGTGCTTCGGGCGCGGCGCCTTCTGCCGGCGCTGCTGCCGGGGCCTCGCCACCACCCTCAACGGGCGCGGGGTCGCGGCGCGGGCGGTCGTCACGGTCGCTGCGCTCGCGGCGCGGGCGGTCGTCACGGTCACGGCGCGGGGGCCGGTCGCCACGCGGTTCGAAGCGCTCTTCCGGCATGCCTTCGGGCCGCTCGATCAGCGCCTTCATGCTGAGCTTGATGCGGCCCTTCTCGTCGGTTTCCAGCACCTTGACCTGCACGATCTGGCCTTCTTTCAGGAAGTCCTCGACCTTTTCGACTCGCTGGTGCGCGATCTGGCTGATGTGCAGCAGGCCGTCCTTGCCAGGCAGGATGTTGATCAGCGCACCAAAGTCCAGGATCTTGGTGACCGGGCCTTCGTAGACCTTGCCGATTTCGGCCTCGGCCGTGATCTCGGCAATGCGCTTGAGCGCAAAAGCGGCCTTGTCGGCGTCGGTGCTGGCCACCGTGATGGTGCCGTCTTCGCCGATGTCGATGGTGCAACCGGTCTCTTCGGTCAGCGCGCGGATGGTGGCGCCGCCCTTGCCGATGACGTCACGGATCTTTTCCGTGTTGATCTTCATCGTGTACAGGCGCGGTGCGAACTGGCTCACCTCGGCCTTGGCGCCGCCCACGGCTTCCACCATCTTGGCCAGGATGTGCAGTCGCGCTTCCTTGGCTTGTGCCAATGCGACCTGCATGATCTCCTTGGTGATGCCCTGGATCTTGATGTCCATCTGCAGCGCCGTGATGCCGCTGGTGGTGCCGGCCACCTTGAAGTCCATGTCGCCCAGGTGATCTTCGTCACCCAGGATGTCGGTCAGCACGGCGAAGCGGTTGCCGTCCTTGATCAGGCCCATGGCAATGCCGGCCACGTGCGCCTTCAGCGGCACACCGGCGTCCAGCATGCTCAGGCAGCCGCCGCAGACGCTGGCCATCGACGAAGAGCCGTTGCTCTCGGTCACTTCGGACACGATGCGGATGGTGTACGGGAAGTCTTCGTTCTTCGGCAACACGGCAATCAGCGCCCGCTTGGCCAGACGGCCATGGCCGATCTCGCGCCGCTTGGGCGTGCCAAAACGACCCGCTTCGCCGGTGGCAAAGGGCGGCATGTTGTAGTGCAGCATGAAGCTGTCGGTGAACTCGCCGGCCAGCGCGTCGATGCGCTGCGCGTCGCGTGCAGTGCCCAGCGTGGCCACCACCAGCGCCTGCGTTTCACCGCGAGTGAAAAGAGAAGAACCGTGGGTGCGCGGCAGCACGCTGTTGCGGATTTCGATGGCACGCACCGTGCGCGTGTCGCGGCCGTCGATGCGCGGCTCGCCGGCCAGGATCTGGCCGCGCACCAGGCGCGATTCGATTTCGAACAGCAGGCCTTCGATCTTGACGCTGTCAAAGGCCAGACCTTCGGCCTTCAGCGCCGAGAACACGGCGCCGTAGGCCTCACGCGTGGCTTGGGTGCGGGCCTGCTTGCTGCGGATCTGGTAGGCCGCACGCAGCGGCTCTTCGGCCAGCGCAGCGATCTTGGCGATCAGCGGCTCGTCCTTGGCCGGCGGCGTCCACTGCCATTCGGGCTTGCCCGCGTCGCGCACCAGTTCGTTGATGGCTGCGATCGCAATCTTGCCCTGGTCGTGACCAAAGACCACGGCACCCAGCATGATCTCTTCGGACAGCTGGTCGGCTTCAGATTCCACCATCAACACGGCGGATTCGGTGCCGGCCACCACCAGGTCGAGCTGGCTGTCCGCCAACTGCGTCTTGCCCGGGTTCAGCACGTACTGGCCGTCAACGTAGCCCACGCGCGCAGCGCCGATGGGGCCGTTGAAGGGAATGCCGCTGATGGCCAGCGCAGCACTGGTGCCGATCATGGCAGCGATGTCGGCCTGCACCTCGGGGTTCAGGCTCACAACGTGGATGATGACCTGCACTTCATTGAAGAAGCCGTCCGGGAACAAGGGGCGAATGGGGCGGTCGATCAGGCGGCAGGTCAGCGTTTCCAGTTCGCTGGGGCGGCCTTCACGCTTGAAGAAGCTGCCCGGGATCTTGCCCGCGGCGTAGCTCTTTTCCGTGTAGTCCACGGTCAGCGGGAAAAAGTCCTGCCCGGCCTTGGCTTCGGTCTTGCCCACCACGGTGGCCAGCACCACGGTGTCGTCGATGTTGACCAGCACGGCGCCACTGGCTTGACGGGCGATCTCGCCGGTCTCCATCGTGACGGTGTGGGAGCCCCACTGGAAGGTCTTGGTGACTTTGTTGAACATGCTCATGCCTGGTCTTCCTCTTGAATGTTGGGCAGCGCAATGCCATTCCAGTGAGACCCTGCGTCGTGTGACTGCGGATGCCCTTGGAATGACACAGCTCTGGCGGCCCGGTTGTTGAAGTGGCGGTTGATGAAACGGCCAGGTGGCTGCCGACAGTCGGCAGCCACCCGGTGCGAACTTACTTGCGCAGGCCCAGCTTGGCGATCAGCGCCGTGTAGCGGTCGGCGTCCTTGGTCTTCAGATAGGACAGCAGGCGCTTGCGGGCGTTGACCATCTTCAGCAGGCCGCGGCGGCCGTGGTGGTCCTTGGCGTGCAACTTGAAGTGCGGCGTGAGCTCGTTGATGCGCGTGGTCAGCAGCGCAACTTGAACTTCGGGGCTGCCGGTGTCGGCAGGGCCGCGGGCGTGGGTCTTGACGACTTCGGCCGTGGTGGCGGTGGTCAGGGGCATGGGATTTCCTTGGTTTTTGGAAACCGCCCCGCGCAGGCGGGCTGAGCCGCTGCGTCGCGAGGGTTTCCGGGTGGACTTGCGGACGCCAGTGAAACCGACCGACGCCGTGCTGTTTCCTGAAGCCAGCAGGCCAGAAAGCCCGCGATTATAGCCCGGTGGCGCCAGTCAGCCGGTGCAGCCCCTGGTCCAGGCGCGCCGGGTCCTGCGACGCAAAGCACCAGCGCAGCCAGCCCTCGCCTTCTTCGCCGAATGCAGCGCCCGGCGCCAGGCCCAGCCCGTGCCGGGCCACCAGGCGTTTGGCCAGGGCCAGCGAGTCACCCGATTCCGGCAAGCCTTCGATGCGGAAAAAGGCGTACAGGCCGCCCGGCGGCGTGGCCACGGTCACGCCCGGCAGGACTTGCAGCCCCGCGACCAGTCGGTCGCGGCAGGCCCTCAGGTCTGCCACGACGCGCGGCACCAGCGTGTCCGCCATGCCCAGTGCAGCCAGGCCGCCGCGTTGTACAAAAACCGGGGCGCACGAGCTGTTGAATTCCAGCAGCTTGCCGGCGGCGTCGAGGTGGCCGTTGTCGGCCGAAGCCGGCAGCACCAGCCAGCCCAGGCGCCAACCCGTCATCAAAAAACTCTTGCTGAAACTTTGCGCAATGATGAGACGGTCGTCGGGCGCGGCCACATCCAGGAAGGACGGCGCGCTGCGTGCGCCGCCAAAGTAGATGCGCTCGTAGACCTCGTCGGCCACGATCCAGGTGCCGGTGCGACGGCAGTGCGCCAGCATCGCCTGCTGCTCATCCCGGGTCAGTGTCCAGCCTGTCGGGTTGTTGGGCGCATTGACCAGCAGCACACGGGTCTTGGACGTCACCTTGGACAAGAGCTCGTCCAGGTCCAGCTGCCACAGGCCAGCTTTCGGCCGCAGCGGCACCCGGGTGACATGCGCGCCCAGGATCACCGGCTGCGCCGTCAGGTTGGGCCACACCGGCACCACGGCCACCACTTCGTCGCCATGGCCCACCAGCATCTGCATTGCCAGCATCAGCGCGGTGACGCCCGAAGAGGTGACGGCCACACGGTCCCCATCGATCGGCCCATGCAGAGCGCTGGCGTAGCCGGCGATGGCCTGGCGCAGTTCGGGCAGGCCCAGGTTGTGCGAATAGAAGGTCTCGCCGCGCATCAGCGCGTCAGCCGCCGCCCGGCGAATCGGCTCGGGCGTGACCTCGTCGCTTTCGCCAAACCAGAAGGCCAGCACATCGCTGCGACCCAGCGCGGCGTTGGCCACTTCGCGGATCTTGGAGCCGGGCAAGGTTTGGATGGCAGCGCGCATGTTGCAGGTCTCCGGTGGCTGTTCGCCGCTTTTTCAGTCGGGCCGCGTCATGCGGCAACTGTGCGGCTGCAACATCGCTGCGGGCTCCAGCCGCCGCACGGTGCGAAAGCACAAATCCAAGCCTCGGGCGTCGTGCAATGCACCCGGGCTGCCGGCACGTTCCATCTGGCTCACCACCAGCGCCTGTTGCAACTGCTGGTCGGCGACGCGCATCTGGGCCGGGTGCCATGCGCTCATGGACGGGCCGGCAGAAGTGGCACCGTGTGCACAAGAAGGCGCGGCCCGTGTCAGCGGCAGCGCCATCCAGG
The DNA here is from genome assembly GCA_038204775.1 of Burkholderiales bacterium. GTDB lineage: Bacteria > Pseudomonadota > Gammaproteobacteria > Burkholderiales > Burkholderiaceae_C > Rubrivivax. Next base: position 8,138 of record JBBRCN010000019.1, on the reverse strand, counting down.
CGCGTCGATGGGGGATCACGTTGCGAAGGGGAGTCTTGAAAAAGCAAGTGCCGAGCTCATCTGCTGGGCACGGGCACCGCAGGGGTGTGGGGCCTGACAACCGATTGTAGGAGTCACCATGTTCGTCGTTCCAGTCAGCCGCGATTCACGCCAGTTTTCCCGCCTGTTCGACGACACCGTCGAGCGCTTTCTGTCCACCGTCGCCGCACCCGAGTCCGTGGCCGCGCGCAGCCCGGCGCTGGACGTGGCCGAGACCGAGCAGGCCTACTCCGTCAAGCTCGAAATGCCCGGCGTCGCAAAGGAAGACGTGAAAATTTCGGTCGAGGGCCGCCAGGTCACGGTGCAGGCGCAGACTGCGCAGTCCGAAGAGAAGAAGGACGGTGAACGCCTGGTCTACCGCGAGCGATCAGCTGCGCGCTACGCCCGCACCTTCACGTTGCCCGTCGAAGTGGACCAGGCCGAAGCAGCAGCCAAGCTGGACCAGGGTGTGTTGACGCTGACGCTGCCCAAGCGCAGCGCTCGCAGCGCGGCGCAGATCACCGTCAACTGAGCTCGGCCAGCGGCCAGCGCGGCCGCACGTCGAAGGCACCATCGGTTTGCAGCACGGCCAGCCCGTGCTGCAGCCGCAGTGCTGCTGCCAGCGCGATCATGGCGCCGTTGTCGGTGCACAGCGCCAACGGCGGGTAGTGCACCTGCGCGCCGATCTTGGCCGCGCCGGCATTGAGCATCTCGCGCAGCCGCTGATTGGCGCCCACGCCACCAGCTACCACCAACCGGCGTGAGCCGGTCTGCTTCAGTGCTTTCAGCGACTTGGCCACCAGCACATCGACGATGGCCGCTTGCGTGCTGGCGGCCAGGTCGGCACGCGATTGTTCGCAGACATTGGTGCCCAGCTTGCGGTGCTGCGTGAGCACGGCCGTCTTCAGCCCGGCAAAAGAGAAGTCGAGATCTTTGCTGTGCAGCAACGGCCTTGGCAGTGCAAAAGCCTGTGGATCGCCAAAGTCCGCCAGCCGCGCCAGCGCCGGCCCGCCCGGGTAGCCCAGGCCCAGCAGCTTGGCACTCTTGTCGAAGGCCTCGCCTGCAGCGTCGTCGATCGTCTCGCCCAGCAGTTCGTAACGGCCCACACCAGCGACCGCCATCAGTTGCGTGTGGCCACCCGACACCAGCAACGCAACAAACGGAAACTGCGGCGCGTCATCAGCCAGAAAGGGCGAGAGCAAGTGCCCTTCCAGGTGGTGGATGCCCAGCGCCGGCTTGCCCAAGGCGGCGGCCAGCGCCACGGCCACACCCGCGCCCACCAGCAGCGCACCGGCCAGGCCCGGGCCGCGGGTGTAGGCCACCAGGTCCACGTCGGCCAAAGTGCAGCCGGCCCTTTGCAAGACCTGCGTGGCCAGTGGCAGGACGCGCCGGATGTGGTCGCGCGAGGCCAGCTCGGGCACCACGCCGCCGTAGGCCGCGTGCATGTCCACCTGGCTGTGCAAAGCTTCGGCCAACAGGCGTGGCACGCCCTCGGGCCGGGTCTCGACCAGGGCCACACCGGTTTCGTCACACGACGATTCGAAACCCAGCACTTTCATGGCGACCGAGTCTACCGGCGGCCCCGTGAAGGCCCGTGAAGGCCAGTGACTGGCGCGGAAGTTGCACACCAGGTCGGTGTGTCTGCCACCGAACCCACCCGCATCGTCATCGTCGCGCCCGATACGCTGGTCATCGAACCCGGTGACGACGCGGCCGAACTGGAAGTCGAGCGTTCGCGCAGCCTGCGCATCGGCTTGCTGGAAGCCGGCTACAACATCGTGGCCGTGCTGCCGGTGGACACCTTCCTGCCCGAACGCCTGGCGCAGCTGCAGCCCGACATGATCATCGTCGACGCAGAAAGCCAGGCGCGCGACACGCTGGAACACGTGGTCATGGCCACACGCGATGCACGCCGACCCATCGTGCTGTTCACGGACGACAGCGACACCACCCACGTTCGCGCAGCCATCGCCGCCGGTGTCACCGCGTATGTGGTGGCCGGCCTGGCGCCCGAGAGGGTGAAACCGGTGCTGGAAGTGGCGCTGGCACGCTTTGAACACGAAGAGATGCTGCGCCATGAGCTGGCCGAAGCCCGCAGCCAGCTGGCCGACCGCAAGGTGGTGGACCGCGCCAAGGGTCTGCTGATGCAAAGGCACCAGATCGGTGAACCCGAGGCCTATGCGCGCATCCGCAAGGCGGCCATGGACAAGGGGCTGAAGATGGGCGACATCGCGCAGCGAATCGTCGATGCAGCCGACCTGCTGATGTAGTCAGCGTCAGTCAGAGCGACTCAGCGCTGTCAGGCCGGCGCGCACCAGCGCCGCGCGCGCTGCCGCTGCTTGGTGCAATCCCCGGTCAAAAATCGCCTGCAAGGCCGGTTGCAGGTCACTTTCAACTGGCACGGGCTTTGCATAGCCTTTTGCAGAGAGAGATCAGAGCCGATTTCTCGCCAGCGCCGGACTTGCGCAGTGTTTGTGCAGGGTCGGCGGGACAAGGGCGTCCTCACGACGTGTGCCGTTTTCGGTGCACCGATGTGCGGACGCTTTTTCTTTTGTCTCGGCAACTCATTGGCCCAACGCTTTGCACAGGACTTGCTCAACCCCATGAACACCACTTCCTCAGGACAAATCGACATGGCACGCCGCACCGTCGTCAAGGCCGCCGCGGCCACAGCCACCGCAGGGCTCATTCCCGGGTTGCAAGCCGCGGTTTATGCCGCCGGCAGCGACAAGCCCGAGAAGGAAGAAGTGCGCATCGGCTTCATCCCGCTGACCGACTGCGCCAGCGTGGTCATGGCCAGCGTGCTGGGATTCGACAAGAAGTACGGCGTCAAGATCATCCCCACCAAGGAAGCATCCTGGGCCGGTGTGCGCGACAAGCTGGTCAACGGCGAGCTGGACATGGCGCATGTGCTGTACGGCCTGATCTACGGCGTGCACCTGGGCGTGGGCGGGCCGAAGAAGGACATGGCGGTGTTGATGAGCCTCAACAACAATGGCCAGGCCATCTCGCTGTCCAAGGCGCTGGCCGACAAGGGCGCCGTCGACGGGCCGTCTCTGGCCAAGGTGATGGCCGCCAACAAACGCGACTACACCTTCGCCGGCACCTTTCCAACCGGCACGCACGCGATGTGGATGCACTACTGGCTGGCTGCGGCGGGCATCGATCCGGTGCGCGGTGCCAAGCTCATCACCGTGCCACCGCCGCAGATGGTGGCCAACATGCGCGTGGGCAACATGGACGGCTTCTGCGTCGGCGAGCCCTGGAACCACCGCGCCATCATGGACGGCATCGGCATCACCGCCACAACCACGCAGGACATCTGGAAAGACCACCCGGAAAAGACACTGGGCACCACGGGCGACTTCGTCAAGAAAAATCCCAACACCTGCCGAGCCGTGATGATGGCCGTGCTGGAGGCCAGCAAGTGGATCGACGCCAGCCTGCAGAACAAGCTGAAGATGGCCGAGACGGTGGCGGAGAAGTCCTACATCAACACTGGTGTCGACGCGATCAACCAGCGCATCCTGGGCCGCTACCAGAATGGTCTGGGCAAGACCTGGGACGACCCGAATCACATGAAGTTCTTCAACGACGGCGCGGTGAACTTCCCGTACCTGTCCGACGGCATGTGGTTCCTGACCCAGCACAAGCGCTGGGGCCTGCTGAAGGAACACCCCGACTACCTGGGCGTGGCCAAGCAGATCAACCAGATCGACCTGTACAAGCAGGTGGCCAGCGCGATGAAGATCAGCGTGCCGAAAGACCCCATGCGCAGCAGCAAGCTGATGGACGGCGTGGTCTGGGACGGCAAAGACCCGGCCAAGTACGCCGACGGCTTCAAGATCAAGCTCGGCACGGCAGCCTGAAGGGGCGCACCATGGTTGCTGCCGTCTTTCACACCGCGCTGGACCAAGGGCCGGCCACGACGTCTGCGGTCGAAGCGGCTCGCGTGTCGGCGATGCCGACGCAAGCCACCCCCACCGCGCCGCAGCAGGCGACAGCGCGCACGCCCTTTGACTGGCGATCAATGTGGCTGGCGGTGCTGCCGCCCATCATCGGCATCGCCTTGCTGCTGGCCATCTGGGCGCTGCTGACGATGAACAGCACCACCTTTCCTTCGCCAAAGGAAACCTTCGACGCAGCAGCCAAGTTGTTTGCCGACCCGTTTTACGACAAGGGCCCCAACGACCAGGGCATCGGCTGGAACGTGCTGTATTCGCTGCAGCGGGTGGCCATCGGCTTTGGCATGGCCGCGGCGGTGGGCATCCCCATGGGCTTCATGCTGGGTCGCTTCACCTTTCTGAACCGCATGGTCAACCCGCTGGTCAGCCTGCTGCGGCCGGTGTCGCCGCTGGCCTGGTTGCCGATCGGCTTGCTGGTGTTTCAGGCCGCCAACCCGGCGGCCATCTGGACCATCTTCATCTGCAGCATCTGGCCCATGATCATCAACACCGCCGTGGGCGTGCAGCGGGTGCCGCAGGACTACCTGAACGTGGCCCGGGTGCTGAATCTCAGCGAGTGGAAGATCATCACGCGCATCCTGTTCCCGGCCGTGCTGCCTTACATGTTGACCGGTGTGCGGCTCAGTGTGGGCACGGCCTGGCTGGTGATCGTGGCCGCCGAGATGCTGACCGGCGGCGTGGGCATCGGCTTCTGGGTCTGGGACGAGTGGAACAACCTCAACGTCAAGCACATCATCGTGGCCATCTTCGTGATCGGCATCGTGGGCCTGCTGCTCGAACAGTTGCTCGTCACCATCGCCAAGAGGTTCAGCTATGACGACTGATCGCCAGGATCGCGTACCCGAATTCATCAAGATAGAAAACCTCGAGATGGTGTTCGAGACCAAGAAGGGCCGCTTCCACGCCCTGCGCGAAATCAACCTCGGCGTGGCCCAGGGCGAGTTCGTCACCCTCATCGGTCACAGCGGTTGCGGCAAGAGCACGCTGCTGAACCTGATTGCCGGTTTGCTGAATGCCAGCAGCGGCGTCTTGTTGTGCGATCGGCGCGAGATCGCTGCGCCCGGGCCCGAACGCGCGGTGGTGTTCCAGAACCATTCGCTGCTGCCCTGGCTGACCTGCGCCGAGAACGTGTTCCTGGCGGTGGAGCGCGTGTTTGCTGCGACCGAAGGCAAGGCCCAGCTGAAAGCCCGCACCCAAGCCGCGCTGGAACTGGTGGGCATGGGTCACGCCAGCGCCAAGCGCCCGCACGAAATCAGCGGCGGCATGAAACAGCGTGTGGGCATTGCCCGCGCCCTGGCCATGGAGCCCAAGGTGCTGCTGATGGACGAACCCTTCGGTGCGCTGGATGCGCTGACCCGCGCCCACCTGCAGGACGAACTGTTGAAGATCGTGGCGCGCACCCGCAGCACCGTGGTGATGGTGACGCACGATGTGGACGAAGCCGTGCTGTTGAGCGACCGCATCGCGATGATGAGCAACGGCCCGGCGGCCACCATCGGCGAAATTCTGCCCATCACCTTGCCGCGGCCGCGCAACCGCGTGGCACTGGCCGAAGACCCCACCTACGTGCACTGCCGCAAGGAGGTGCTGGACTTCCTGTACACCCGGCACGGCCACGTGGAAAAGGTGGCGGCCTGAGCCACAGGCTGGCGGGCCCGAGCCCGACCCAGAGTGGGCACGCTGCTTGCTAAATGAGCAGCGACACCTTCGTCCGGTGTCTGTCTGTCTCCTCAGCAGGGCATGAGCCCTAGTCCAACCTCCCTGATGCAAGTCAGGGAGGTCTTTTTATGTGCGCACCCTTCGCGCAACGCACCGGGACGGTCACCGGACGCGCACCAGCTCAGTGATTCTCTCTGGCGTGGTTGATCGTGTACTTGGGGATCTCGATGGTCACATTCTGCTGCGACAGGATGGCCTGGCAAGACAAGCGTGACAGCGGCGTCAGGCCCCAGGCGCGGTCCAGCAGGTCTTCTTCACTTTCGTCCATCTCGCCCAGGGAACTGAAGCCTTCCTTGACGATGACGTGGCAGGTGGTGCAGGCACAGCTCATCTCGCACGCGTGTTCGATGGCAATGCCGTTTTCAAGCAGCGCTTCGCACACCGAAGTGCCCGCGGGCGCCTCGATGGTGTCGCCCTGCGGGCACAGTTCGGCGTGGGGGAGGATGCGGATGACAGGCATGGTGTGGGGCTCGCGGCTCAGAGTTCTTCGATGCGGCGGCCCGCCAGTGCCTGGCGGATGCCCTGGTTCATGCGTGCTGCGGCAAAGGCCTCGGTGCCATCGGCCAGGGCCTTGATGGCCGCTTCGATGGCCCTGGTGTGGCTGCTGCTGGCAGCGGACTCGGTGGCTTCAAGCAAGGCGTGGAGCGCAGCCTGTTCTTCGGCCGACAGGAGCTGGGCATCCGCCACCAGGGCAGCACGTGTGGCCAGCACCAGACGTTCAGCATCGACCTGCGCTTCGCGCAGGGCACGTGCGGCCATGTCGCCTTCGGCGTGTGCAAAGCCATCTTTCAGCATCTGCGCGATCTGCTCGTCGGCCAGGCCGTAGCTGGGTTTGACCACCACCGAGGCTTCGACGCCCGAGCCCATTTCTCGCGCTGACACGCTCAGCAGCCCGTCAGCGTCGACCTGGAAGGTGACGCGGATGCGCGCCGCGCCGGCCACCATGGCCGGAATGCCACGCAACTCGAAGCGCGCCAGCGAGCGGCATTCGTCGACCAGGTCGCGCTCACCCTGCACGACGTGAATCGCCATCGCCGTCTGGCCGTCCTTGAAGGTGGTGAACTCCTGCGCCTTGGCCACCGGGATGGTGGTGTTGCGCTCGATCACACGCTCGACCAACCCACCCATGGTTTCCAGTCCCAGCGAAAGCGCAATCACATCCAGCAGCAGCAGATCGCCACTGCCGGCGTTGCCGGCCAGCGCGTTGGCCTGGATGGCCGCGCCGATGGCCACCACCTCGTCGGGGTTCACGTTGGTCAGCGGGGCGCGGCCGAACAACTCGCCGACCGCCGTGCGAACCAGCGGCATGCGCGTGGCGCCACCGACCATCACCACGCCTTGCACCTCGTCACGGCCCACGCGCGCATCGCGCAGCACCTTGCGAACGGCCGCCAGCGTGCGGTCGACCAGCGGGCGCGCCAGGTGGTCCAGCTGCTCGCGGCTGACCTCGACACGCTGGTCGCTGCCGCCGACCCTGGCCTGCCAGGGCGCCGAGTGGCTGTCGCTCAGGGCTTCCTTGGTGGCACGTGCGGCGACCAGTGCGGCGCGCTGGTCGTGCGGCGACGTGGCCAGTCCGCCAGCCTGCGCCACGGCCCAGTCGGCGAGCGCATGGTCGATGTCGTCGCCGCCCAACGCGGCGTCACCACCGGTGGCCACCACTTCGAAGACACCACGCGCCAGCCGCAGCAGCGAGATGTCGAAGGTGCCGCCGCCCAGGTCGTAGACGGCGTAAAGGCCTTCGCTGCCGTTGTCCAGCCCATAAGCCACCGCCGCCGCGGTGGGTTCGCTGATCAAGCGCAGCACGTTCAGCCCGGCCAGCGCGGCAGCGTCTTTGGTGGCCTGGCGCTGGGCATCGTCGAAGTAGGCCGGCACGGTGATGACGGCGCCAAAAATGTCGTCGTCGAAGCTGTCTTCGGCACGCTGGCGCAGGCTGGCCAGGATCTCGGCAGACACCTCCACCGGCGTCTTGTCGCCGTCACGGGTGCCGATGGCCAGCATGCCCGGCTGGTCGATGAACCGGTACGGCAGACGCGCGTGGCCGGCCACGTCGGCGAGCTGTCGGCCCATGAAACGTTTGGCCGACACCACCGTGTTCTGTGGGTCTTCGGTCAGCGCGGCCAGCGCATCGAAGCCGATCTGGCGCCCGCCCCCTTCGAGGTAACGCACGGCAGACGGCAGCAACACACGGCCCTGCGCGTCGGGAAGGCATTCGGCCGCGCCATTGCGCACGGCAGCCACCAGCGAATGCGTCGTGCCAAGGTCGATGCCCACCGCGATGCGCCGCTGGTGCGGGTCGGGTCCAGGGTGTCGAGACGACGCTCGATGTCCTGACGGAAGCGCGTGACGAACATCAGCGCGCGCACTTCGGCGGCGGCGGCGGGCGCGTCACCCTGGTCGTCGAGCAAGGATTGCAGCGTTTGGTGCATGGCGCTTTCA
>JBBRCN010000018.1:0-60747 GCA_038204775.1 Burkholderiales bacterium | reverse complement strand
GAAGGCACGACCGAGTTGCGTGCCGAAGAATTTGGCACCACCGAACGAGATGACTGGGAAAACGGCACCGAAAGGGACGACTTCGACGGCATTCGCGAAACGCCCAGCAGCGCCGCGCCCACGGGCGAAGGCGACGACATGGACCCGCATGAACGCCGGGGCAGTTCGGTGTCGTTGCAAGACCACCTGCGATCGCAGATGGCGGGCATGCGCCTGAGCGCCGAAGACCACGCGGCCATCGAGGTGCTGATCGAATCGCTGGACGGCGACGGCTATCTGGCCGACACGCTGCAAGACATTGCCGAACGCCTGGCCGTGATGCTGGGCATCGACGGTGAAGAAGCGCGCGAGTCACTGGAAGAACGCCTGCGCTGCGGCCTGCGCTGGCTGCAGAGCCTGGACCCGCTGGGCATCGGCGCCAGCAGCCTGGGTGAATGCCTGGCACTGCAGATCAAGGCCACGCCCAAGTGCCCGGCGCGCCAGGTGGCGCTGCGCATCTGCGAACAGTACCTGGAATTGCTGGCCAAGCGCGACATGAAGCGCCTGACTGCGCTGACTGGCGCCGACGAAGACATGGTGCGCCAGGCGCAGGAGTTGATTCGCGCCTGCGAGCCCAAGCCGGGCCGCCCGTATTCGCCAGCCGAGGGCAACATCATCGTGCCCGATGTCATCGTGCGCAAAACCGGCCGCGGCCTCAGCGTCACGCTCAACCCCGACGTCATGCCCAAGCTGCGCATCAACGACATCTACGCGCAGGCCGCGCGCGGCCTGCGCGGTGCGTCGGCCAACCCGGGCATGAGCTCGCGGCTGCAGGAAGCGCGCTGGTTCGTGAAAAACATCCAGCAGCGTTTTGACACCATCCTGCGCGTCAGCAAGGCCATCGTCGAACGGCAGAAGGGTTTCTTCACACACGGCGCCATTGCGATGAAGCCGCTGGTGCTGCGCGAAATCGCCGATGAACTGGGCCTGCACGAAAGCACCATCTCACGTGTGACCACGGCCAAGTACATGGCTACACCGCAGGGCACTTTCGAGCTCAAGTACTTCTTCGGCAGCAGCCTCAACACCGACGCCGGTGGCAACGCCAGCAGCACCGCCGTGCGAGCGCTGATCCGGCAGTTTGTGACGGCTGAAAACAACGTCAAACCGCTGTCGGACAACCAGATCAGCTCGATGCTCGAAGAGCAGGGCATCCAGGTCGCGCGCCGCACGGTGGCCAAGTACCGCGAGGCACTGAAGATTGCGCCGGCCGGCCTTCGGAAGGCGATATGACGGCCTTGTTCCTGCCCTGTGGCGGTGGCGTGGAAGCGCTGCTGGCAGACGAGGTGCTGCGCATCACTGGCGTGGCCGCCGAGGCCACGCGCGGTGGCGTGTGGGTGCAAGGCGACGAGCGCATGGCCATGCAGCTGAACCTGGAAAGCCGCTTGGCCACGCGGGTGCTGTGGCCGCTGGTCGACGGCCCCTACCGCGACGAGCACGACCTGTACGCGCTGGCCCGGCGTGTCGACTGGAACCACTGGATCACACCCGAGCAGACGCTGCGCGTCGATGTGAGCGCACAGCGCAGCCCGCTGCAAAGCCTGAACTTCAGCGCCCTGCGCATCAAGGACGCCGTCTGCGACACCGTGCGCGAAGCCACCGGCGCGCGGCCCAGCGTGGACACGCGCTGGCCCGACCTGCCGATCGCGCTGTTCGTGGGCCCTGAACACGCCACGCTGTACATCGACACCTCGGGCGAGGCGCTGTTCAAACGCGGCTGGCGTGAAGACACCGGCGAAGCGCCGCTGAAAGAAACACTGGCCGCCGCCATGCTGGCCGCCGCCGGCTGGCAGGGCCGTGCCGAGGACGGCGCCTTGCTGGACCCGTGCTGCGGCGCAGGCACCATCGTCATCGAAGCGGCGCAGATGGCGTGTGGCATCGCGCCCGGCAGCCAACGCCGTTTTGCCTTCGAACGCATGTTGCCCTTCAAGCCCTTTGCGGCTGACTGGCGTGAACTGCAGCGCGCAGCCAAAGTCCGGGAGCACGCGCCCACGGTGGCGCTGTTTGCCGGTGATGTGAGCTTTCGCATGACCGACTTCGCCACGCGCAACGCAGAACGTGCAGGCGTGCGCCAGGCCATCGAGTTCAAGACGGCAGACGCCCTGCAGCGTCTGCCGCCCGTGGCCGGCGGTGTGATCCTGATGAACCCGCCCTATGGCGAGCGCATCGACGCCAAAGGGCAAGGCTCCGGGCGTGGCGAACGCAGTGAAAACCGCGAGTCACGCGCACCCCGCGAAAACTTCGAAGGCGGCGGCACACCGGCCGAGTTTTTCAGCAGCATGGCCGGCCATTGGAAGCGCCACTACGCGGGTTGGACCGCGTGGCTGCTGAGCCCCGAGATGAAATTGCCCACGCTGATGCGGCTGAAAGAGTCGCGCCGCGTGCCGCTGTTCAATGGTGCCATCGAGTGTCGGTTGTTCCGCTTTGACATGACCGCTGGCGCCGGCCCGGGTGGCCGTGCGGCGCCCGCTGGTGCACCGCCGCAGCAGGTCTAGCGCTGCAGGTCTAGCGCAGCAGATTCTGCGCCGCGATGCGGCGGTCGATCTCACTCAGCAGCTGCTTGTAGGCCGGCGCGCCCACGCCGCCGAAGCGGCGCAGGAATTCGGCCTCGGGCATGTACTCGGGCAGGTCTTGCACCAGCGGCACCAGGTCGGCGTCGGACAGGGCCATCGCCAGACGGTCCTGCATCACCTGCGGGGCTTGCAGCAGGCGTTCGCCAAAACGTGTGCCTGCGCGGTTGGCCGCCATATCCTGGAAGCTGAAGCCGCTGCCCTGGCGGGCATCGGTCACTTCTTTGTACAGACCGATGGCTTGCGACAGCGGGCCTGTGCCTTCGGTGGCCAGTGCGGCAGAGATCAGAAAGTGCTGCGGGAAGTCCGTGCGCCCGGCCAGCAGCAGCCGAACGCGCCGCGGTTTGGGCCACTGTCGCGCGGCCGGCACGACGGCGCCCATGCCCCTGCCGTTGGCCAGCAAGGTCAGTACCGTCAGCGCGGCGCGGTTTTCTGCCGCGGCGTCGGCGCCGGCCGCTGTGCGCTTGCGGGCCAGATCAAACACCGGCTGCAGCACGTCCACCAGCGGCATGTCCCAACTCTGTGGGTTGTTCCAGGTGACCGCCGTCACATGGTCGGAATAGACACGCAGCCGGGCCATTTCATCGTTAGGCACCAGGCCGTTGAGCAGCCTGAGCATGCTGTCGCCCTGCCATGCGTAGGTGACCAGCGACTGTTGCGGCGCAAAGCGCACACGCTGCACCACTTCCGTCATCAGGTCGAATTCGGCGCGCACGCCCAGCCGGTGCGCCAGTTGCAGCGTGGCCCATTCGGCCAGCCGGGCCGGCACCGGCAGGCGGCCGATCCGCAGCCGCTGGACAGCCGGCAGGCCGCTGGTTTCGGCCAGTTGCAGCTCGATGTTCAACCAGCGGCCCAAAGGGTTGGGCGGCAGGTGGGCGCTGAGTTGCAGCGTGGCCTTGTTGCGCTGAAAGCTGACGCGGCTGGCGGCCTGCGCCCAGCGCCGCGCGCCGTGACCCACCAACACTTCCAGATCGCGTTCGCGCACCAGCGCCGTGCTCACCACGCCGGGCTGTGCGCGGCGCGGGTCGTGGGTGCGCAGCAGCGACAAGGCTCGCGCCACGTCCTCGTGCGCGATGTCCTGGTCCTGGGCCACGGTGGGCTCGGACTGCAAGGCGGCTGCCAGGGCTGCCAGGGCCGACAAGGTCAGCGCCACCAGCAGCGCCAGCATCCACCACAGCAGGCGCCGCAGGTGTTTCATGCAGGCAGGCTGTCCAGGGAGGCGGTGCGGTGGCAACTTGGGTTCATGTGGCGATTCTGCCGACTTGCGTCCTGTGCACCCAGCCGGGCATCCGTTGCGCCAGAGGCATAATTTGGCACCGTTCTTTCGGAGAGACAGCTTGGACCCGAGTCACCCCGGGTGACCGTCCGTTCCGCGCCTGGCAACAGGCGCCTGGGGATGAGACGGCACCACCGCAGCATCCCCACTGCCAGCGCAAAGCCGCGCAGCCCCTGTCCCCCGGAGAGTTTGCATGCTCAACGTCTTCACGCTGGCCAACGGCCGCTTGTTCCAGGAAGAGATCGACAACCCCGAAGCGCTGGCCCACCTGCAGCCGGTGTGGGTGGACCTGGAGAGCCCCAGCGAAGACGAAAAACGCTGGGTCGAGACACGTTTTGCGCTGAACATTCCCAAGGACGCGGTCGATGACGACCTGGAAGAGTCGGCCCGCTTCTACGAAGAAGACAACGGCGAACTGCACATCCGGTCGGACTTCCTGATCGACGCCGAAGACGTGAGCAAGGGCGACGATGCGCGCCCGGCCCGCAACGTGCGCGTGGCCTTCATCCTGCACAACAACGTGCTGTTTTCCATCCACGGTGAAGACCTGCCGGTGTTTCGCCTGCTGCGCCTGCGCGCTCGCCGCACGCCGGCGCTGATCGAAGACGCCAAGGACGTGCTGCTCAAGCTGTACGACGCCGACGCCGAGTACAGCGCCGACGCACTGGAAGGCATCTACGACAACCTGGAACGGGTCAGCGCCCGGGTGCTGAAACAGGACGTGAACGACGAAGCCGCCGGTGCCGCGCTGACGGCCATCGCACGCGAAGAAGACTTGAACGGTCGCATCCGCCGCAACGTGATGGACACCCGCCGTGCACTGAGCTTCATGATGCGCAGCCGCATGCTCAGTGCCGATCAGTTTGAAGAAGCGCGCCAGATCCTGCGCGACATCGACTCGCTGGACAGCCACACCGCGTTTCTCTTCGACAAGATCAACTTCCTGCTGGACGCGACGGTGGGCTTCATCAACATCAACCAGAACAAGATCATCAAGATCTTCTCCGTGGCCAGCGTGGCGCTGCTGCCGCCGACGTTGATTGCCAGCATCTATGGCATGAACTTCAAGTTCATGCCCGAACTGGACTGGGAGGCCGGCTACCCCTTTGCGCTGGGTTTGATGGTCTTTTCGGTCGCCGCACCTTTCATCTATTTCCGGGCCAAGGGCTGGTTGCGGTAGTCGTTACTTCTTGCCGGGAAGTACCCCCCCGAATGGATGGTTTGCTGGCGATGGTCGTGTAACCTCGATGGTGTTTGCCCCACAAGCTTGCCGTGCGCAGCAAGCGGCCCGCGCAGGGCCCGCCAGACCAAGGAAGATCACCGTGAACAAGCCCCTGCCCCTGACTCTGACCGCGCCCATCAGTGCCCGTCGCATCCTGCAAGGCCTTGTGCTGGCCGCCGCCACCGTGGCCGCGCCTGCGGCGCTGGCGCAGTTCAGCATGGTGCCCACGCCGCTGTGCAAGGAACCCGCCGCGTCAGGCCAGGAAGTGGAGCAGGAATTCCGCATCGACGCCGCCCGCCACCTGTACGCCTGTTTCCCGATGCGCGTCTACCGCGGCAAGCTGCCGCCCATGTTGTACGGCGTGATGATGGTCGAGACCGAGCTCGACGCCACCGGCAACGTGCTGAACATCAGCGTCGTCCGCAAGCCCGCCGCCGACGAGGTGGCGCCCTGGGTCATTGCCATGATCAAGCGCGCTTCACCCTTCCCGGCGCCAGCCAAGATGGCGGGTGGCACGGTGAGGTACACCGAGACCTACTTCGTCGACAAGTCGGGCCTGTTCCAGGCTTTCTCCCTGACCGAAGGCCAGCGCAGCAAGTAGGCCGCGGGCAGCGCAACCGCTTCAGCCGTTGACGCGTCTTTTCAGCCAGCGCATCAGCGCGCCCACCAGGGGCAGCTTTTCGTAGAGCTCTTCTGCCGCGTCCCAGTAGTCGCGGTGCAGGGCAATGCGGCGGTCGGCCGCCAGCACCAGGTGCGAGCCGCCGCGTATGCACTGCTCGTCACGGTTGAAGCGTTTCATGCGGAAGATGAAATCCCAGCTCAGGAAACACTGGTTGCCTTGCACGATGGTGTCGCGGATCACGAAGTGCGGCCCGTGCAGCGAAACGAACATGTGTTCGAAGATGCCCTGGATGGCGGCCAGGCCTTGCACTTCGTTGAAGGGGTCCTTGAAGCGCGCGTCGGGTGTGTAGATTTCGGCCAGGCGCGGCAGGTTCTGCGGCGACAGGCTTTCGAAGAGCAGCACGATGCGCTGCACAGCAGGGTCGGAGACCTGGGTCATGACGAAGTCTTTCACATCCCCGTGCTGCGGCGCACCGCTGCAAAGTACAGGTCGTAGGGCAGGAGGCGCAGGCCCTTGAGCCACAGCGTGAAGCGTTTGGGAAAGTGGATCTCGAAGTCGCCGCTTTCCCAGCCCCGCACGATGGCCCGGGCCGCATCTTCGGGGGTGATGAGTGCGGGCATCTTGAAAGCGTTCTGCGCCGTCAGCGGCGTCTCCACAAAACCCGGGTTGATGAGCGACACCCCCACGCCCAAAGGCTGCAAGTCCAGGTACATCGTTTCAGCCAGGTTGATCAGCGCGGCCTTGGTCGGCCCGTAGGCCAGCGACTGCGGCAGCCCACGGTAGCCCGCCACACTGCTGACCAGGCTGATGTGGCCCACGCCCATGCCCATGCCCTTGGGCTTTCCCTTCGGGTCTCCCGCCCGGGCCTGCGCCAGCACATGCGGCAGCACTGCGTCCAGCATCACCAGCGCGCCGGTGTAGTTGACCTGCACGTGCTGTTGCGCCACGTCGAAGTCGAATTCGGTGGCGCGCATCGCGCGGTAGGTGCCGGCGCAGTAGACCGCCAGGTCGATGCGGCCGTGTACGTTGACGATGTGCGCTGCCGCGTCGTGCATGGCTTCGCGGTCGGTGGCGTCCAGTGCGATGGCATCGCTGCGCGGGTGCTCGGCCACGAAGCGGTCCAGGGCTTCCTTGCTGCGCGCCGACACGATGACCCGGGCGCCCAAGCCGTGCAGTCGCGAAGCGGTGGCGCGGCCGATGCCCGTGGATGCGCCCACCAGCCAGACCGTGCGGCCGGCCCAGGACCTGATGCGGGGGTTCAAGGCCATGCGACTACTGCTTGGTGAAGGACAGCGTGACTTCGCCCAGGCGGATGCCGAACTTGCTCATCACGGCCTTGTTGAGCATCACACGCTCGTCCATCAGGTACATCCAGTCGTCGAACTGCACCTCGTAGACCTTGCCATCTAGCGGCAGCGACAGGGTGTAGCGCCAGTTCAGCGCATTGCCGGCAGCCTGGCCTTCGGCCACGCCCACCACGTCGTCGGCACGGCCGGTCCAGCGGCCGTTGCCTTCGTCGGTCAGGCGCCAGATACGGCGTTCGATCTTGCCATCGCTGTAGGTGAACCGTTCATCCAGCGTGCCGTTCTTGCCTTGCCAGGTGCCGGTCATCTGCACCGTGAAACGCCGCGCAACCTTGCCCGAACGGTCGGTGAAGATGCCGTGCGCCACCAGGTTGCCATTGAAGTAGGTCTTGAGGTCCAGCACCGGCTTTTCTGCGGCGTAGTCGCTGGCCGTGGGCGAAGCACAGCCCATCACCAGCGATGCGGCGCTGGCAGCGGCCAGCAGAGTCAGGCCGGACATCAGGGTCCAACGGCGATGTACAGATTGATTCATGATCGATCTTCCTTGCGGACCCACAGGGTCCAGAGCAATGTGGTGGCCAACAACTTCAGTACGCAGGGCAGCAGGCAGTAGGCCAGCGTCAGGGCCTGCAGCGCGTCGGGGCTGCGGCTGCCGGGTGTGTAGCCAAACTGGCCCAGCAGCGGCAGTGCGATGCCCGCGGCCAGCGCCAGGTTGAGCTTGGTGCAGAAGTTCCACCAGCCGAAGTACGCCCCTTCCAGCCGTTGGCCGTGGCCGGCGCGCTGGATCACGCCGGCCAGCAAGGCGCCGGGCAGCGTGAGGTCGGCGCCCAGCGCAATGCCGCTGGCGACGCAGACGGCGGTGTAGGCCAGCACGTCGCCCGCACCCAGCAGCGCCGCCCAGGCAAATGTCACGATGGCCAGCACCATGCCGGCCAACCAGGCGCGGGCCAGGCCCAGACGCGCCACCAGCCGCACCCACAGCGGCATGCTCAGCGCGCCAGCGGCAAAGTAGCTGGCCAGGAAAAGCGGTTCGTAGGCCTGCGCCTGCAAGCGGTCGCGGATGAAAAAAAGCACCAGCGTGGCGGGCACCGCGCTGGCCACGCCATTGACCAGGTAGACGGCCAGCAAGCGGCGGAAGGCCGGCGTGGTCAGCGGCTCGCTCAGGTTCGGCGGCGTGGCCGGTGCGGTGCCGATCTGCGGCTGCGGCGCCTGCCAAAGCAGCGCCACGCCCACCGCCAGTGCAGCGGCAAACACCGCCGACGTGACCGACAAGCCGGCCACCGAAGGCAGCACGCTGGCCACCAGCACGCCCACCAGCGCCAGGCCTTCGCGCCAGGACACGATGCGCGCCCGCTGACCTTCGTCGCCGCCCAGCCGCGCGCCCCAGGCCTGGTGCATGACGGTCAGCACGCTGTAGCTCAGGTAGGTGATGGTCAGCAGCGCCGCGCACCAGACCAGCAGCGCTTGTTCACCCTGCACGGCGGGAAAGAACAGGCCGCGAAAGCCCACCGCCAGCACCAGCGCCGCCAGCACGGCGGCCAGCAGCACCACGGCTGCGCGGCGGGTGAACCAGCCGTCAACCCAGCGGCCGATCAGCGGGTCGGCCACGGCGTCCAGCAGGCGCGCGCCCAGCAGCAGCGCGCCCAGCGTGGCCAAAGGAATGCCGAACTCGGCCGCGTAGTGGTTGGGCAAGACGACGTACAGCGGCAGCGCCACGAAGGCCAGCGGCAAGCCCAAGCCGCCGTAGGTCAGGCCTTGGCGCCAGCCGCCGCGCCACACCGGGGCTACCGCGGTCATGGAACCTTGCCGAGCAGCGCGTCGCGCAGCGAAGGTTCAGACGTTTTGGTCGACAGCCAGATGCCAAAGAACAGGCGCGCAAACTCGGGGTCGCGCACATCGCCCTTGAGCTGGCCGTTGACGAAAAAACGCGCGCCCACACCGGGCACGTTGAGGCCGCTGATGCGGTCGCCTTCCTTCACCTCGGGGAACACGCTTGTCATGGCCGACAGCCAACGCGCGCCTTTTGCCGCTTCGATCTCGCCCTGGCGCTGCATCTCGCTGAGCGAGCTTTCGGCGATCTTCACACCGCCCAGTCTGCGGGCGTATTGCATCTCCAGCGCCAGCGGCACCGGCGCCCAGTCGGCGCCTTGCCTATCGACGGGCGTGGTGCCCACCCACAAACGAGCGTCATAGACCCTGAGACCCAGAAACCGCAGCCGGCCCTGGCCCTGCAACCGGGCGCCGGGCAGTTCCGCCGCCACCTCGGCCGGCACGGCCGGCGACGGCGACTGCGACTGCGCCTGCGCATGCGCCGCCGCAGACCCTGCCAACAAGGCCAGCAACGATTGGCGGCGCGTCACCACCGTCAGGCCGCCCGGCGCAGCGTGAACTGCACGACGTTGGTGTTGCCGGTGATAAACGCGGCCTCGCAGTAAGCCAGGTAGAACTCCCAGATGCGCATGAAGCGGGTGTCGAAACCGAGCTGGCGCACCTGGCCGTCGCGCGAAAGGAAGTCGTGGCGCCAGCGGCGCAGGGTTTCGGCGTAGTCCTGCCCGAACGCGAGTTCGTTCACCACCTCCAGCCCGGCCTTTTTCGCCTCGGCCTTGAACACGCTGGCGCTGGGCAGCAGACCGCCTGGAAAGATGTACTGCTGGATGAAGTCGGTGCCGCGCACGTAACGATCGAACAGGTCATCGCGGATGGTGATGGACTGGATGCAGGCGCGGCCGCCCACCTTCAGCTTGCTGCGCAGGGTGGCGAAGTAGCTGTCCCAGTATTCGCGGCCCACGGCTTCGAACATCTCGATGGAGGCGATGGCGTCGAAGGGCTCGTCGGCAATGTCTCGGTAGTCCTGCAGCCGCAGTTCCACCTGTGCGGCCACGCCGGCGCGCTGCTGCCGTTCCTGGGCATAGGCCAGTTGTTCGGTGGACAGCGTGACACCGGTCACCTGCGCGCCAAACTCAACCGCCGCCGTCTCGGCCAGCGCGCCCCAGCCGCAGCCGATCTCCAGCAGCCGCTGCCCGGGTTGCACCGCACACTCGCGCAAGGCACGCCGCACCTTGGCGGCCTGCGCCTGCGCCATCGGCTGCTGTGGCTTGCCTTCGAACAGCGCGCTGGAATAGTTCATCGTTTCGTCCAGCCACTGGCGGTAGAACGCATTGCCGATGTCGTAGTGGGCGTGAATGTTCTTCTTGCTGCCCTGGCGCGAATTTCGGTTGAGCAGGTGCTTCACGCGATGGGCCAGCGAGCCCCACCAGGTGCCGTAGACCACCTTTTCGATGGCGTCTCGGTTGGCGATGAAAAGCTTGAGCAGGGCCACCAGGTCGGGGCTGGTCCAGCCGCCGGCAATCCAGCTCTCGGCAAAGCCGATGTCGCCGCTCTTCAACGCCGCCGAACACACACTCCAGTCGTTCAGGCGCATGGCCGCGCGTGGCTCGGCACCGGGGCCGAAGCGGGCCTGGCTGCCGTCAGGGAACTGCATGTCCAGCGTGCCCACCTGCAGTTGCCGCAACAGGTGGACGATGGCCCGCGCTGCCGCAGGAGCGGCGCTGGGCAGGGCATGCGCGGTGCTTGGGGCGGTACCGGTGGACATCGTCGTCATGGAGCGGGCTTGGGGCTGGAGGGTTCGGGTTGGACTGCGTGACGGCAGACACGAGGGCAAGGCAACGAGGACAGGGTTGTCAACGGCTGGTGAAAGCCTGCGGCGGCGCAGGTTTGCTGAAAAAAGGTACGCGCTTGGTCCACAACTGGATGGCCTGCCAATGGATGCGCAAGATCACACCCAGCGTCATCAGGGGCATGCCGAAGAATGCCTGGCGGGCCGAGCGGGCCGTCAGCGGCTGCAGATGGCCCGAGACGCTGGTCTGCAGCAAGGGGCCGGTATCGTCGTCGTGGTCGACGCGGGCCACCGTGCGGTCGCCGGTGAACATGAAGCGGAAGCGGTACTGACCCTGCACGTCGCAAAAGGGCGAGACGTGGAAGACCTTGCGTGCACGCAGCTCGCGGCCGTAGGCCAGGTCGGCGCCGTCCAGCAAGTAGCAGTGGCGTTCGCCAAAGGTGTTGTTGACTTCGACCACGATGGCAGCCAGTGACCCGTCGCGTCGCTGGCAGTGCCAGAAGCTCACGGGTTTGAAGGCGTAGCCCAGCACGCGCGGGTAAGTGTGCAGCCAGACCTCGCCGTCGGCGCCCTGCACACCTTCGCTGGCCAGCAATTCGTCCAGCCAGGCCAGTGCATCGTTGCGGCCGTCGCCGTGGTCGCGGTCGTGAAAGCTCAGCAGCGCAAAGCGGTTGCGTGCCAGGCCCGTGGCAGCTGCCTGCCGAAGCGAGCGCATGGGCAGCATCAGGAAATAAGTGGGGTAGTCAAAACCGTGCGCGCGCGGCTTCAGGCGGCGATGCCGCACCACGCCTGTGCCCAGCAAGGGTGCTTCTGGGCTCATGCCGCTGCGCGCTCGGGAGTGACGGGCTGCAGCTGCTGATCCTGTTGCCATTTCGCACGCAGGCCGTCCACCACCGCCAGCGCGGACATCAAGCCGTCTTCGTGGAAGCCGTAGCGTGTCCATGCACCACAGAACCACAGGTGACCATGGCCCTGGATGGCCGGCAGCTGTTGCTGCGCGGCAATGGCCGCCTGGTCGAACACGGGGTGGCTGTAGCTGTAGCTGCCGATGACCCGCTTCGGGTCGGGCATGCAGGCCGGATCGGGGTTCAGCGACACCAGCACGGGCTGCTGCCAGGGCAAGGGCTGCAGCTTGTTGATCAGGTAGTGCAGGCACACGGCGGCCTGCTCGCGGCCCAGGTCGGCAGCGCGTGCGTAGTTCCAGGCCGCCCAGGCCAGCTTGCGCCGCGGCAGCACCGCGGTGTCGGTGTGCAGCAGGGCCGTGTTGGGGTGATAGTGGATGGCGCCCAGCACGCGGCGTTCAGCGGCTGTGGGTTCGTCCAGCAGCGCCAGGCTCTGGTCGCTGTGGCTGGCCAGCACGACATCGTCAAAACGTTCACTGCCCTGTGCGGTGGCCACCATCACACCACCCTGGCCGATGCCTTGAGGCAGGCGCTTGATCGACGTCACGGGCGTGCGCAGGCGGGCGTCGGGAATGCGAAGCAACAAGCGCTGCACATAGTGTTTGGCGCCGCCCCGCACGGTGTGCCACTGTGGCCGGTCCGCCACCTGGATCAGCCCGTGGTTGTGGCAGAAGCGGATCATGGTGGCGATGGGAAAGCGCAGCATCTGATCGGTGGGGCAGGACCAGATGCACCCGATCATCGGCAGGAAGTACCAGTCGCGAAACGGTGCTCCGAAGCGGTTGCGCTGCAGGAAGTGGCCGATAGGTTCAGCCAATTCGGCCTCGGCGCTGCGTGTGGCGATGGCGGTGGCCAGCTTGTTGAAGCGCACGATGTCGGCCAGCATGCGCAGGAAGGCCGGGCGCAGCAGGTTGCTGCGCTGGGCGAAGACGCTGTTCAGGCTGTTGCCGCTCCACTCCAGCCCTTGCTGCGGCACCTGGACCGAAAACGACATGTCCGACGCGGCCGTCTCCACGCCCAGGTCGGCAAACAAGCGGATCAGGTTCGGGTATGTGCGCTCGTTGAAGACCAGGAAGCCGGTGTCCACACCGTGGCTGACACCGTCCAGCGTGACGTCCACCGTGTGGGTATGACCCCCAAAGTAGTCACCCGCTTCGAACAGCGTGACCTGGGCCTCGTCAGCCAGTGCATGCGCCACCGCCAGGCCCGAAATGCCCGAGCCCACCACCGCCACGCGCCGAATGGACTTCATGGGCTTCATGGGCTTCATGGGCTTCATGACGCGAGGCCTGGCCAAGAAAATGGGGAACTGCCGATGGCAGTTCCCCATGCCGTAAAGCCTGTTGTGCGGCGCCCCCGGGCCAACGAGGGAGGGAGGAGGGAGGAGGAGAACGGCCCGGAGATTTCGGCCAGCAGAGCAGGCCGTCCGCACAACAGTGAAAAAGTTTCAGGTGCCGCCAAAGCAGCGCCCAGGCAAGGAGTCAGAGAATTCATCGCCCGTGAAGTTCCGTGGCCGGGCGCAACCCCGACGTAAAGAACTTCGACGACTGGACGCCGGCGGCGCACACTTGCGCTTGCGCGGCAAGGGCCGTACTGTTGAGGCGAGGATGTGAACTGATTGGTCATAAAGCGACTGCATAGTATCTTGAAGCTGGATCCTCCCCGATCGACAAGCCATGCTGACGGCGTGGTTTCTGAACGGACAACAGAGTTTTGCGCGTTTGTCCTGATCAACTTGCGGCCAGTGAGTGATTATCGTTAAAGCTGGTTGTTTCAGACAATCTTGTCCTGGACATCAGGATCGGAACTTTGATAAACCACCCCTGCCGGATTCGACTGCCACCTGAGCCCGCGCCGTGAATGACCGTTCCCGCCCGACCCTCATCACGCTGTCCATTGCCGCTGTCGAACGTGACACGGGTCTCAGCAAGGACACCCTGCGCGTCTGGGAACGCCGGTACGGATTTCCCACACCCGACCGCGACAAAATTGGCGAGCGGGCGTATTCGCTGCTGCAGGTCGACAAACTGCGGGTCATCAAACGCCTGCTCGACGCAGGCCACCGGCCCGGGCGCATCGTGCCGCTGTCGCTGGAGCAGTTGCAAGAGATCACTGAGCAGACCGTCGACCAACCCCTGCGCGCAAGCGAAACGGCGCTGGGCAACGAAGACATCCGTTCGCACCTGGCACTCATACGCACCCACGACGCGGCGCGGCTGCGCAGCGAGCTGACACGGCTGCTGTCCCGTTTTGGCGTGGCGCGTTTTGTGATCGAGGTGGTGGCCCCGCTCAACGTGGCTGTGGGCGACGCCTGGATGCGGGGCCAGATGGAAATTTTTGAAGAGCACCTGTACACCGAGACCGTGCAGGTGGTGCTGCGCGCTGCCATCGCCGCCATCCCAGACCCCGCAGACGGGGCAGCCACGCGGGTGCTGCTGAGCACCTTGCCGGGTGAACCCCATGGCCTGGGTCTGTTGATGGCCGAAGCGATGCTGGCGCTGGAAGGATGCCGCTGTGTGTCGCTGGGTGTGCAGACGCCGCTGTGGGACATCGCGCTGGCCAGCGCCGCCTGCCGCAGCGATGTGGTGGCGCTCAGCTTCACGGGTTGCATGAGCCCCAACCTCATCGCCGACAGCCTGGCCGAGTTGCGCAACAAGCTGCCTGCGCAGGTGGCGCTGTGGGCCGGTGGCAGCGCACCGGTGCTGCACCGTCGCCCATTGGCGGGTGTGCAGGCTTTCAGCGCCCTGGCCGACTTGCCGGCGGCACTGCGCCAACTTCGCGAACGGGGTTGACCCGAGACGGCTTCACGCTCCATCCCTAGAATGCACCCATCTCCCCGCGCGACTTGTCATGCTTTATCCCGAACTCTTCAAGCAACTCGAAGCCGTCCGATGGAACATGGACACGGACATCCCGTGGGCCAGCTTCGATGCTTCGTGCCTGAGCGACGAGCAGGCGCAGACCATCAAGATGAACGCCATTACCGAGTGGGCAGCGCTGCCGGCCACCGAGATGTTCTTGCGCGACAACCGCGACGACAGCGACTTCAGTGCCTTCATGAGCGTGTGGTTCTTCGAAGAGCAGAAACACAGCCTGGTATTGATGGAGTACCTGCGGCGCTTCAGGCCCGATCTGGTGCCTACCGAAGAAGAGCTGCATGCGGTGCGCTTCGAATTCGACCCGGCACCGGCGCTGGAGACGCTGATGATGCATTTCTGCGGCGAGATCCGGCTCAACCACTGGTACCGCCGCGCTGCGGAATGGCACAGCGAACCCGTCATCAAGGCCATCTACGAAACGCTGGCGCGAGACGAAGCCCGCCACGGCGGCGCCTACCTGCGCTACATGAAGCGCGCCATGGGCAAGTTCGGTGACGAAGCGCGCGCGGCGTTCGCCAAGATCGGTGTGCTGATGGCCAGCGCCCGGCGCACCGCGCAGGCGCTGCACCCGACCAATCTGCACGTCAACGTCAAGCTCTATCCGCGCGACACCGTCCAGAGCAGGATGCCCAATCCTGAATGGCTGGAGCTGTGGCTGGACAAGCAGATCCAGTTCGACGCCGTCTGGGAAAGCAAGGTCGTCGAGCGCATCCTGCACAACATGAGCCTGCTCATGGAACGCAGCTTTGCCAGCGTGCAAGAGCTCAACCGCTACCGCAAGGAAGTGACGGCTTCACTGGCGGCTGCCCGGCCTGCATAGATGGAGCCCCCAGGCTAGCCGCTGGAGCCCCCAAGCTCGCTGTCGCTCGCTACCCCCCCCCGGGGGGCCGTCCCCGGACGGACCGGCGGAGCCGGATCCGTCGGGGAAGCTTGGTTCGGCTTCGGTTGGCTCAGGGGCTTACGGCTGACCGGCGGCCACCTGCGCCGCGCGCTCGGCCAGGTTGGCGTCCGCATCACGCTTGCGGTCGGCGTTCACCCTTTGCACCGAAGGCCGTTCAGCCAGCAGGCGCAGGTAGCTCTTCCAGTCGATGCCTGCGCTGGCGATCATGTCTTCGCCCAGCACCGCTTTGGTGGCCATGGCCACCGTGGGCAGGGTGGCGAAGGCCGACGCATCGGCCAGCGTGAACGTGTCGCCGGCCACATAGGGCGCAAAGCGCGCCAGGCGCTGGAACGCGGGGATGGTCGAATGCAGCCGCTTTTTCACACGCGCCTGGGTCGATTCAGCTACCGTGCCGCCAAAGTAGGCCTGCCCGTACAGATCACGCGCCACCAGTTCGAGGTACAGCTCCATGAACTGACACAGCTCGCGCACCTTGGCTGCTGCCATGGGGTCGGCGGGCAGCAGCGGCGGAAGCGGAAATCGCGCTTCGAGATAGTCCACGATGACCTGGCTTTCGCACAGTGTGCGGCCGTTTTCGTCCCGGATGAAGGGGATCTTGGCCAGCGGGGTGGCCTGCAGCACCGCGTCGTCAGTGGAACCCGTGCGCTGCGGCTCTTCGGTGAAGGGCACACCCTTTTCCAACAGCACCAGCTTGACCTTGTTGTAGTAGTTGGACAGCGTCAGGCCGCACAAGGTGATCATCGGTGTCTCCTTCAGTTCTTTGGTGGTCGCCAGTCTATGCGGCGGGGGCGGCCGGCCGTGTCGCCAGGTTGACGACTGCAATGCCCGCGCACACCGCCAGCAGGGCCACCACCAGGCGCAGCGTCAGCAACTCGCCCAGCAGCAGCACACCGGCCAGCAAACCGAAAATGGGCGTCAGCAAGGTGAAGGCCGAGACCCGCGTGGCCGGGTAGTGGCGCACCAGCCAGAACCAGGCCAGGTAGCTGGCGAAGGTGACCACGCCGATCTGGAACAGCAGCAGCAGCGACACCGACAGGCTCAGGCTGCGCGGCCACACCTCTGCCGACAGCGCAGAAGCGAGCATCAGCACCACGCCCGACACCACCAGCTGGTACAGCAACGTCTTTTCAGGCAGGGCCGACGCCAGCCGTGTGCCGCGCACCAGCAGCGTGGTCAGCGCCCACAGCACCGCGCCCACCAGGCCCAGCGCGTCGCCCAGCCATTGCAGCGGGCCGGCTGCCGCTTGTGTGAAGCCTTCGGCAAAGGCCCACACCACACCGCCAAAAGCCAGCACCAGCCCGGCCATCTGCAGCGGTGCCAGCTTTTCGCTGCGCGCGATCAGTGGCATGCCCAAAGCGACGACAAAGGGCGCCAGGTACAAAAACACCGACATGCGCGAGGCGGTGGTGAACTGCAGGCCCACGAAGATGCAGCCGAACTCCACTGCAAACAGCACCCCCGCCAGCAGTCCGGCGCGGCCGGTGCCGTCGCTCCCGAAGACTGACAGACCGCGCCAGCGCGACCACAGCAACAGCAACAGCGCCGCGCCCACCGAGCGCAGCCCTGCCTGCAGCAGCGGCGGCACCTGCGTCAGGGTCACCTTGGCGGCCACCTGGCTCAGCCCCCAGATCGAGCAGCAGCTGAGCAGCACCAAAACTGCCAGCAGGTCCAGGTGGCTCTTGCGCTCGTTAGTCATCTTGTCCTTGTTCTTGTCAACGCCAGCGCCACGGCGCCGCACACAAGCCCGACCAAAGCGCCGGTGCTGTGCGCAATGGGCGCCACGGCGATGTCCCACTCTTCGCTGCGCTGCAGCGCGGGACCCCAGGGCTGTTCACTGGCCAGTTTGATGACGAGGCCCAGGCTCACCGCTGCCCCCACGGCGCGACGGCCACCGCGGGTGCGCACCAGGAGCCAAAGGCAGACGATGGCCACGCCACCATGCAACACACCCGACAGGCCGCCGTAGTGGGCCAGTTCGGGTTTGATCAGCAAGGCCAGGTGGGTCAGCGGCCAGGCCGCCAGCCAGGCCCAAGCCTGGGCGCGTGGGATCTGTGCGCCCCAGCCGTAAGCACCCACCACCGCAGCAGCCAGCAAGTTGGTGCCCAGGTGCAGTTGACTCCAGTGCACCCAGGCGGCGGTCCAGGCGCGCCAGGGCTGCGACAGGGCTAGCTCGGGTTGCCAATCCAGCCACACCGCCGGCAGCCACAGCGCCAGCACGGCGCCGGCCATCAGCACCGCAGTCAACAACACCCAGGCCCGGTCTGCGTTTGGCGTGTTCGCCAGGTCTTTCGCCAGATCTGGCGCCAAGGTCAACCGAACACCACCCGCCACAGCACCAACACCGCCTGCTGCGAGGTTTGCAGCAAGGCCGGCTCAAACTGCGTGGCCTTTTCGTCCAGCCGGGCTTGATGCTGTGCGCGGCGCAACTCACGGTAGGCGTCGGCCGCGCCCTGGCCCACGCCGGCCGGCAGCAGGCTCGCAGCTTCTGCACGTTGCAACAGTGCGATGTTGCCGGCGTTGTCCAGCAGCGTGGGCTGTGCGGCACCATGTGCCAGCACCAGGTACTGCACGGCGAACTCCACGTCCATCATGCCGCCGGGGCTGTGCTTGACGTCGAACAACGCGGCTGGCACCGGTCGCGCCTGGCGCACCTTCTCGCGCATGCTGGCGATTTCCACGCGCAGCGCCGCTTGATCACGACTGGCCGTCAGCACCGCGCGGCGCGTGGCTTCGAAATGCGCCGCCACTCGCGGCACCCCGGCAACGAAGCGGGCGCGGGTCAGGGCCTGGTGCTCCCAGGTCCAGGCTGTGTTGCTGCCACGGCCCACCTGGTAACGGTCGAAGGCCTCGACCGAAGTGACCAGCAGACCCGAGTTGCCGTTGGGCCGCAAAGCGGTGTCGATATCGAACAGCTCGCCAGCCGCTGTGCGCAGCGTGAGCCAGGTGATCAGCTTGCGCACGAAGCCACTGTAGACCGCTTGGGCTTGCTGCTTGTCGCCGTCGGTGGCTTCGGCGCTGTCGTCGCTGTCGTCGTACAGGAACACCACGTCCAGGTCGCTGCCGTAACCCAGTTCCTTGCCGCCCAGCTTGCCGTAGGCGATGATGGCCAGGCCGGGCTGGTCGCGGTGCTTTTGCTTCAGCCGCGCCCAAGCCCAGCGCATGGTCAGCGCCAGGGTGGTGTCGGCCAGCGCGCTCAGGTCGTCAGCCACCTGTTCGACCGTGAGCTTGCCTTCGACGTCGCGCACCAGCGTGCGAAACACCTCGGCGTGGTGGGCGTGGCGCAAGGTGTCCAGCAGCTTTTCTTCGTCGTCTTCGCCGCTGCGCTGCCAGGCGGCCACGCGCTCGTCCAGCTCAGTGGTGTAGCCCTGGGCGTCGAAGCGTTGCAGCAAGAGCCTTTCGTCGGCCAGTTCGTCGATGACCCCCGGGTGGCGCATGAGGTACTGCATGGGCCAGCGTGCCATGCCCAGAAGGCGCAGCAGCCGGCGGTGCACTTCGGGGCGTTCCACCAGCAGCGCCAGGTAGTTTTCCCGGCGCAGCAGCGGTTCGACCCAATCGATGAAACGCAGCGCGGCGGCTTCGTTGCACTGGCCATCCACCAGTGCCTGGCCGGTGCGCTGCATCAGCTTGCCCAGGCGGTTGCGGCTTTCGTCGCGCAGCGACTGCACACGCGGGTGCTGGGCCCAGCTGCGCAGGCGCCCGGCCAGCGCCAGCGGCAGGCGTTCAAGCAGCGCTTCGCTGTCCACCGGCTGCGGCCCGGGTGTGCACTTGCGGCAGTTGCCGCGGCTGGCATCGGCGGGCTGGCCTTCGCTGAGCAACGCGTCGAATTCTGCCGCCACCAGTTCACGTACTTCGCCCAGGCGTTCGAGCAGCGCGCAGGCTTCGACCTTGCACGCCAGGCCCATGCTCTGGGCGATCCAGCGCAGGTCTTCGTCGTTGCCCGGCAGCAGGTGCGTCTGCTGGTCGTCAAGGTACTGGATGCGGTGTTCCACCTGGCGCAGGAAGACGTAGCCGGCGGCCAGCTTGTCTGCGGTGTCGGCCTTCATGAGGCCGCGTGTGACCAGGCGCTGCAGGCCCCGCAGCGTGCTGCGGGTGCGGATTTCCGGGAACTGCCCGCCGCGCACCACCAGCATCAGCTGCACGGTGAATTCGATCTCGCGGATGCCGCCGCGCGACAGCTTCACGTCGTTGGCCCGTTCCGGCCGGCCGGCGGCGCGGCGCTGGGCTTCGTCGCGGATCTTGCGGTGCAGCTGTCGCAGCCCTTCAAAAATGCCGTAGTCCAGGTAGCGGCGGTAGACAAAGGGTGTCACCAGCGAGCGCAGCGCCAGCGCGCGGCCGCTGGTGACGGCCGCGCGTGGCGCCACGACACGGCTCTTGAGCCAGGCAAAACGTTCCCACTCGCGGCCCTGCACCTGGAAATACTCTTCCAGCATGGCCAGGCTCACCACGGGCGGGCCTGAATTGCCATTCGGCCGCAGCGCCAGATCGACACGAAAGACAAAGCCGTCGTCGGTGGTTTCGCCGATCAGCGCGTAGAGGCGCTTGACGACAAAGCTGAAGTATTCGTGGAAGCTGGTCGATCGCAAGCCGGCCGCGTCGCCTGCCGTCTGGCCGTCGTCTTCGTAAACGTAGATCAGGTCGATGTCGGACGAGACGTTCAGCTCGCGCGCACCGAGCTTGCCCATGCCCACGATCCACAGCGCCACGCGCTGGCCCTGCGCGTCCAGCGGCGCGCCGTGGCGGGCATCGGCTTCGCGTTCGGCCTGGGCCAGCGCCAGTTCCAGCGTGGCTTCGGCCAGGTGGGTCATGCAGCCGGTGACGGTTTCCAGACTGGCGCCGGCTTCGACGTCCAGTGTGGCCAGCCTTTCCAGCACCAGCTGGCGCGCCACTCGCAGCGCACAGGGCAGGTCGCGGCCGCCGACTTGCAACTGGTGCACCAGCGCCGTGATGGCGTCGGCAGCGGGCACACCCGCCGGCAGCTGGTGCAGATCGTCTGCATACCGTCGTCGGATGCGCTGCACGTAGCGGCTGTGAGCCGCCAGCGCATGCACCAGCGGCGGGGCGGCGTCGTTCGCGCCGCCTTGGGCACTGTCGTGGGGAGCAGCCATGGCGGCGCGATCCCTGCGGGTCAGCTGGCCACGGGAGGCGCAGCCGCAGCTTTGCGGCTCTCGGTGAAAAACATTCTCGAATCCCTCGCGCTCGTTCTTGCAGGCTGCTTTCTAAGAAAACTGGGGCAGCTGTTTCAGGCAAGCGTAGTCCCCTTTTGCATGGCCGACTTTCTTGGGGGGATATCGGGCCCGGGATGGGAGCCGCGACGCCAGCCGTTGTGGCTGACGTTGTGCCTGACGTCCAGGTCACCGCCGCCGTACCATGGCGGCATGAAGATCGCCGCCCTGCAGATGGTGTCCACCCCCGACTGGCCCAGCAACCGCGACACCGCATCGCGGCTCATCGCCCAGGCCGCCGCTGCGGGTGCAGGCCTGGTGCTGCTGCCCGAGTACTTCTGCGTCCTGGGCAAGCGCGACACCGACAAGCTGGCCCTGGCCGAAGCTCCCTGGGGCCGCCCGGGCGGCGCACCAGGGCCCATCCAGAGCTTCCTGGCCAACGCCGCGCGCGAGCACGGCCTGTGGCTGGTGGGCGGCACCTTGCCGGTGATCACGGGCGCCGCCGACCAGGTGCTGAACCGCTGCTGCGTGTTTGACCCGCAGGGGCAACAGGTAACGCACTACGACAAGGTCCACCTCTTCGCCTTTGACAACGGCCGCGAAAGCTACAACGAAGGCCGCACGCTGATGGCCGGCAGCGAACCCGTGGCGTTGCAGGCCGGGCCCCTGCGTGTGGGCCTGTCCATCTGCTACGACCTGCGGTTTCCTGAGCTGTACCGGGCGCTGATGAGCCCGCCCTGCGACCTGCTGTGTGTGCCCGCGGCCTTCACGCACACCACCGGCCAGGCGCACTGGGAATTGCTGCTGCGCGCCCGTGCCGTCGAAAACCAGTGTTATGTGCTGGCCTCGGCTCAGGGCGGCTTGCACCCCAACGGCCGCCGCACCTGGGGCCACAGCATGGTGGTCGGTCCCTGGGGCGAGGTGATCGACGTGCTGCCCGAGGGCGTTGGTTTTGTCATCGCCGAGGTCGACCCCGAGCGCATCGCGCAGGTGCGCCAGGAACTGCCGGCGCTGCGCCACCGCCGGCTGTAGCCCGGTGGCAACCCACACCGCGCTGCTGCGGGCGCTGAACGCGGCGTTGGCTGCGCAGGCGCAGCCCGCCCAGGCTGGCGCCATGCAGGCCTACATGAAGTCGACCATGCCCTTTCTGGGCATCGACACGCCGCTGCGCCGGCGGGTGGTGGCCGACGTGGCTGCTGCGTACCCCATCACCGACGCCGCCACGCTGATCGACACCGTGCTGCAACTCTGGCGCAGCGCCACCCACCGCGAGCAGCGCTACGGCGCGCTGGACCTGCTGCGTGTGCCGCGCCTGCGCCAGCTGATCGACCTGCAACTGCTGCCGGCGCTGCACGAGATGCTGCTCACCGGCCCCTGGTGGGACCACAACGACGAAATCTCGGGCCAGGCGCTGCCCATGCTGCTGCAGCGCCACCCACAGGACATGAAGCCCGTGCTGCGAGACTGGGCGCGCAGCGACAGCCTGTGGCTGCGCCGCGCCGCCATGCTGAGCCAGCGGGGACTGAAGACCGGCTTCGATGCCGCGCTGCTGTACGACTGCATCCTGCCGTCCTTGACCGACAGCGCACTGGCCAAGGAGTTCTTCATCCGCAAAGGCATGGGCTGGGCCCTGCGCGAACGCAGCTATGCCGCGCCAGAAGAAGTGTTGGCCTTCTGCACCGAATACCAAACGCAGCTGTCACCGCTGACGGTGCGCGAGGCGCTGAAAGCGATCCTTCGTGTAGCAACCAAGTCCACCTGAAGCGAGGCACCCGACCAAGGTTCCCGCCACGGAGCCGGCTTTGCCGGGCCGCGGCGGAGCGCCCCTCGGGGGCAGCGAGCGCCAGCGAGCTTGGGGCCTCATGTACCCGCCACGGAGCCGGCTTTGCCGGGCCGTCGGCGGAGCGCCCCTGGGGGGCAGCGGGCGCCAGCGAGCTTGGGGCGTTCTTTTTGGGGTTAACGATTTCCGAACATCATGCGCCGCGCCAGCCATCCTTTCAGCGGCGGCAGCGCCTGAAGCGCCGCCAGGCCCAGGCCACGCGCCGTGGCGGCACCGGGCAGCTTCCAGGTAAAGCTGCGGGCCAGGAAGTCGGTGGCGCCGATCATGCTCCAGCGGTCGGCGGCGCGGGCCCACTCCACACGCTGCAGCGCACGGTCCAGGTCTTGTGCCCAGCGCAAGGCAGCGATCAGTTCGTGGGCGTCACGCAGCCCCAGGTTCAGGCCCTGGCCGGCCACCGGGTGCAGCGTCTGCGCGGCGTTGCCGATGCGCACCGTTCGGCGCTGCACCAGCGTGCGCTCGGCGTTCAGCCCCAACGCAAATGACTTCAGTGGCGTGACACCCACCAGCTGCCCCGCCGCAGCCGGGAAGATGGTGCGCAGCACGGCCAGCCGCTGCGCGTCGTTCAGTTCGCGTACCGGGTCTTCCTGGCTGGGCACACACCACACCAGCGCGGCACGGGTGCTGCCGTCGTGGGCGCCCGGCGCAGGGGGCAGCGGCAGCAGCGCCGCTGGCCCGTGGCGCGTGAAACGTTCGAAGGCACGTCCGCGCACGGCGCCTTGCAGCGTCACGGTGCCCACCCACGCGGTCTGTTGGTAGTCGGCCACCACGGCCTTGCGGGCCTGGGCGGCAAACACGCCGCCTTCGGCCACCACGGCCAGGTCAAAACGTTCAGCGATGTCGGCGTCCACCTCCACCCCGTCGGGCAGCGGCTTGATGGCTGTCACCGGCGTGCCAAAGCGGCTGTGCAGGCGCCGCGGCTGTGCGGCCACCGCCGCATCCCAGGCGCGCTGCAAGGTTGCCAGCAGTGCGCCGTAGCTGAGCACGGCGCCCAGCTGCAACACGCCCAGGTCCGCGGCCTTGAGCTGCACTTCGGCCGGGCCGAAGGCCGTGTTCAGCGAAGGTGGCATCTGCGACACCTGCACTTCGGTGATGGGCTCGGCGGCAGCGGCCGGCCAGGCGCCCAACTGCTGCAGGAACTGCACGCTGCCCAGCGACAACGCAAGCGTGCGTGGGTCGGCCGAGATGTCGCGGTCAGCCGGGCGCGCGTCGAACACCGTCACCTGCGCGTGCGGCAACAAACGCGACGCCTGCAGCGCCAGCGCCAGGCCCACCGGCCCTGCACCCACCACCGCGATCTGCCACGCCGTTTTTGTCACCCGGATCCCCACCAAATATGAAGTTTATTATTCCGCCGCGCCCCACCACGCGGGGTGTTCTGGAAGGAGAGTCGCCATGGCCCTGATGGACTTCATCAAGAAACAGTTCATCGACATTCTGGAGTGGACCGAGTCTGGCGATGGCACGCTGGCCTGGCGCTACCCGATGGCCGGCAACGAGATCCAGTATGGCGGATCGCTCACGGTGCGCGAAAGCCAGGTCGCGGTGTTCGTCAACGAAGGCCAGGTGGCCGACGTATTCGGCCCCGGCATGCACAAGCTCACCACGCAGACGCTGCCGGTGCTGACCTACCTGAAAAACTGGGACAAGCTGTTCCAGAGCCCGTTCAAGAGCGACGTCTACTTTTTCAGCACGCGCCAGCAGCTGGACCGCCGCTGGGGCACGACGCAGCCGGTGACCATCCGCGACAAGGACTTCGGCGCCGTGCGCTTGCGTGCCTTTGGCAACTACGCCTATGCGATTGCCGACGCCAGGCTCTTCCACACGGCCATCAGCGGCACCCGCGACCGCTACACGGTGGACGACCTGGACGGCCAGTTGCGCGGCCTGATGCTGCAGCACATCAGCGACGCCGTGGCCCAGAGCGGCGTGCCCTTCCTGGACCTGGCAGCCAACCAGGTGGAGTTTGCCAAGCAGCTGCAAGAAGCCACAGCCACCGAGTTCGTCAAGCTGGGCCTGGTGTTGGCCAGCGTGACGGTGCAGAACGTGAGCCTGCCCGAAGAACTGCAGAAGGTGATGGACCAGAAGATCGGCATGGGCATGGTCGGTGGCGACATGGGCAAGTTCATGCAGTACCAGACGGCGCAGGCGATTCCCAAGTTCGCAGAAGGCGCTGCGGGCGGCGGTGGTGGCGGGGGCGGCAGTGTGGTGGGCGACGCCATGGGCCTGGGTGCCGGCGTGGCGCTGGGCCAGGTGATGGCGCAGCAGCTCAGCCACGGCCTGCACGGCGGCGGCGCCGCGGCTGCCGCAGCCGCTGCTGCACCCGTCGGGCTGAAGCCGGAAGAAGTGATGGCCACGATCGAAAAACTGGCCGACCTGAAGAGCAAGGGCATCCTCACCGACGAAGAGTTCACGGCCAAGAAGTCCGAGCTGTTGAAGAAGCTGGTGTGACGGTCGCGGCAAGAGCCGCTTCGCAGCTGACCAAGGTCTTGCGCGGAACCGGCTCTGCCGGGCCGCCGCAAGAGCCCCCCCGGGGGGTGGCGAAGGCGCGAAGCGACAAGCCTGGGGGCCCACGATGACTCGCGCCTATCGCGCTGCGTGCCCGAACTGCGGCGCGCCGGTCGACTTTGCTTCGGCAGCGTCGGCCAGCGCCGTCTGCAGCTTCTGCCGCAGCACGCTGGTGCGCGACGGTGAAGCGCTCAAGCGCATCGGCACCAGCGCCGAACTGTTCGACGACCACAGCCCGCTGCAGCTGGGTGTTAGCGGCACGCGCCAGGGCGTGGCTTTCACGTTGGTCGGGCGCTTGCAGTATGGCTACGAAGGTGGCACCTGGAACGAGTGGCACGCGCTGTTCGACAACGGCCCGGGTGGCACCAGATCGGCCTGGCTGAGCGAAGACAACGGCGCCTACGTCATCGGCTTCGACGCCCCGCTGCCTGCCGACGCGCCGGCCATCGACGGGCTGAGCGCCGGCCAGCGTGTGCTGGCCGACGGCCGCGCCTGGGACGTGGCTTCCATCACCCGCGCCAGGCTCATCGCGGCTCAGGGTGAGCTGCCCAGCGCGCCGCGCCTGGACGGCGAGTTCACGGTGGTTGACTTGCGCAACAGCGTCGGCGAAGTGGCCACGCTGGACGGCAGCGACCCCGCCCGGGTGCACTGGGGCGTGGGCCGTTCGGTGGCGCTCGGCGAGCTGGCCATGTCCGGCCTGAAAGAGGCCAGCGAAAAAACGCTGGGCTCACGCAGCATCCAGTGCCCCGGCTGCGGCAGTGCGCTGGCAGTGAAGCTGGCCACCACGCAAAGCCTGGCCTGCCCACAATGCAGCGCCGTGGTGGACCTGTCGGCCGGCGTGGGCGGCGAACTGCGCCACTACGCGCAGAACAACAGTGGCGTTGGCGGCGCAGAACCGCAGATTCCGCTGGGCCGCGTGTCCCAGCCCACGCTGGCGCTGGGCGGCGAGCCTGCGGCCTGGCAGGTGGTGGGCTACCAGGAACGCTGCGACATCCCTGACAGCAGCGAAGAAGAAACCACCTTCTGGCGCGAATACCTGCTGTTCAACCGCACGCAGGGCTTTGCGTTCCTGGTGGACAGCAACGACGGCTGGAGCTGGGTCAAACCGCTCACCGGCGCCCCCACGGTGCGCGGTGACCAGGCGCAGTGGCAGGGCGCGAGCTACCGCAAGCGCTGGTCCTACGGCGCCAAGGTGACCTGGGTGCAGGGCGAGTTCTACTGGCGCGTGCAGCGCGATGAACGGGCCCGTGTCACGGACTTCGAGGGCCAGGGCAAGGATGCGGACAAACGCCTGTCGCGCGAACAGACGGGCCAGGAAGTGACCTGGTCGGCCGGTCAGACCTTGAGCGCGGCAGCCGTGGCCGATGCATTTGGCATCGCCCCCGACGCACGCGCGGCCTTGCAGCGCGACGCCAACCCCTTGGCCGGCAGCAAGTCCGGCGTGGCCAAGGGTGTGGTCATCTTCATCGCCATCGTGCTGCTGATGATCGTGCTGGCCCAATGCAGCGGCGACGACTGCGACGACGTGCGCCGCACTTTTGGTGCGGCCAGTACCGAGTACCAGCAGTGCCAGCGCACTTCAGGCAGCGGCTACCGCGGCAGCGGTGGCGGCAGCTACGGCGGCTATTCCAGCGGCGGTGGCCACAAATGACACTTTCAACCCCACAGGAGGCCTGACATGGCTGGCATCGAATGGCTCAAACCCGGCGTCTTCTTCGGCTCGATCCTGTTCGCGCTGATCGGCGTGGGCATCTTCTGGTTGTGCTTCGTCATCATCGACAAGCTCACGCCCTATGACCTGTGGAACGAGATCATCGAGAAGAAAAACGTCGCGCTGGCGATCGTGGTGGGGGCGATGTGCATCGCCATCGGCCTGATCGTGTCGTCGGCGGTGCAGGGCTGAGCCCGCACATGAGGGTCCGGAAGGACCCGAATGGCTGGCGAAGGCCCGAACGCGATTTCACGCGTGAGGGCTGAGCCCGCACAGGAGGGTCCGGAAGGACTCGAATGGCTGGCTGAACGTTGCCCGGCACTGAGCCCGGCATTGAGCCCGACACTGAGCCTGGGCCTGAAGCTCAGGCGTGCGTGATCCAGCCGCCGCGCTCGGTGTTGTCCAGGTGCGGCACGTGGTTGAAGGTGTTGAGCATCAACCGGCGCGCTGTGAAGACCAGTTCGGTGACCGCGCTGTTGCGGATACGCAGGTTCAGCTCGATGGCCGTCTCGGGTGCGGTGCCCAGCGCGTGGGCCACCGCCGTGGCGATGGGGCCGCCACTGGACACCACCAGCACCTGCGCGTCGGCCTGCGCGCCGTGGTGCGTGCGCACATGGTCCAACGCGCTGGTGATGCCTGCCACCCAGTCGGCATGCTTGGGCATGCCCACCGGCGCGATGCGGCCGGCCATCCATGCCGACAGCGCGTCGCGCAGCAGACGAAAGTGCGCGCGGTAGACCTCGGGTGTGTCGGGTTTGGCCAAGGGGCCGGGGTGGATGGCGCGGATCAGCGCTTCGCTGTCGTATTCATTCAGGCCCGGCCATTTCAGCGCCGTGGGCAGGGGCTTGCCGTAGCCTTCCGCCCAAGCATCCATTGATTGCTGGTGGCGCCGCAAACTGCCAAGCAAGACGGCGTCGAATCGCAAGCCGCGCTGCGCCATGTGCTGGCCCAGCGCATGGCACTGGCGTGCGCCCAGGTCACTGAGCTGGTCGTAGTCGGCAGCGCCAAAGCTGGCCTGGCCGTGGCGGACGAGGTGAAGGGTGCCCATGGCTGGCCATTGTGGGCACGCAGGCCGGCACTGGCTGTCGCCACCGAGACCGGCAAGATCACTTTGGCAACTTCAGGGCCGGATCGCCGGACGACGCGAGCTCTTGCGCGCATTTGCGCATGGCGGTGCCTTCCACCGACTGCTTGACCAGGTGGTTGAAGAGGCGGCGGGCCAGGACCGGCGCCGCCACGCTGGTGCCATTGAGGCGGTAGGACTCGCTGCTGCGCGTGGCCGCTGCTGCGATCGTTGGCGTGACCTCGTCCTCTTCGCAGGCCGCCAAAACGACGGGCGTGGCCCGATGGGCAGTACCCTGTGCTGAATAAGCCGTCGTCTGTCCCGTGCCGAGGCTGAACCCGCCGACGGTCACGGTGAACCCACCACAGGCGATGTTGCTGCAGGTGTCGAGTTCGTCATCGGGTTCCTGATCGAGGAAGGCCGCGATCGGCCGCCTGCTTGACGGCGCGGGATCGTCGCGTTCGATCCATGCGTCGATGACCAAGGGCCCCAGGGGGACCGTCCCGGCAGGCGTGGTTGTCTTGCGAGCCTTCGTCGGCTCGGTCGAAGTCAATCGCAGCTCGATGGCCCACACGCCGGGCTCGCTGACCGCACCGGGCACGTCGGGCGGCAGGGCCGTTGGACCCAGTGCAAAAAGAATCATCGAGCGCGCGCCGTTGGGTACGCGCCTGTCGTGGCGCAGCATTGCAACCACTTCGCGACCCACCCGCGTTTCCCGCAGCAGCACCTCCTGTCCCTGCTCCACCCATGGGCCCCAGTCCTGACTGGGTGATCGGACGCGGCACTCGACCTTGGCGGCCCCCGGAGGCGGGACGTACCAGACTTCCACGAAGGTGTCGGTGGTGTCGTCTGGCGGTACAGCCACGCGCAGCATCACGCTGCGATTGGCTCGCAACTCGCGCTTTGCATGGCAGCGAGCCTGGCGCGAGTTGCCAGCCGCCAACACGATGGCGAAATTGCTCTTGCGCTGTTGCATCAGTTCGTCGAAAGCACCTTCGATCAGCGAAGTGCCGTCATGCGGCCCGGCCTGGCCGCCGTAGCTGATATTGACGACCAGCGGGCTGTCTTTCTTCTCCATCAAGTGCATGGCATAGCGAACACCGTCCAGCAGGTGCGGCGCCAGCGAACCGCCGCCACTGTCCATGGCTACCGCCATGGGCAGTTGCACAAAGACGAGGTCGGCCTCCCCGGCGGCGTCAGGCTCCGCATGCGCGGCACAAGGCAAGGGATCGGGGCTGCCAGCGGCTACCGAGAGTACGTGCCCACCGTGGGTCGCGAACCAGACGCGGCGCCTCGCGTCGCCATGGTCAATCATGAAATCGATGCCTCGATAGACCTCCGTTTCGTCCAGCCCTGAACCGGAGGAACGAACCGCCTGAGAAATCTTGTTCAAAGCTTCGCGACCGAGTACACGGCCGTAGTTGAACGACCGGGGCGCGTGCCAGGGCCATCCAGCGCCCAGTCGATCGAACTTCTCTTTGGACCACGCCGTGGGCGGATCGGCGCCCTGGTCCCAGATGGCTGCCACGCGGGTGTCGTTCGCTGTGCCAAAGGCTTCGTTCAGGAAAGGGCAGCCGGCGTCAATCACGGCAATCGCACGCTTCAGCGCCACCGGCTTGGAAAGGGAAGCCGGTTCCTTGAATCGGTCGGCAACCAAGTTCTTCGCTTCCATCGTGGCACGGTCTCGATCCGGCCCGAAGAGGCCTTTGGGCGAGACGCGCGCGGCCGACTCGGCGTCACGCAGCGGCAGCGCAAGCTTCCAGCGCAGTCGCTGCGGGTTGGCCAACATCGAGTCGATGCTGGACAAGCGAAGCGAGGCGCTGAAGTGCAACGCAGGTTTTGCGCCTCCGGGTATGTTCTGCCGGTAGACATCTGACACTTCCAGCCAATCGGACTTCAGTGCAGCCTGCAGTTGCACGCCATCGTGCGCCTTGGCGATGATCTGTATGCAACGCTGGTGGTCGGGCCTGTCCTGCCAATTTGCCACCTTGATGAAGCCGCGCCAGGCGGTGTGCAGCGCCCAGCGAACATAGGGGTCGAGGCCGGGGTCGGGGGCATCCTTGCCACCTCTTGTCCTGGGGCCGGCTTCGGGTGCGCGCAGTTTTTTCCCGGGCAGGGCTGCGGGTTGCCATCGTGCGTCCATGATCGTTCTCGTTCAGCGAAACTGATTGATCTGATTTCTGGCGGACTTCCAGAGGTCGACCAGATCAGGATCCACGCGCACGGCGTAGTGCTGTCTTAGACTGGGCTGTGCAAAGAGCGGTCGCCCGCCTGGACTGCTTGAGGAGAGTTCCTTCAGTTCGTGCTTGGCCTTGCGAAAGATGTCCGGCGCCAGCATTTGGCGCGGCACTTTCTTGCTCCCAGCCATGGCCGCAAAAAGGCGCCCGAGTTGTGTGCCCAGTGCGTATCCGGCGCAACTGTCGACCGGGTAATGCACGCCAGCCACCACGCGGTTGAAAGCGATGCGGCGGGCCAGCCGGTCGAGTTGGGCGGATCGCGTGTCGTCGACTGACCCCCGGTACATCAGCAAGTGCAAAAGTTCGGAATTCAGAGCAGCCATCGTGGCATGGCCGCTGGGCAGTGAGGCGTGCCCCGGCGTGGCGATGAGTGGCATCACGAGCGAAGAACGCTGCACCGGCCGCAGTGCCGACACGCCGCGCTTGAGCCGCATCAGGATGTGCACGGCCCAGTCGTGCGCCACGGCCATCAGTTCGGCCACGTGCGGTGCCTGCATCAGCGCGAAGCCCGCTGTGGACTCGAAGAAGGGCCACAGGTCGTGCATCTGCGAAAGAACCTCGGGCAAGCGGTCTTCCCGCTCGACCGCCGCGCGAAGAACCTTGTCCACCTGCTCGGAAAAATTCAGTCCTTGCTCCCACCCTGCAAGCGAGAACACTTCGTACGCCGGCCCTGTGCTTTTTGCAGTACTGGGACCGACCACCCAGACCGAAACGCCGTCGACTTGCACGCTGCCCAGCAGTCCACCGGCCAATGCCATGACCCGGTGCTGTGCCGACCAGGCTTGCAGCTTCATCTGCTGCTGGGCACCCTTGGGCGCTGGCGCCAGTTTCATGTCGGAGGGCCGCATGACTTTGGCGCGTGACTTGCGCAGTGCCTGCGCCATCAGTGTGCCTGCATCGGCATACAGCCACGCCGGGTCTATGCCGTTGCGAGGACTCGGTGCGCGGGTAGGAGCCGGCCAGGGCATCGTCGGGGCTTGAGGCACCCATGGCGGGTTGGTGTGGTCGTTGTGCGAGCCGCCCGGTGGGTTTGTCGGATCGAGCATCGCCGAAAGCGCGGGTGGATTGGTAGGGTTGAGCGTGGCCGAAAGCGCTGGCGGGTTGGTAGGGTTTAGGTTGGCCCCCAAGCCGGCCCCAGTCAAAAAGGAAATCGATTGAAGCGGCAGCAACGACATTGAGGACTCCTCTTTCCGGCAATGGTTTGATTTCAGCGCGGCACACCCGCGTCGTGCAAGGCGCGGGTGAAGCGTGTTTCGACAGACGGTGTGCCCGCTGCCCGTGTTGAACCGTGTGCCTTGGCTTCCGGCAGCAACTGCACATATTGCGTGGCTGCGCGACGGGCGGCCTCGGTCTCTCCGGCGTACCACAACGAGGCGATCAGAAGCCGGTGTGCCGGTGCGTGCAGGGCATGCATGCGCACGGACGCACGCGCCTGCTCTGCGGCCTGAGCGTACCGGCGAGCCGAAAACGCTGCGCGTGCCGCATAGCTCAGGTAGACAAAAAGTTGCTGGTCCAAGGGTGTCAACGCAATGGCGCGCTGGGCTGACTCCATGGCCTCTTCGTGTTGCCCGCCTTCGCTCTGGGCTTCGGACAGGCGTGCCCACGCGGGTGCGTGCTGCGGGTCGTGCTGCAGTGCCTCTTTGAATCGTGAAGACGCACCGCCGAAGTCGCCGTCGCAGAAGACATGCGCCACACCGTCCGCCACCAGCGCACCGGGATGCTGAGGATCGATGTCGATCGCCCTTTGCGCCTGTTGACGCAGCTGGCTCTTGTCGGCTTCGGGGTTGTCCGTCCAGCCTTGCAGTACACGGTACATGTGCCACGAGGCCAGCATGGCCCGCGGCGCTGCCTGCCGAGGATGCCGGTCGGCCAGGTGAGTCAACACGTGTTCTGCGCGGTTGAAGTCGGAGGGAACGAAACTGGCCAGAAGTCCCTGCGCCCCGAGCAGTAGCGAATACGACGCCAGCGAATCCATCGGCAAGCTGCGTACGCGCGACAACTCATGCGCCAGAACCTGCTGCGACACCTGCGCCACCAGATGCGGTACCAGGTCGTCCTGCCCCTCGAACAGCGCGTCGACATCAGCGCTGACGCCGCCAGCCCACAGCACCTCGCCGCCGCGCAGTTCGCACAGCTCGGCGGCCAAGCGGATGCGCGAGCCACGGACGTAAAAGTGGCCGCTGAGCAGGAACGACGCGCCCAACAGTGCGTGCAGCCGTGGCAGGTCCATGGTCAGGCCGCGCACGGCAGCCGTGCTGGCGCGCGACAACACGCGCAGCCCTGGGTGGCGCGACAGGCTGGCGATGATGTCGTCGGCCATGGCGTGCCCCAATGCATCGTTTGCAGCGTCTGCGGGCATGGCCACGAAGGGCACCACGGCCACTGCCGGCCGCAGGTCGGCGCTGCTGGGTGCGCGAGCCGTTGCGGCCTGGCCTGGCGCGTGCAGCACAAACACCCGCATGGGCTCGCTGACATGTTTCATGTAGCGCAGGCCCAGGTCCTCGATCCGCGCCTGCACGCCGTCGCACAGGCTGCTTCGCACCTGGACCGAGGCCGCGGTCTGCCCCGGCTGTGCCGTCGAGGCCAACCTGGCCGCCAGGTTGACGCCATTGCCCCAGAGCTCGCGCTCCTCGGCCACGACATTCGCCTCGTGCACGCCCACACGCAGCCACATGGTGGCGTCGCTTTCATCGGGCCGGTTGAACTGCGCCAGCGCCTCGTGCAGATCGAAGGCAGCCGCCGTGGCGCTGGCCGAGGTGGGGAACTCCATCAGCAGGCTGTCGCCAACCGTACGCACCAGTCGGCCGGCGTGTTTGGGCGCCACCTGTTCCCTTGCCAGCGACGCAAACCGCCGCCACCGGTCGATCGTGCGCGCCTCGAACTGTTCGTACAGCCGCACGGACTCGACCAGGTCGGCGAACAGGATGGCTCGCCGGCTGGCCGGATGTTCCAGGCTCCATTCGTCGGCCATGTGCAGCCTCTCCCCCTTCTGCCTGATCGTTGTTTTATGCAGCTCTGCTGGAGTTTCCCTTGTTGCCAATCCACTTGGCAAGGGGCGGCGCGGCTGTTGAACGCTGTTGTACTCTTGATGGATGACGAATCCTGGCCCCGCGCTGGCGGCGGAGAGCACGCCCCAAGCCCGTGTCTCCCCTGCCGAACTGGCCCTGCTGACCTCGGTCTTCGTCGTCGCCGCCTGCGGCCTGGTGTACGAACTGGCTGCCGGTGCACTGGCCAGTTATCTGCTGGGCGACTCGGTGCTGCAGTTTTCCACCGTCATCGGCGCCTACCTGTTTGCGATGGGCATCGGCAGCTGGCTCAGCCGATATTTCGAACGCCAACTGGTGGCGCACTTCCTGCGCATCGAACTGCTGGTGGGGCTGGTGGGCGGGCTCATGCCGGCGCTGCTGTTTGCAGCCCACAGCAGCCTGCCTTCTGGGCACACCGGTGCTTTTCGGGTTCTGCTGTACGGCCTGGTGGGCTTCATCGGCATCCTGGCGGGGCTGGAGATTCCGCTGGTCATGCGCATCCTCAAGCGCCACTTCAGCGAACGCTATGCGCTGCGCGACCTGGTGTCGCAGGTGCTGACCTTCGACTACCTGGGCGCGCTGGTGGTGGCGGTGGCCTTTCCGCTGCTCTTCGTGCCGCACCTGGGGCTGGTGCGCACGGGCATCTTCTTCGGCCTGTTGAACGCGGCGGTGGCGGCCTGGGCGCTGTGGCTCTTTCGCGGTGAACTGCGCCAGTGGCGCAGCCATGCAGCCGCCTGTGTGGCCGTCATCGTGATCCTGGCGGCGGCCATGCTGGGTGCCGACCGCCTGACCACCTGGGCCGAAGACCGCTTCTACGGCGAAGACATCGTGGTGCGCGAAAGCAGCGACTACCAGCGGGTGGTGGTCACAGCTGGCGCAGGGGGCGTGCGGCTGTACCTGAACGGCAACCTGCAGTTCCATTCACGCGACGAGTACCGCTACCACGAGAGCCTGGTGCACCCCGCCGTGGCCGCCCACGGCGCGCCGCGGCGGGTGCTGGTGCTGGGCGGTGGTGACGGCTTGGCGGTGCGCGAGGTGCTG
Organism: Burkholderiales bacterium; assembly: GCA_038204775.1. Lineage (GTDB taxonomy): Bacteria > Pseudomonadota > Gammaproteobacteria > Burkholderiales > Burkholderiaceae_C > Rubrivivax. The sequence continues at coordinate 26,831 of JBBRCN010000018.1, read as the reverse complement.
CGCCACCGCGGTGTCGAGCAGATCACGCTGGTCGAACTGGACCCGCACATGACACGTCTGTTCGCGCAGCACCCGGCGCTGCTGGCGCTGAACCAGGGCGCACTGGCCAGCCCCAAGCTGAAGATCGTCAACGCCGACGCCTACACCTGGCTGGAGCAGACGAAAGAAACCTTCGACGTCATCGTGATCGACTTTCCCGACCCCACCAACTTCAGCCTGGGCAAGCTGTACACCACCAGCTTCTACCAGCGGGTGGACCTGGCGCTGGCCGCAGGCGGCTACCTGGCGGTGCAGACCACGTCGCCGCTGATCGCACGCAAGAGCTACTGGACCGTGGTGGCCACGCTCGAAGCCGTGGGCCTGCGCACCACGCCGTACCATGTGCACGTGCCCAGTTTCGGCGAATGGGGCTTCGTCATTGCCGGCCGGCGGCCCTGGCGCATGCCCACGGCGCTGCCCGAAGGCCTGCGCTTTCTGACGCTGCAGGGCTTGCCGGGGATGCTGCATTTTCCGCCCGACATGGCACGCGTCGAAGCGCAGCCCAACCGCTTGTCCAACCAGGTGCTGGTCAGCACTTTTGAAGAAGAGTGGGGCCGGGTGGACCGATGAACGAGCGCCTCAGCCGCCGTGCGCTGCTGGCAGCGGCTGCTTCTGCTGCCACGGCTGCCACCGCCGCGCTGGCCGGTGCAGCCTGCACGCCACGCGCCCAGCCGCCGCCACCCGCCGCCTGGGCCGGCGCCGCGCATGCACGTGGCCACCGCCTGCGGGGCGGCCAGGCTTTGCCCGCAGCCGCCGTGCAAAGGAAGGCGGCGGTGCTGATCGTGGGCGGCGGCATTGCCGGCCTGGCAGCCGCACGAGCTTTTGCCGCACAAGGCATCGACGAGATCGCCGTGCTGGAACTGGAAGATCAGCCCGGTGGCAACAGCCGCGGCCATGTGCTGGCCGGGATGGCCTGCCCCATGGGCGCGCACTACCTGCCACTGCCGACGCCCGAAGCGCGCGAGGTGTCGGACTGGCTGCATGAACTGGGTCTGCTGCGCCAGCACCTGGGCCGCACGGTGGCCGACGAGCGGCACCTGTGCCACAGCCCGCAAGAGCGGCTGTTCATCGACGGCGCCTGGGTCGAAGGGCTGCTGCCGCCGGCCGATTCGGCCTCGGATACCGCGGCACAGTACCGGCGCTTTGAACAGGCCGTGCGCGCACTGCAAGGTCCGCCGTCCGGCCCGCGACGCTTTGCACTGCCCGCGCATCGATCGGCCTGGTCGGCGGACCTGGCTGCGCTGGACCAGCAGACCTTTGTGCACTGGCTCAAGGCACAAGGCCTGAACGACGAGCGCCTGCTCTGGTACCTGGACTACTGCTGCCGTGACGACTACGGCGCCGGCATCCACACCGTCTCGGCCTGGGCCGGTGTGCACTACTTCGCCAGCCGCCACGGCTTCAGCGCCCCGGGTGACGAAGCTGCCGCAGCCGAAGGGGTGTTCACCTGGCCCGAAGGCAACGCCTGGCTGGTGCAGCGACTGGCCGCGCCGTTTGCCGCACGCATCCACACCGGCCGCACCGTGCTTCGGGTGGAGGAACAGCGTCACGCGGTGCATCTGCTGGCCTGGAACGAAAGTACGCAGCAGGCCGAAGCATGGACCGCGCAGCAGGTGGTGATGGCCACGCCGCTGTTCATTGCCGCGCGGGTGCTGCAGTCACCGCCCGCCGCCTTGCGCCAGGCCGCCGCACTGCTGCAGCACGCGCCCTGGCTGGTGGCCAACGTGCTGCTGGACGCGCCGCTGCTGGACCGACCCGGCGCACCGCCGGCCTGGGACAGCGTGCTTTACGCGCCGGGCGGTGGCACGGCGCTGGGCTACGTCGATGCCATGCACCAGAGCCTGCGCCCGCACCCCGGCCCCACCGTGCTGACGGCCTATCACGCGCTGCCGGCCAGCGAGCGCGCCACGCTGCTGTCTGAAGACCCCGCGCCCTGGCGCGACCGTGTGCTCAACGAACTGGCGTTGATGCACCCCGACATCCACCGCCGTGCGCAGCGGGTGGACCTCACGCGCTGGGGCCACGCCATGGCCATGCCGCGCCCCGGTGTGCAGCGCCACCCGGCGCTGCTGGCCTTGCGGCAGATGCGCGGCCGCGTGCGCTTTGCGCATGCCGACCTGGCCGGCTGTTCGGTGTTTGAAGAGGCTTTCACGGCCGGGCACGAAGTGGCCATGGCACACGCCTTGGGCTGAAGCAGCGCTCGCACAAGTCGTGAACTTTTCATGACGGGCAAGCTGGCAAGCCCCGAAGCAGGGGGCTGTCGGCGTAAACGCTCACCATCCCTTGGGCCAGGCGCTGGCATGCTTCGCGCTTGGGCTTGCAGGAGCGCCCGGGGTCCGACACCAATCGCACCATCCGGGTGCCCATGACAGACAGGCGCCTGAGCTCGGTTTTGCGGGCGCTGCGGGTTTCAGGGGAGGGGGGGTTCTTGCTTTATCACAACGTCCGCGTGCTGGCCCATGCCGCCAGCGTCATCGACGCCACCGTGGTGTGCGCCGCTGCGGCGGCCGTGTGGTGGGCGGCTGGCGTTGACCCTGACGCCAGCTGGGCCCCAGCCCTGAGCGTGCTGCTGCTGTCTTTTGCCGCGGCCTTCATGCTCATCGGCGGTCGCATGCGGCTTTACCACCCCTGGCGCACCGAAAGCCTGTGGCGCGAACTGCTGGCCCTGTCTGAAGCGGCGGCCTATGCCATGGGCCTGGGCACGCTGGCCGCCACCGTGCTGGTGGGCAGCCTGCCCGGCACACTGCTGGCGGCCATGCTGGGCGTGGGCTGGCTGGCCTTGCTGGCCTTTCGTGCGCTCACACGCTGGCTCATCCGGCGCCTGCGCAGCCGTGGCGACGACTACCGCGTGTGGCTGGTGGTGGGCCACAACAGCCGCTCGGCTGAACTGATGGCCGACATCCGCGCCAATCCGCAGTACGGCGTTCGCATCGCGGCACTGCTGGACGTGGCAGGTGAAGGCGCTGGCCACCCGCAGTCCCACGTGCACCTGCCTGATGGCGTGACCGTGCAGACCCTGGCCGACGCCGAAGGCCTGCGTGCCGTGCTGGCCAGTCAGGTCATCGACGAGGTGGTGATCACCCTGCCCGTGCGAAGCTGCTACGACCTGATCCAGGACATGCTGCGCATCTGCTCGCAGGCCGGCATCTCGGTCAAGCTGCTGCCCGAGGCCTTTGTGGTGCCTGAATCCAGCCGCCACCTGGCCACCATCGGCCGCACGCCGGTGCTCACGCACTACAGCGGCACGGGGCACTATGGCCAGTTGCTGCTGAAGCGCCTTATCGACATGTTCGGCGCGGCAGTGGGGCTGCTGCTGCTGTCGCCGCCGCTGCTGACCTTGCTGCTGGCGGTGCGCCTGGGCTCGCCGGGGCCGGCGCTCTTTTGCCAGACCCGCACCGGCCTGCACGGGCGGCCTTTCACGATGTTGAAGGTGCGCACCATGTACCTCGACGCCGAAGCCCGCAAGACCGACCTGTCGGGCTTGAACGAACGCGACGGCACGGCCTTCAAACTGAAAAACGACCCGCGCATCACACCCATCGGGCGCTGGTTGCGCAAGTTCCATGTCGATGAACTGCCGCAGCTGTGGAACGTGCTGGTGGGCGACATGAGCCTGGTCGGCCCGCGGCCCTTGCCGGTGCGCGAAGCCACTGGCAATGAATGGTGGCAGCGCCGCCGCCTGACCGTGCCGCCCGGCCTGACCTGTCTGTGGCAGCTGAAGGACGATCCGGTGATCCCGTTCCAGCAGTGGATGCGCATGGACATGGACTACATCGACCGCTGGTCCGTCTGGCTGGACCTGAAGATCATCGTACGGACTTTTGGCACCCTGGTGCGCGGGCGCGGCTGGTAGCCCTGTGCTTGCCTTGCGCCTGGCTAGTGCCGCCTCCATCAACCCCATCGCCCATCCATGACGCCTATGCACCTCATCCGCGGCCTGCCCGTCATGGCCTGCCTGGCGGCCGCTCTCGCGGCGGCCACGCTCAGCGGCTGCGCATCACCCACCGTCACCCAAACCGAGCTGCAAGCACCGCCTGTGGTGCTGCAGAGTTCGCTGCGTTACCAGAAGCAGTACCTGCTGGCTGCTGGCGACCAGGTAGACGTGGTGGTCTGGCGCACGCCCGAGGTCTCGCGCACGGTGGTCATACGGCCCGATGGCCAGATCAGCCTGCCGCTGCTGCAAGACGTGCAGGCCGCCGGGCTGACGGCGCGCGAACTGGCCGACAAGCTGACGCTGCAGTTTGCTGAACGCCTGCTCAAGCCACAGGTCAATGTGGTGCCTTTGGTGGTGCGCCAGCCCATGGTTTACGTGATGGGTGACGTCGGCAACCCGTCGGCCGTGCCCTTGCGGACGGCCGCCACGGCCTTGCAGGCGCTGGCAGCGGCGGGCGGCGCGCGCAAGTCGGGCGGCGAGGCCGACGTCACCGTCATCCGCCTCATGGAAAGTGGCCACCTGCGGGCCATCGCGCTGCAGGGTGCCCGCAGCGGCCAGCCAGCGCCTTACATGACCTTGGCGGCGACGCCGCTGCAGGCCGACGACATCGTCTTTGTGCCCGAAAACGGGCGCAGCCAGGTCAGCCGCTTTCTGGACGACTTCGTGCTGAAACCGTTGCAGACGATCCTGACCTTCAAGCTCATCTCGCAGTACTGAACCCTGGAGCCCGTGTTGATGGAAAAGATGAAGATCGTCATCCTGTGCGGAGGCAAGGGCACACGCGCCTACCCGTTCTCCGAGCACTTTCCCAAGGTCATGATGCCGGTCAACGGCACGCCCATCCTGGTGCACCTGATGCGCATGTACGCGGCGCAAGGCTACAAAGACTTTGTGCTGGCCGCGGGCCACCGCAAGGAAATGCTGCTGGACTATTTTGACGGCCGGCGCCTGGACTGGAACGTGGACATCGTCGACACCGGTGAAGACGCCGACACCGGCGACCGCATCTTTCGCTGCGGTGTGCACGTGGGCGACCGTTTCATGGCCACCTACGGCGACGGGCTGGGCAACGTCGACCTGCAAGGCCTGCTGGCCGCACACCAGCGCAGTGGGTCACTGGCCACACTGACCACGGTGCCGCTGCGTTCGCAATACGGCCTGGTGGTGTTCGACGGCGCCGGCAAGGTGCAGCGCTTCGAAGAAAAGCCGCTGGTGCGCGACTACTGGATCAACGCCGGCTTCTTTGTTTTCGAAAAACGCGCGCTCTTTGAATGGCGCGGCCACAACCTCGAACAGGACGTGTTGCCCGAGTTTGCGCGCCGCGGGGCCATGGGTGTCTACCCGCACCACGGCTTCTGGAAGTCCATGGACACCAGCAAGGACCAGAGCGAACTCGAAGGCCTTTGCGCCAGCGGCAAGAGCCCGCCATGGATGGAGCCGCCCTGGCGTGCGGAAGCCGTGCCAGCCGCAGTATCGACTGCAGCGCCCGCCGTGCCGCCCGATCTGCTCAAGGTCGCTCGCCATGCTTGAGACAGCCGCTGCGTTCTGGCACGGCCGCCCCACACTGGTCACCGGCGCCACCGGCCTGTTGGGCAGCTGGTTGGTGCCGGCCTTGCACCAGCGCGGCGCCGATGTCACCGTGCTCGTGCGCGATGGCTTGCCGCGCAGCCTGCTGGTGGCCGACGGCTGGCTGGACAAGGTCAACGTCGCGCGCGGTTCGCTCACCGACGAAAGCCTGCTGCGCCGCGTGCTGGCCGAATACGGCGTGCAGACGGTTTTTCACCTGGGCGCACAAACGCTGGTGGGGGTGGCCAAGGTCGACCCGCTGGGCACGCTGGAGGCCAATGTGCGTGGCACCTGGCTGTTGCTGGAGGCGGCGCGCCAGGCCGGTGTGCCGCAGGTCATCGTGGCTTCGTCGGACAAGGCCTACGGCGACAGCGAGCACCTGCCCTACCGCGAAGACCATCCGCTGCGCGGCCGCTTTCCCTATGACTGCTCCAAGAGCTGCGCCGACCTGATCGCCACCATGTACGCGCAGACCTACGGCATGGGCGTGGCCATCGCACGATGCGGCAACCTGTTCGGTGGCGGCGACCTGAACTTCAGCCGCCTGATTCCGGGCGTGATCATGGCCACCTTGCGCGGCCAGCCTTTCCAGATCCGCAGCGATGGCCTCTTCGTGCGCGACTTCCTCTACGTCGAAGATGCGGCCCAGGCCTATCTTGAACTGGCGCAGGCCTTGGCGCGTGACAGCAGCCTGGGCGGCCAGGCTTTTAACTTCGGGCTGGAGTTGCGGCCCACGATGCTGGCACTCACGCAGCAGGTGCTGCAGATCATGGGCCGGGCCGACCTGCAACCCCAGGTGCTGAACGTGGCCTCGGCAGAAATCCGCGAGCAGACCCTGGACGCCAGCAAGGCGCGCACGGTGCTGGGCTGGAGCCCCCGCCACGGCATGGACGAAGGCCTGCGGCGCACGGTGGACTGGTACACCCGCCACTTCGACACGCTGGCCACTCAACGTTAGCCCGGGCCGTGCACCGATCTTGCTTGACTTAACCGAACGAAGCGAAAGGAATGTCATGAAGGTCTACCTGGCCGACTTGCGATACGACTACTCCGGCACCGTGGCCAACGACTGCATGCCGCTGGGCGTGGCCTACATGAAGGCCGTCATGGACCGCGAGGACAAGGACCACGAGATCCAGTCGCGCCTGTTTGTCTACCCCGAGAAGCTGGCGCAGGCCCTGGTGGAAGAGCCGCCCGATGTGCTGATGCTCACCAACTACGTCTGGAACGAAGCCCTCAGCCATTACTTCTTCAAGCTGGCCAAGCGGATCAACCCGAATGTGCTGACAGTGATGGGCGGGCCCAACATCTCGCTGGAAACGGCACGCCAATGTGCCTACGTTGAACGCCACCCGCAGCTGGACGTCTATGCGCTGGGCGAAGGCGACTTCCTGGCTTACGAGATCGTGCGCACGTTCCTGGACCAGGGCCTGCAGCTGGACAAGCTGCGTGACATCGGCCTGCCGTCCAGCGTTCTGCGCATGCCCGACGGCACGGCCCTGTCGCGCGAGATGCCGCCGCGCCACCAGCTGGTGTATGAAATTCCTTCGCCCTTTCTGAGTGGCACGCAGGACGAGTTTTTTGACGGCCGCCTGGCGCCGATGATCGAAACCAACCGCGGCTGCCCCTTCACCTGCACTTTCTGCGTGCAGGGCACGCGCTACTACACCAAGGTGCACAACTTCCCGGTTGAGCGCATGAAGGAAGAGATCCGCTACATCGCCAAGCGCATCAAGCAGTTTTCACCCAATATGGGCACGCTGCGCATCGCCGACAGCAACTACGGCATGTTCGAGCGCGACATCGAAATCAGCGAATGCATCGGCGAGGTGCAACGCGACTACGGCTGGCCCACCTTCATCGACGCCACCACCGGCAAGAACATGGCCGAGCGCATCATCAAATCGGTTGAAAAGGTGGGCGGTGCGCTGATGCTCTACCAGGCCGTGCAGTCGCTGGACGAAGACGTTCTGCGCAAGGTCAAGCGCCAGTCCATCAAGCTGGACACCTACAAGGCGCTGGAAGTTCACATGCGCGGCCGCGGCCTGCGCTCGGTGTCAGACCTCATCCTGGGGCTGCCGGGCGAGAGCCTGAAGACCCACCTCAAGGGCCTGCACCACCTGCTGGATACCAACATTCACCAGATGCACAACTTCCAGGCCATGATGCTCAAGGGCGCCGAGATGGAGACGCTCGAGTCGCGCGAAATGTTCAAGTTCGACACGCGCTTTCGCGTGCTGCCCAAGAACTTCGGTGTTTATGGCGACAGCAAGGTGTTCGACGTCGAAGAGATCATCGTCGCCACCGACACGCTGCCCTATGCCGACTACATCACCTGCCGCAAGTGGCACCTGGTGAGCAGCGTGTTCTGGAACGACCAGTGGTTCGAAGACGTGGTGCGCTACACCCGCAGCCTGGGCATCAAGAACAGCGACTGGTGGTCGGCCATGTTGCCGGCGCTGGAAAACGGTTCACCGGTGGTGCAGGGCTTTCTGGCCGACTTCGTGGGCGAGACCAACGGCGAACTGTTCCCCACCCGCGAAGCCTGCATCGACTTCTACACGCAGGACGAAAACTTCGAGCGACTCAAGCGCGGCGAGATCGGCGACAACCTGATGTACCGCTACCGCGCCATCGCGTCGTTTTTCCTGTGGCAGGAAATCTGCGACTGCGCCATGGTCGCCACACGCCAGCTGCTGATCGACCGCGGCCTGGCCGCTCAGGTGCCCGACTTCGAGGTCTTCTGGGCCGACTTCAGTACTTACACCCGCAACAAACACGCGTCGGGCAGCGAACGCAGCCAGTTGCTGGAACCGGTGCGCGCCCAGATGCAGCACGACATCGCCGGCTGGATCTCGCAAGAAGTGCCGGGCAGCCCGGCCGACCATCGACTGGAACGGCCGCAGGATTTTGTCTTCTGCCTCACCGAAGAAGCGCGGCGCGAACTGAGCGCCGCGCTGTCGGTGTGGACGCTGCACATCAAGGGCCTGACCAAGATGGTGACGCGCATCAACGTCGCCTGGCAGGTTCGTGTCTGTGTGCCCGACCGCGTGGAGGCGACGGCCGATGCCTGAAGCCAAACGGCGCAGTGGCCAGGCGCTGAAAGTGGCCCTGGTCTGCCCCACCGTGGGCCAGACCCGGCGCGGTTACGAGCGTTTTTTCACCGACCTGCACAGCGTGCTGGGCCCGGACATCGACGTGCACCTGTTCAAGGGCGCGGGTGCCTCGGGTCCGCGTGAAACCGTGGTGCCGCACCTGCGACGCACGGGCCTCATGTCGCGGCTGGTGGGGCAGCGCTTGGCCTATCGCCGCTACCAGCTTGAACATGCCAGCTTTGCCGCGATGCTGATGCCCGCGCTGCGGCGCGGCGGCTTTGACGTGGTGCATGTGATCGACCCGCCGCTGGCCCGCCACTTGCAAACGGTGCGCCGCTTGGCCGGCTTGCACTTCCGGCTGCTGTACACACACGGCGGCCCGGCCGTGGTGGACCCCGGCGCGGGTGTGGACCATGTGCACTGCCTCACGCAACCGGCGCAGGACCAGATGCGTGGCCTGGGTGTGCCCGAAGAGCGGCTGACCGTGGTGCCTGTCGGTGTGCACTTCGATCGTTTCCGCGCAGCGGCCACACGCGCTGCCTTGCGCGAGCAGTGGCGCATCCCGGCGGGCCGCGCGGTGGTCTTGTGCGTGGGTGCAGTGAATCGCCACCACAAACGCATCGACCACCTGATCCGCGAGATGGCCGCCGCCGGTGGTGACGCACTGCTGTGGCTGGACGGCAGCCTGCACCCCGACGGTGACGTCACGCTGCTGGACCTGGGGCGCAGCCTGCTGGGCGACCGTTTTTGCTACACCGAGGTCGAGTCCCGGCGGGTGGGCGAGTTGTATGCGCTGGCCGACCTGCTGGTGTCGGCTGCGGTGGATGAAAGTTTTGGCATGGCCATCGTCGAGGCCATGTCCACCGGCCTGCCGGTGCTGGTGCACGACAGCCCGCACTTCCAGGCGCTGCTTGGCGCGGGTGCACACCGGGTGGACATGGTCACACCGGGCGCCTTGGCGCAAACGCTGTCCGCGCTGCTGCGGGCACTGCCGGTACAACGTCCTTTGTCAGACCCGCAAGCCGCTGTGGCGCACTTCGGCTGGTCTGCCCTGCGGGCCGACTACATCCAGCTGTACGGGCGCCTGCAGGCGCTTGAACATGCCCATTGATCCTGGTCCGCCAAGCTACACTCAAATGCACATGCAAGACCTGCGAAACCGCTGCCAACGCCTGAATTGCAGCCTTGCCGAACGTGGCCTTGGCCATGGCTGACAACGTTTCCCGACCGCGGCGCGATGCCGACTCCTTCGATGTGCGCGGCGCTGTGCGCAGCATCATCGACGCGGCAAGTTTGCACCGTGTGCTGGTGCTGGTGGTGACGGCGCTGACGCTGCTGGTGGTGCTGCTGTACATGTGGATCTGGCCGCCGGTATACAGCTCGGAAGCCACCATCATGGGCGAGCGAGACATCGACTCGTCGCGCGATTCTTTCTACACCGGCTGGAACGTCTTTCGCAAGGACGACCACCGCACCGAACTGGAGTTGATGGTGTCCGGCCCCGTGCTGGCTGAAGTGGCGCAGAAGCTCAAGCTCAGCTACGACGATGTCTACCACCCGTTCTCTTCGCACCTGAGCTATCTGTGGGAGCAGTCCTGGGTGGGCAGCAACTATCGCGAGTTCAAGGCCTGGTTGTCGCCGCCCGAAGCCGATGCGCCGCGGCCCGAAGACCTGGAACTGGGGCGCATCGTCGTGGGCCTGCGCGCCGGCATCTCGTTGGAACCGGTGCACGAAGCCATCGTGGGCCGGCTGGGTGTGCGCGGGCCAAACCGGCGTGTGGCCGAGATTGCCAACTCCATCGTCGACACCTACCTGGTGCAGCGCACGGTGCGCTACCAGAAAGAAGCGCAGCAGGCATTGGACGTGCTTAACCCCGAGGTCGAACGTGCCGCGGCCGAGTTGCGCGACATCGAAAGCCGGCGTGTGGCTTTTGCCAACCAGCACGGCCTGAGCTTCGACCTGCAACGTGAGAACCAGGAAGTCAAGGCGCTGACCGAGATGGACCAGAACATGGCCAGCACACGGGTCAAGGTGGCGTCGCTCGAGGCCGGTCTGGCCGAGTTGACGGCGCAGCTGCAGCGTGAGCCGGCCACCAAGAAAACCGCCACCGTGTACGAAGCCGACGTCATCCATGAAAGCCTGCGTGCGCGGCGGCTGGACGTGCAGACCACGCTGCTGACGCTGCGCAACCGCTACCGCGAAGACTCGCCCGAGATCGAAGAACTGCGCGGCAGCCTGGCCAAACTGGACGAGATGATCGGCAGCAGTGCGCAGCGCATCGAAAAGGCCAGCACCGAAACGCTCAACACCACCCAGCAGCAGATGGAAGCCACGGCCAACAACCTGCGTGCCGAACTGGCGTCGGCGCGGGCCAGCATGGCGGCCATGGAAACCGTCACTTCCAGTCTGCGCCAGCGGGTGGTCAACGTGCCCGAACTGCAAAGCAGCCTGCGCGGTTTTGACCGTGAGTTGCTGCTGGCCACCGAAAAGTACAACCAGCTGGCCATCAAGCGCGCGCAGGCCACCGTGTCGGCCGTCACCACCAAGGCCGCGATCCCCAGCATCCGGGTGGTGGAGTACGCCACGCCGCCGTCGGAGAAGTCCTGGCCCAAGCCCAAACTCATGATCCCCGCCGCGCTGGTGCTGGGTTTGATGCTGGGTGTGGCTGCAGCGCAGATCAAACGTTTTGCCGCCGGCCGTGTGCGTCGCGGCTTCTGGGGCCGCCGCAGCGGTGATGCGCTGGTCTACGGCGTGGTGGCTGCCGCCACCGACTGGCACCCCTTGAGCGTGACGCTGCGGCCGGCCTCGGCCGTTTCGCAGGGGGAGCCACGCTGATGCTGACCCAGACGATGACGCACAAGGAAATGCAGAACGAGATGCACAGCGAGATGCAGAAGGAGATGCAGAAGGAGATGCAGACGGTGACACCGCCCCCTCAAGATCGGCAGTCGCAGTGGTGGAGCCCCAGCGGCACGGCCGTGTCTGCCGAACGTGGTGCCGCACCCTACCGGCGCCTGGCGCTGCAGCTGCAACATGAGCTGACGGCCGCGCAGTCGCCGCGCTCGGTTTTGTTGACCGCGCCCAACCGGTCGGTGCTGGCCGCACACGCCAGCCCCAGCCTGGCCTTCTGTCTGGCAGAAGAGCTGGGCCTGCGGGTGCTGCTCATCGATGCCAGCGGACAGGACCGTGAGCTCAGCCGCGCGCTGGGCTGCGAGCACCAGGCCGGCTATTCCGACCTGTTGTCGCAAGCCAGCCAGGACCCCGCCGCGCTGGTGCTGCCCACCTCGCACCCCGCCGTGCACTTCCTGCCGGCCGGCACCGTGCCGGCCGCCGCCATGGGCCGCCACCAGGACGCCATACCGGTGTTGCTGTCGCACGGGCTCAGAACGCACGACTTTCTGGTGCTCTCGGGTGGGTCGGTCTTGCACGACACCGCGGCGCTGGCGGCCACGCCGCATGTGGGCACGGTGCTGCTGATGCCGGTGGAAAACGAGACGCTTGTGGCCGACCTCGACGCGGCCCAGAAGGCGTTGCGTTTCTGCAAGGCCAAGCACATCGGTGTGGTGATGGTGGGCGCGCGCGGGCCAGTGGCCTAGCCGCGCCGACGCGCCCCCCGCCTCTGCGCCGCCGCCCCGCTCGCGTCACCTGCTTGCCCCGATCGACATGCGCAACACCTGGCAGCTGGTGCGGCAAGCGGGCAGCGCACCGTCCACCGCGCTGACACTGGCCGCAGCTCTGATTGCCGGGTTGGTGGTGCTGGTGGTGGCCGGCTCGGGCAGCATGAAGGTCATTGGCGCGGCCGTGGCCGGCGGCCTGTTCATCGCCGGCGGTGTGATGTCGGGCAACCCCAGGCTTTTCGCCTTGTGGGGCCTGATGGTGGCGGTGCCCTTTGACTTGAGCAAACGTTTTGGCACCATCATCGCCAAGATGGGCGGCGAGACCTCGCTGCGCGCCGAGTTCAGCGATGTCTTCCTGGTCGTGCTGCTGGCCTATCTGGTGCGCGACATCGCCACCGGTCGCCTGCCCGGGCTGCGCATCCCCAAGCTCACGTACATCTGGCTGGCCATCCTGGGCATGGGCCTGGTCGCCGTGTTCTGGGGCACCTACCGGATGACGGCCGCGCACGAGGTGGTGCGCATGGCCAAGGTGACGCTCCTGTTCATCGTGCTGTGCAACGAATTGGTGACGCCGCAGCGGCTGCTGCATGGCGCTGCGGGCCTGTCGCTGGGTGTGCTGCTGCAGGCCCTGGTGGGCATGTACCAGTACATCACCAAACAGCACCTGGGGCTGGACATCCTGGGCGAAACGGGCGCCGGCACGCTGGACCAATTGGCCGCCGATTCGGTGCGCGGCCAGGGCGTGTTCCGCGTCGGGGCTTTCCTCAACCACCCCAACATCTTTGGCGCCTACCTGGCCGCGCTGTTGCCGCTGACTCTGTCGGTCTACATGCTCAAACGGGGCGGGCCCATCAAGCTGCTGTGCCTGCTGGCGTCAAGCCTGGGTGCGGCGGCGCTGATGGCCAGCCTGTCGCGTTCAGGCTGGCTCAGTTTTGCGGTGGCCTGCACGGTTCTGGTGGTGCTGGTGTTGCTGCACGGCCGCATGCGCATGAAGGCGTTGTTGCCCGCCGGTGCGGCGGCCATCGTGCTGGTGCTGGTGCTGGCGGCGTTTTCCGAGCAGATCGTGACGCGCATCTTCGAGAGCAAACCCGACGCGGTGCTGGGCCGTGCCGAGTACACCCGCACGGCCATGGGCATCATCCAGGCCAAGCCCTGGTTGGGCCATGGGCTCAACAGCTACGTCTATGTGGCGCCACCCTACACAAGGTATGGGCCGCGCAAGGCGGCCGAGGTCTACAAAAACTGGCTGCCGCCGGTGCACAACATCTATCTGCTCTGGACGGCAGAGACCGGCTTGGTCGGGTTGGCGCTGCACCTGGCCCTGATGCTGGCGCTGCTGAAGGTGGCGGTGAAAAACCTGAAGGTGAAAAACGAGACGCTGTTCATGATCAACGCCGCCTGCCTTTGTGGTGTGGTGGCCCTGCTGGTGGACGGCATCTTCAGTTTCACGCTGCGCATCAACAGCGTGATGCGGGTGTTCTGGGTGCTGGCGGCGATGATCATGGCCATCCACTACCAGCGGCTGGTGGAATCCCGCCCGGCCGCATCGTCGGCCACGGCCGACGCCCGGTGAGCGCCGAGCGCTCGCTGCTGAGCCGGGTGCTGCGCAACAGCGCGGCGCTCACCGTCGGTCGGGTGGTGGTGGGTGTGGCCCGGCTGGCCATTGCGGCGCTCATCGTGCGCATGGCCGGTGCCACCACATTTGCGGAATATGCCTTGCTGCTGGGTGTGCTGGCCGTGGCCGAGTGGCTCAACGATTTCGGCACGACAGAAATCGCAGTGCGCGAAGCCTGCAAGCCTGGAGCCGACACCGCCCATTGGCTGCGGCTGGTGGCGCTGGGCAAGTTGCTGCAGGCGCCGCTGGCCATGGCCACGCTGATGCTGCTGCTGTGGCTGCTGCAGTACCCGCCCCATTTGCTGCAGGCCGGCGCGGTGGCCGCTTTCAGCCTGCTTTTCATGGCCGGTGTCAGCGTCTACCGCGTGGTGTTCAAGGCCACGCTGACGATGGAGCAGGAGATGCTGGCCGAGGTGGTGTCGGTGCTGCTGCTGCTGCCCTTGACAGCCTGGGTGCTGCACATGGGTGGCGGCCTGACGGCGCTGATGGCCTGCCACCTGGCGTCGCGCGCGCTGTTCCTGCTGCTGTGCCACGCGCTGGCGCGCAAGCGTTGCCGCTTCGCCTGGCGCGGGCCCTGGCGCCAGCCCTTGCGCGAGCTGTTCCGCAACGCCGCGCCCATCGGATTGATCGGCCTGCTGGTGGCCTTGTACGAAGCGGTGGACCTGCTGTTCCTGTCCAAGCTGGGGCTGCCGCTGGACCTGGCCTGGTACTCGGCCGCGCAACGTTTTGTGTGGCCGCTGCTGCTGCTGCTGGCGGCCATCGGCAGCACGCTGTACCCGGTGCTGGCGCGCAGCTGGCCGGCCGACCCGCAGCAGTTTGCGCGCTCTTGCCAGGTGGCGTTGGAGGCGGTGCTGTTCATTGCCGGGGGTGCCACGGTGGTGGCTTTTGCCGGCGCCGGATTCTGGATGGGCCTGCTGGGCGCTGAGCTGCAAGGCGGCGCCGACGTGATGCGTGTGCTGGCGCTGCTGGTCTTTGTGAAAGCGGTGGCGGCCACGCTGGGGCCGGCGCTGTACATCGTCGATGCCCAGCGTCAGGTACTGGGTTTCATCACGCGCGCGCTGCTGGTGAAAGCCGCTGCCGTGGGCCTGCTGGTTGGTCCCTATGGCAGCCTGGGGGTGGCTGCAGCCGCCGTGGTGGTGGAGCTTCTTTTTGCCGCCGTGCCCACCGTGCGGCTGCTGCGCCAGAGGTCACCTTGGCGTGGCGAGTGGGGCATGCCGCTGCGCATCGCCGGCGTGGTGCTTGTCAGCGGGGGCGTGGCACATGGTCTGGGCGACGGCGGCGGTGCGGTTTCGGCGCTGCTGGCCGCGCTGATCTACCTGCCGCTGTCTTTTGCCGCCGGGGTCATCAGCCGTCCGCGCATCGCCGCCGTGCTGGCGGCGCGGCTGTCATGACAAGGACGGCGGCTGTGCCACCCCGCGTGGCCTTGGTCTCGGTGGGCATGGGCCGTGTGCAGCGCGGCTTCGAGCGTTACTTTGGTGACCTGTTCGGCGTGGTGCAGGGGCCAGCCACGGTCACGCTGTTCAAGAGCGCCGGGCCCCGCAGCAGCGCCCAGCGGGTGCCTGCCGGCCTTCAGTGGGTGACCCGGCTGGTGCATGCAGTGCCCGGCCGCTGGTGGGGTCGCACGCCGTACCACCGCGACTGCCTGGCCTTTGCGCTGTGCCTGCTGCCGGCGCTGCGCGGCGGGCGCTTCGATGTCATCCACTGCATCGACCCACCGCTGGCCGCAGTGCTGGCCCGCCTGCGCCAACGCGGCCTGTTGCGCACGCCGCTGCTGTTCACCGAAGGCAGCGTCATGCCACCCCGCTACTACCCGGCGGCCGACCACATCCACCACGTGGGCCAGGCGGCATGCGACGCGGCGCTGGCCCACGGCGTGCCGGCTGCGCACATGACGCTGATCCCCTGCGGTGTGCACAGCCAGCACTTTGCCGCTGCCGACACCGCTGCACGAGATGCCTTGCGGCAAGCCCATGGCGTGGCGCCGGGTTGTCTGGTGGTGCTGGTGGTCAGCGCGCTCAAACGGGATCACAAACGTGTCGATCATCTGGTCCAAGAGGTGGCGCAACTGCTGCACGACACGGATCAAGGTAAGCTGCTGCTGTGGCTGGACGGCCACCCCGAAGAAGCCGAGGTCCTTGCCCTGGCGCGCAGCCGCCTGGGCACACGCTGCCGCATCACCCATGTCGCGCCGCAAGACGTGCAGCAGTTGTACCAATTGGCCGACGTGCTGGTGCACGGCGCGCTCGAAGAGTCCTTCGGATTGGGCATTGTCGAGGCCTTGTGCTGCGGCCTGCCGGTGCTGGTGCATGACAGCGTGCATTTCCGCTGGCTGGTGGGCGAAAACGGCCAGACCGTGGACATGGCCAGGCCCGGTGCGCTGGCGCAGCGTCTGCGCGACTGGCTTCGGCTGCACCCGTCCGCACGCCCACGCCCCGACGTGAGCCGCGTGCGGGCACGCTTCGACTGGCTGGCGCTGCAGCCGGCTTACGTTGACCTGTACCGGCAGGTCGGCCGTGCCCCCGGGCGCTAGAGTTGCTGCAGACCTGATCATGATCCTGTTCGACGCATTCGCATGAACCGCGCCCTGCTGCAAGCCGTGGGCCGCTGGGTCGGGCGCCACCGCAGCACCTGGCTGGTGCGGCGGGTGGCTGCCCTGAGCCGGCATGTGCTGGACTGGCAGGCCAACCTGGACTACGAGCTGGATAGCAACGGCGAAGCGCTCGTACTGCAGCGACTGGCCCAGTTTGGGCCCCAGCTGATCGTGGACGGTGGCGCCAATGTCGGCGACTGGTCGCTGGCGGCGCACACCCACTGCACACAAGCGCAGCTGCACGCCTTCGAGATCGCCCGCCCCACCTTCGAGACCTTGCGTGCACGGGTGGCCGGCTGCCCGCGCATCCAGGTGCACAACCTGGGCCTGTCCGACGCGCCAGGCTCGCTGACGCTGCGCCACTACGCCCAGGCACCCGCGCTGACCACGGCCACGGCCTATCCGCATCCCTTCGAGGCCCAGTCCCTGCAGGCCGAAGTGGTGCGTGGCGACGACTTTCTGATGGCGCTGGGCGTGCAGCACATCAACATGCTGAAGATCGATGTCGAGGGCATGGAAGACCAGGTGCTGCGGGGCTTCGACCGCCTGCTGCAAAACCGCGCCGTGGACCTGGTGCAGTTCGAGTACGGGCGTGTCAACATCCTGAGCCATTTTCTGCTGGCCGACTTTCACAGCTTCTTTCGACAGCGTGGCTACCGCGTCGGCAAGCTCTACCCCGACGGGGTGGAGTGGCGTGAGTACGAGTTGGCCGACGAGGACTTTCGTGGCCCCAACTACCTGGCCTGCCGCGACGACCGGCCCGACCTGATGCAGGCCTTGTCCGCAGCGCGCACCTGACGATGGAAGCGCACGCAGCCCCCTGGACCTGGGCGCAGACGCGCGAGCGCCTGCGCGCCGACCGCGACCGACTGCGACAGATGTCCGAGCCGGCCTTGGCGGGCGGCTCGGTCTACCTGCAGCCGGCCTTCATCTGCGTGTTGCTGCACCGCCTGTCACACCACAACCACCGGCGGGGGCACCACCGCCTGGCGCGTCTGTGGTGGCACCTCAACACCTTCCTCACCGGTGCCGACATCAGCGCACCGGCCGACCTGGGCCCGGGCCTCTTGATCCAGCATCCCATGGGCGTGTCCATCTCCGGGCGCGCGGGCCGCAACCTCACGGTGATGGCCTGCGCCGGCCTGGGCAGTGAACTGGGCCGCCGCGAAGACGTCGGTGCAGGCCCGGGGTTGCCGGTGCTGGGTGACGACGTGTGGATCGAACCGCACAGCGGTGTCATGGGCCCCGTGCGGGTGGGCCACCGTGTGCGCATCGGCGCTGGCATGCCGGTGGCGCAGGACGTGCCCGACGACATGGAACTGCGGCCACCGCCGCCGCGCATCGTGGCGCGTGCCATGGCCGAGTCTGTGACCGCGACCGCGCCATGACCGCAGACGCAGCCTGCCCACATTGTGGCCACGCCCGCTGGCGCGGCGTGTGGCGGCACTTGCAGGCCGACATCACCCGCTTCCTGAACAAGTCGCCAGAAAACCAGGCCGTGGGCGACAGCTTCAAGAGCCGGCTGGGCGCGCTGCTCACGCCGCAGTTGCTGTGCCTGCTGTGTTACCGCGTGGCGCATGCGCTGCATTTGCGCGGCTGGCGCCGGCTGGCCGGGGTGCTGGTGCGGCTGAACGCGCTGCTGCAGCGTGTGCACCTGGCGGCCGACAGCTGCATCGGCGGCGGCTGCCTGCTGCCGCACCCGGCGGGGGTCTACTTTGTCGGCCATGCCGGGCCCGGCTTGACGCTGTATTCGATGGCCGTCTGCACACCGCTGTCGCCGTCGCCAGTGGCGCCGGCCAGCAGCGGCCCGCAAATCGGTGCGCGCGTCACGCTGGGTGTGCAGGCGGTGCTGCAAGGCACGCTGGCGGTGGGTGACGATGTGCGCATCGGGCCGCGCGTGAGCGTGGGCGCCCCGGTGCCGCCTGGCCGCATGGCGCTGCCGCGCCAGTGGCTTGTGCGCCGACTGGTGGTACCGGCGCAACCTGCGGAGCGGCCATGAGCCTGACGCCAGAACTGAGCGTCATCGTGCCCACCTACAACCGTTCGGCGGTGCTGGCCCTGTGTGTGCAGGCCTTGTGCGGCCAGAGCTGCGACAGCAGCCGCTTCGAAATCATCGTCAGCGACGATGGATCGTCGGACGACACCGCAGCGGTGGTCGCCGCACTGGCTGCACAACAGGTCGTCGCCATCCGCTACCTGCATCAGGCCAATGCGGGCGCCAACCGCGCGCGCAACCGGGCCGTCGCAGTAGCCCGCGGCCGGCTGCTGCTGTTCATCAACGACGACACGCTGGCGCAACCGCAGATGCTGGCCGAACACCTGCAGGCGCACGAACGCCAGCCCGACGACCGTGTGGCCGTGCTGGGCCGCATGACGGTGTCGCCAGACCTGCCGCCCTCGCGCCTGTCGCCGCTGCACCTGGACCGCGCCTTTGTCGGCCTGCAAGAGGGTGCGCTGCTCGACTGGCGGGCCTTCTTCACCTGCAACGTGTCGGTGAAGAAGGCCTTGCTCGAGCGCGGCGGCCTGTTCGAAGAGCGGCTGCGATACCACGAAGACCTTGAACTGGCCTGGCGCCTGTCGGCTCATGGCCTGCGTGTGGTCTACCGGTCGCAGGCCCTGGGCTGGCACGAACACTTCCTGACCGAAGACGAGTTCCTGTCCATCGCCGCACGCGAAGCCCGCGCGCTGTGCATCTGGGCGCAGTTGGCGCCGCAGGCCCGTCCGGTGCTGGCCAGCCTGGGTTTCGAGCCCGCGCTGCCGTGGTCCAGACGGGTGCGTCATGGGCTGTTCGATGCCGTTGTCAACCGCCACACCGAAGCGCTGTGGCGCTGGCTGGCGCGCACCCTGCCGCAGCAGCCGGCGCTGTTCAAACGGCTGACATTAGCCCTCTATGATCAGCTCTACCAAAGCCGCAAACGCCAGGCCCTGCGCCTGGCGCTCCGACAGGCCCCGAGCCATGCCTAGCCGCATTCCCCTGAACGCCGTGTGGCGGTGTCGTGCCCTTTGCGGGCTGGCGCTGGCGCTGCTCTTGTCGGCCTGTCGCCAAGGCGGCGATGGACCGCGGCAGCCCGCGTTGCCTGAAGCGCAGACGCCCGAACAGGTGGCCGCCTACAAGGCGGCTGCCATCGCCGAGATCGGCGTCGCGCCCGACTGGGGTCCGCCCGAACTGCTGACCTCGGTCAACACCGTGGGCTGGGAGGACAGCGCCTACATCTCGCCCGATGGCCAGTCGCTGTACTTCCAGTATTTCCCGGGCGACATGTTCCGCATCGAAGACGTGTTCCGCTTCCACCGCCCGGTGGCCCAGGGCGGCCTGGGCGCCGACCCCAAGCAGCTGCAGCGCTACCACCGCGGGCCCATGCGCGGCGTGAGCCCGGCCTACACCAGCGACACCTTGGTGGCGCGGCGCGAAGGCACGGGTTTCGGCGCACCGCAGCGCTTCGAGCACACACGCGACGGCCGCAACGAGTGGGGCGTGATGATCGCCGGCGATGGCGCGTACTACTACGTGTCGCACGACCCGAGCCGTGAGCTCAACATGGACCTGTACCGCAACGAGGCGCTGCTGCCCGTCCCCGGCCGCGACAAGTTCCATGAGGACAACCCGCACTTCGTCGTCTCGGCCTACGGCAGAGAGCTGTTTTTCGATTCCGGCAACCGGCCGCAGGCCAAGGGCAAGAGCCACATCTGGGTCACGCGGGAAGCGGCGGGGCGCTACGAAGAACCGGTGATGCTGCCCGCGCCCATCAATCTGCCCGGTTCGACTGAAGTGCAGCCGCACGTGGGGCCCGACGGCCAGCTGTTTTTCACCTCGGCACGCGACGGCACGATTGCCATCTACGCGGCCGCACGAACCGGCGCCAACAGCTGGGCCGAGCCCCAAAAGCTGCTGTGGACCACGCGCAAGTCGGGCCCGCGCGCCTGGGGCCTGGGTGAGCCCACGATGACAGCGGATGGGCAGTGGCTGTACTTCGTGGTCGTGTTCGAAGACGGCCGGCAGTCCTTTGACGCCGACATCGCACGCGTGCGCCGCAAGGCCCGCGCGCCTTGAACATGGCCGCTGCGCCAAGCACCTGCGGCGCAGCGGCGCCGCCGACGGTGAGCATTATCATGAACGTGCGCAACGGCGCAAGCACGCTGGCCGTGGCGCTGCAGAGTGTGCTGGCGCAGACCTTTGCCGACTGGGAGCTGGTGGTCTGGGACGGCGGCTCCACCGACGGCTCGCAGCAGGTGGTGGCCGCCTTTGCCGAACCGCGCATCCGCAGCCATGCGTCGCCATCGCCCACCCACCTGGCTGCGGCGCGTGTGCAGGCCATGGCCCAGGCCCGTGGCAGCTGGCTGGCTTTTCTTGACCAGGACGATGTCTGGTTGCCGCACAAGCTGCAGCACCAGATGGCGCTGGCCCAGGACGGTGTGGACCTGGTCTACGGCCGCACGGTGAAGTACTTTGAACACGGCGGCCGGCGCGACTTTGACCACCGCCACGAACACCGCAGCCTGCCCGAAGGCGACATCTTCCAGGCCCTGGTGGCGCAATCGTGTTTCATCTGCATGAGCAGCGCCATGCTGCGCCGTGTGGCCGTTCAGCGTGCCGGCGCCATGCCCAGTGGGCTGCAGGTGGCGCCCGACTACTGGCTGTTCCTGGCGTTGTCGCGTGCCGGTGCGGCGCGTGCGGTGCAAGAGCCCGTGTGCCTGTACCGCGTGCATGACGGCGGCATGACGGCAGCCAGCCTGGGGCCCATCCAGGACGAAGCGCTGGCCCTGTTGTTGCACTTCGAGCCGCACATCCCGTCCGTGCTGCTGCGCAAGCGGCGAGCGGTGCATCACAGCGTGGGCGCTTACGTGCAGATGTGCACCGCGGGGCAACGCGGCGCCGGCTTGCAGCGCCTGCTGAAGCGGGGGGCCGTGGGCTACTTGCTGTCGCGGCCGCTGGCCCGCGCCTGGCGCGCCGGCCACCGCCGTTTGCACTTGGCGCAATGGCAGGTCACGGCACAGCAGGCCGGGCTGGTTTTGCCGATGACATTGCCCATGAGCTTGCCCGCGTCCTTGCCCAGCACCTTGCCCATGACGCAAGACCAGGGACGCTTGTGAACGGCACCCAGCGCCCGGCTTCCGGTCTGCCCCAAGTGCGTGTGCTGGGCGCACCCGTCACCGTTTGCACCTTCGTGGAGGCACAAGACGAACTGGCGCGTCTGGTGGCACGGGGTGGCGGTGCTTGTGTCAGCTGCGCCAACGCCTACTCCACCACGATGGCCACCGACCGGCCCGACTTTGCGCGGGTGCTGGCCCAGGCCGACATGGTCACGGCCGACGGCATGGCCGTGGTGTGGGCGCTGCACGCACTGGGCCATGGCCGGGCCGAGCGTGTGCACAACGACGACCTGTTCCTGGCCTGCTGCGCGCGCTTCAAACACTGGCGGCACTTTCTGGTGGGCGGTCGCGTGGGTCAGACCGAAGCAGTGGCCGCAGCCATGCGTGTGCGCTTTCCCGGCATCGACGTCGTCGGCGGTTGCGCCACGCCCGTGCGGCCCGTGCCGGCGGACCAGCAGGCACAGATCCTGGCGCAGATCGCGGCAGCGCGGGCCAGCATCGTGTGGGTGGGCATGGGCACACCCGCGCAGGACCACTGGATGCATGCCAGCGCGCCACTGGCCGGTGTGCCCATGGTCGGCGTGGGCAGTTTGTTCGACCTGCTGGCCGGGCACACCCGCGCAGCGCCCGAATGGGTCAAACGCAGCGGCCTGCAGTGGGCCTTCCGGCTGGCACAAGAGCCGCGCCGACTGGCCGGCCGCTACGTGGTCTACAACACCCGCTTTGTGCTGGGGCTGGCGCGGCAGTGGTGGTCTGCACGGCGCTCACGGCGCTCACGGCACGCAGGGCGTGGGGGCTCGGGTGGTTGAATCCCCTGCACTGCAAAGTCAGCCCGACCTGTCGGTGGTCATCGTCACCTACAACGCCGCCACGCTGATCGGCGACTGCCTGGACTCGTTGGCTGAGGCTTGCATCGGCTTGCACACCGAGGTGTTGGTCGTCGACAACGGTTCGGCCGACGGCACGCCCGATCTGTTGCTTGAGCACTACCCGTGGGTGCGGCTGCAGGCCACGGGCCGCAACCTGGGCTTTTCTGCCGGCAACAACCTGGCGCTGCCGGCCTGCCGCGGGCGTGCCGTGATGCTGCTCAACCCCGACACCGTGGTGCATCCCGGCGCCATCACCCACTTGCTGGCGCACCTGCAAGCGCATCCCGAAGCCGGCGCCGTGGGCCCCATGCTGCGCCTGGGCGACGGCAGCATCCAGGCCGAATGTGCCCGCCGCCTGCCCGCACCCGGCAACCTGCTGCCCTGGCTGCTGCTGGTGGACAAACTGGCGCACCGCGCGCACAGGCTGCGGCGCGAGCGCTGGCCTGCACGGTCCACGGAACAGACGCCGTCAGAACCGTCAGAACCGCCAGGACCGCATTGGTACGACGGCTTCAATCTCCTGGCCTGGCCGCGCCAGCAGGCCTGCGCCGTGCAAAGCATCTGCGGCGCCTGCCTTCTGATGCGGCAAGAGGTGCTGCAGCAGGTGGGCCTGCTCGACGAAAGCTCGCCCATGTACCTGGATGACATCGACTACTGCCGCCGCATCCTGAACGCCGGCTGGGCCATCCACTACCAGCCGGCCGCCGTCATCACCCACCTGTGGCAGCAAAGCAGCCACCCGCAGCGTGCGGGCGATCACTACGCGCTGGGCTGCCACGCCATCTGGCTGTACCTGCGCAAGCACCACGGCGTGGCCGCCGGCCGGACCTTCGCAGCGATGGCCGCGGGGGCAGCCCTGCTGCGCCTGCCACCCGCAGCGTTGATGGCCGCCTGGCCCGGTGCGCAGCAGGCCAACCGGGTGCGCCGTCTGCGCATGGTGCAGGGGCTGGCGCACTGGGCCTGGCGCGCGCCGAAGCGACCGCCGCAGTTCGGATTTGCCAGCGAGCGTGAAGTCGCCAGCCCCCAGGTGCGGCTGCGATGAGGGTGCTGCACGTCTACAACCAGCACCGCGGGGGTGGTGGTGCCAACAACGTCACCCAGGCCACCATCGAACTGCAGCGCGAACAGGGCTTGAAGGTGCAGGTGATGGCCCGCAGTGCGCTGCAGTTGCCGGCCGGGCTGCGCGGACTGCCGGGCAAGTTGCAGGCCGGTACCGGTGTGCTGTGGGGCGGCGCGTCGGTCCGCGACTTCGTGAGCCTGCTCGACAGCTTCAAGCCGCACGTCGTGCACGTGCACGAGATCTACCCCATGGTGTCGCCCTGGATCCTGCCGCAGTGCACACGCCGCGGCCTGCCGGTGGTGATGAGCTGCGTCGACTTCCGCATGAGCTGCCCGCTAGTCACGCACGCCCGCGACGGCCGCCTGTGCACCAGCTGCCTGGGGCCCGGCCGCGAGTGGCACGCGCTGCGCCACAACTGCCGTGGCAGCCTGCCTGAAAGCGCCGCCGCGGCGCTGTACAACGTGGGCGTGCGCACGCTGGGGCTCTTTGACCGCCACGTCAGCCGCTACATCGCGCCATCGGCCTTTGCCGGCCGCTGGTTGACGGACCATGCCGGGCTGCCTTCGAGCCGCCTGTGTGTGATCTCGCCACCCGTGCACCTGCCGGCCACGGCCGCCGACGCAGCGCAGGGCAGTTATGTGGCCTACGCTGGTCGCTTTTCGCCAGAAAAGGGCCTGCCGGTCTTTGCCGAAGCCGCACGTGCCACGGGCTTGCCCTTTCGCATGGCGCGCCACCACGCCAGCCTGGTGACCGTCGACGTGCCCGAAGGCCCCGAGGTGGTGGTCACCCACAACGCGGCTGAACTGCAGGCCTTCTACCGTGGCGCCCGCATGCTGGTGGTGCCCAGCATCTGGTTCGAGACCTTTGGCCTGGTCGGTGCCGAAGCCATGGGCCACGGCATCCCGGTCATCGGCTCGCGCCTGGGCGCGGTGGCCGACCTGGTGCAGGACGGCGTCGACGGCCTGCTCTTCGAAGCCGGCAATGCCACCGAACTGGCGCGTCAGGTGCACAAGCTGTGGCAAGACCCGGCACTGGCCGGCCGCATGGGCCAGGCTGCACGCGACAAGGCAATGGCGCAGTGGGGCCCGCAACGGCACGCGGCCGAGGTGCTGGCGGTCTATGAAGGCGTGCTGGCATGCAAGGCTTAGGCCTGCGGCCAACGCGCCGCGCCCATCGCCTGGCGCAGCGCCTGCGCCGATCGCCAGGCATCGGCTTGGCTCATGCAAGGGCCGATGGGCAGTGTCAGGATGGACGCCGCCACCGCTTCGGTCTGCGGCAGCGCATGGCCGCGCAGCAAGCCTGCATAACGGGGCATCCGGTGCAGCGCTTGGTAGTGCAGGCTGGCGCCGATGCCCTGGGCGCGCAGCGTGGCGATGAGGCCGTCGCGCGTGCTCTCTTGCTGCGGACCGTGCTGCGGCGGCAGCTGCACGGTGAACAGATGGCGTGCGTGGCCGGGCTGGTCCCAACCGGCCTGGAAGCGCAGGTCCAGGTCGGCCAGGGCCTGGCCGTAGACAGCGGCCACGGCGGCTCGCGTGGCCGCAAATTCGGCCTGGCGGCGCAGCTGCACGCGGCCGATGGCGGCTTGCAGATCGGTGAAGTTGGCCTTCAGGCCCAGCTCGGCAATGTGCGGCGGCATCAGCGCCGACGTCGGGTTGGCATAGCGCTGCCAGGCGTCGGTGCTCTGGCCTTGCAGGCGCAGCGAGCGCAGCCGTGCGGCCAGCACCGCGTCGTCTACCGCAATCGCGCCACCATCGCCGGTGGACAGCACCTTGTTGGCGTAGAAGCTGAAGCAGCACAGGTTGCCCGACGCGCCCACGGCGCGCCCGTCGGGCAAAGTCGAACCCAGCGCATGCGCCGCGTCTTCCACCACTTCCACGTGAGCCGGCAAGGCCGCGGCCAGCGCCTGCAGGTCTTGCCCCAGGCCGCCAAAGTGGACCGGGATGACGGCCCGTGTGCGCGGCGTGGCCACGGCCGCCACGCTGACCGCGTCCAGCCCCAAGGTGTGCGGGTCGATATCGGCAAACACGGGCTGCGCGCCGACGTGGATGACGGCATTGGCCGTGCTGCACCAGGTGAAGCTGGGCACGATGACCTCGTCGCCCGGTCCCACGCCCAGCGCCAGCAGGCTGAGCTGAAGAGCCGAGGTGCACGAATTGGTGGTCACCACCTGCTTTGCACCCAGCGCGGTGGCCAGTTCCTGTTCGAAGGCCAGTGTCTCCGGCCCCATGCCCACCCAACCGCTGCGCATGACACGTGCCACGGCCTCGATCTCGACGTCCGAGAAGCTGGGCTGGCCGAAAGGGATGTTGTCCGACATGCTGACCTGTGCCGATCAAGCCGCTGGCGCTGCGTCCAGGCGCCGCAGCAATTGTTCGAGGTGAGCGATGGTGTGTTTCAGGCCTTCGTCCAGCGCCACCGTGGGCGCCCAGCCCAGTTGGTCACGGGCACGGGTGATGTCGGGGCAGCGCTGGCGCGGGTCGTCGTTGGGCAGGGGTTTGAACACCAGCTGCGAAGCCGAGCCGGTGAGGTCGATCACGCGCTGCGCCAGTTGCAGCATGCTCATCTCGACCGGGTTGCCCAGGTTGATGGGGCCGGTCACGCTGTCGGCTGAATTCATCAGCCGCACGAGGCCGTCGACAAGATCGCTGACATAGCAGAACGAACGGGTTTGCGTGCCCTGGCCGAAGATGGTGATGGACTGTCCGCGCAGGGCCTGCACGATGAAGTTGGACACCACCCGGCCGTCATTGGGGTGCATGCGCGGCCCGTAGGTGTTGAAGATGCGCGCCACCTTGATGCGCAGGTGCGACTGCCGCCAGTAGTCGAAGAACAGCGTCTCGGCGCAACGTTTGCCTTCGTCGTAACAAGACCGGTCGCCGATGGGGTTCACGTGGCCCCAGTAGTCCTCGGTCTGCGGGTTCACGGCGGGGTCACCGTAGACCTCGCTGGTGCTGGCCTGCAGGATGCGCGCCTTCAGCCGCTTGGCCAGACCCAGCATGTTGATGGCGCCATGCACGCTGGTCTTGGTGGTCTGCACCGGGTCGTATTGGTAGTGGACGGGCGATGCCGGGCAGGCCAGGTTGTAGATCTCGTCCACCTCGACGAACAGCGGAAAGGTCACGTCATGTCGCATCAGCTCGAAGCGAGGGTTGGCCAGCAGGTGTTCGACGTTGTCGCGTGTGCCGGTGAAAAAGTTGTCCACGCAAAGCACATCGTGGCCTTCGCCCACCAGCCGCTCGCACAGGTGCGAGCCCAGAAAACCGGCGCCTCCGGTGACCAGGATGCGCTTGCGTAGCCGGTAGTTTTCCATCGCCGTTTCCCTCTTGCAGTGAACCTGGCGCCGCCGCGCTTGGAA
>JBBRCN010000017.1:0-63871 GCA_038204775.1 Burkholderiales bacterium | reverse complement strand
AGAAGATCTACTACAACTGGAAAAGCGGCAAGGCCGAGAAATGCATCTTCTGCTATCCGCGGATCGAGGCCGGCCAGCCGATGGTGTGCTCGGAAACCTGCGTCGGCCGGATCCGCTACCTCGGCGTGCTGCTGTACGACGCCGACCGCATCGAAGCAGCCGCCAGCGTCGAACACGACCGTGACCTGTACCAGGCGCAACTGGACATCTTCCTCGACCCGTTTGATCCGAAAGTGATTGCACAAGCGCAGCTTGACGGCATCCCTGACAAGTGGATGGAGGCTGCGCGCAAGAGCCCGGTGTACAAGATGGCGGTGCAATGGAAGGTGGCGCTGCCGCTGCACCCGGAATACCGCACGCTGCCGATGGTCTGGTACGTGCCGCCGCTGTCGCCGATCAGCGCCGCGGCCAATGCCGGGCATGTCGGCAGCAACGGCGAGATTCCGGACGTGCACCAGTTGCGCATCCCGGTCAATTACCTGGCCAACCTGCTGACCGCCGGCGACACCGTGCCCGTGGTGCGCGCGCTTGAACGCATGCTGGCGATGCGTGCCTACCAGCGCGAAAAACACGTCGACCAACGTATCAACCACGCGGTGCTGCAGCAAGTGGGCATCAGCCAGGCGGAGGTGGAAGACATGTACCACGTGATGGCCATCGCCAATTACGAAGACCGCTTCGTGATTCCGACCACGCACCGCGAATACGCCGAGAACACCTTCAACGTGCGCGGCGGCTGCGGCTTCACGTTCGGCAACGGCTGCTCCGAGGGCAGCAGCGATGTCAGCGTCTTCGGCAGCGACAAGAAGCGCACCATCCCGATCAAGGCGGAGGTTTGACGACCATGTTTGCACTGAATCCCACCCGCCCGATGAGCAAGAGCCTGCGTGTGCTGGCGGCCTTGCTCAGCTACCCCGACGCCGTGCATCGCAGCGTGCTGGCCGAACTGGCTGCCGTGTTGCAGCAAGAGCGTGCAGTGTCGGCGCCGCGCCAGCAGGAACTGGCTGCGCTGATCGACAGCATCCAGCGCACCGATGCGCTGCAGGCAGAGTCCGACTACGTCGAACTGTTCGACCGCAGTCGCTCGACGTCACTGCACCTGTTCGAGCATGTGCATGGCGATTCGCGCGAGCGCGGCCCGGCGATGATCGACCTCGGGCAGACCTACGAAAAGGCTGGGCTCATCCTGGCTGAAGGCGAGCTGCCGGACTACCTGCCTGCGGTGCTGGAGTTCGTATCGACCCAGCCACCGGGCGAGGCCAAGGCCTTCCTTGGCGAGATGAGCCACATCTTCAACGCCATCTTTGGCGCGCTGCAGCAGCAGGGCAGCCCCTACGCCAGCGTGTTGGGCGCGCTGCTGGAACTGGCGGGTGAGAAGGCCGAGCCCGTCACGCCGCCGGTCGAGCCGCCGCTGGACGAGAGCTGGGCCGAACCCGTCGTATTCGACGGCTGCTCGTCCAAGGGTCAGGCCAAACCCGGCCAGCCACAGCCCATGCACATCGTTCGCAAGGCCAACCTCTCAAATGGGCAAGGCCAAGGCCAAGGAGTTTCACCATGAGTGGCGTCTACGGTTTTCTGTTCCAGGTCTACCCGTATGTGTGTTTCACGGTATTCCTGCTGGGCAGCCTGCTGCGCTTCGACCGCGACCAGTACACGTGGAAGAGTGACTCGTCGCAGATGCTGCGCGCGGGGCTGCTGCGCTGGGGCAGCAACCTGTTCCACTTCGGCATCCTGTTCTTGTTCTTCGGTCACATGGTGGGCCTGTTTACGCCGCATGCGCTGTACGGTGTGTTCATGACCGCCGGTACCAAGCAGATGCTGGCCGTGGTGGCGGGCGGCCTCGCTGGCGCCATCTGCTTTGTCGGGCTGTCGATGCTGCTGTACCGCCGTGTGTTCGACCCGCGCATCCGCCTGACCAGCCACGCCACCGACATTGCCGTTCTGGTCGTGTTGTGGGTGCAATTGGTGGTGGGGCTGATCACGCTGCCGTTTTCCTACCAGCACGCCGACGGCAGCGTGATGCTGATCCTGGCGGACTGGGCGCAACGCATCGTCACGCTGCGGCCTGTGGATGCCACCGTGCTGGCCACGCTGCCTTGGCCCTACCTGGTCCACATCGTGTTGGGCATGACGATTTTCCTGCTGTTTCCGTTCAGCCGGCTGGTGCATGTGTGGAGCGGCTTTGCCACCGTCACCTTCTTGTTCCGACCGCACCAGATCGTGCGCAGCCGCCGGCTCAACGTGCCGCCCGGCCACAACCATCCGCGCGAACCTGGCGCCAGCGTCTGACCGGAGAAACGCATGTCCGTCGAAACTGTCGATCTCAGAACCCTCTCCATGGCCCCACTCGCACCGGTGCATGTGGCCCGCATCAACGGTGTGGCATTGAACGCCGAAGCCGAAGTCTTGGCGCCAGAGGCTCTCCGCCAGCGCGCCTACACCGAACTCTTGCGTCAGGCCGCCGTCCGCGACGGCCTGCTCGATGCGGGCGATGTGACGGCAGTTGACGGTGTGGTCAGCGAAGCCGCCTCGCAGGCGATCGATGCCTGGTTGGAAGCCGAGCTCCAGTTGCCCGAACCGTCGGACGAAGCCTGCCGGCGCCACCATGCCGCGCACGCAGCACGCTACCGCACGGGCGAGCAGGTGCGGGTGCGCCACATCCTCTTCGCGGTGATGCCGGGTACAGATGTCGTCGCACTGCGCAACCGCGCCGAAACCTGTTTGCTCGATGTGCGCTGCCACGATGGGAGAGCGCGTGGCACGGCCGCAGAGTGCTTCGGCCGTGCCGCCCGTGAACTGTCCAACTGCCCCAGCGGCGAACAAGGCGGTGAACTGGGATGGCTGAAGCCGGACGACTGCGCCCCCGAGTTTGCGCGCGAACTGTTCGGCCACGTCGAGGTGGGTGTGCTGCCGCGGCTGGTGCACAGCCGCTTCGGCCTGCATGTGGTGGAGGTGCTGGAGCGCGAAGGAGGCGTGCCGCAGAGCTTCGAGGCCGTGCATGGCGCGGTGGGAATGGCGCTGCGCCAGCAAGCCTGGGTCACGGCCTTGCGGCAGTGCCTGCAGTTGCTGGCCGGGCAGGCCACGGTCGAGGGCATCGACCTCGATGCGGCGAACACGCCGCTGGTGCAGTGAACGCCGGTCGCTGATCGCGCCCTCGCCTGCCGTGCCTGACGAACTGCTGCAGCGCCTGAGGCGCTTTCATGACGACTACTTCCCCGCCGTGCAAGGGCAGTTTCGCAGCCTGGTGCAAGATGGCCAGCACCCGAACATCCTGTTCATCGGTTGTTCCGATTCGCGCCTGGTGCCCTACCAGCTGACGGGCACGGGGCCTGGTGAAGTCTTCATGATCCGCAACGTCGGCGCCTTTGTGCCGCCGCACGGCGGCTACATCGACGCACCGTCCACCCTGGCCGGCGCTGGCGGCGGGCCCGAAGCGCCTCCGCGTTGGGTGGGCTACCACGGCACCGCCGCTGCGATCGAGTATGCGGTGCTCGTGCTGGGTGTCGAACGCATCGTGGTCTGCGGCCACAGCCACTGCGGAGGCATTCGTGCGCTGTACGAAGAGACGCCGCCGCAAGCCGTGCATCTGGGCGCCTGGCTCGAACTGGGCCGCGAGGCGACGCTGCCGGTGCAGGTCACACCCGAAGCGTTGAAGCGAACCGAGCAGCGCTCGGTCGTGTTGCAACTCGAGCGCCTGATGGGTTACCCGATGGTGCGCGAGCGGGTCGAGGCCGGCCGACTGGCCCTGCATGGCTGGCACTATGTGATCGAAGACGGCGAAGTCCACGTCTTCGATATGCGCCGCGGCAGTTTCGTGCCGGCATCGCAATCCGAGCACAGCGGCACGGGAGCTTTCGATCATGCGCCGGTTCACGACGGCAGCAAAGATCTTTAGCTGATTGGTGCCGATGACAGCAGGCGCGCTTGAGACCCGAGGCGCCCACTTGATCTGCGACAAGGCAGCCGCGTGGGCGAAGTCATAGCCTGCGCCTCAGTTTCGGAGGCACCCATGCCACACGACGCTGTTTTACCTGGACGAGTTTCCAGAGAAGCGGCACCAGCGCCAAGAGCCTGAACTTGACCACGCTTTCTGCGCCAACCGCGACCCGCTTACAGGGCACGAACCGGAACACGCCTACCGGGTCCGGTTCAAACGCACAGTTCACCAACCGCCGGCGCCAATCGGCCTGGGCAGCGTGCCGCAGCGCCGCGAAACGGCGACGCGGGCGTAGGGCACCTTGCCGCCCTCAGCCGCACTGCCCCACATCGCCACAGGCGGTGCAGAAGTCGCAACCGTCCTTGTGAATCACGGTGGCGTTGCCACATTCGGCGCAGACCTTGCCCGCCATGACCATGCTGCGCGGTTCGTCGCCATTCGACGACGCGAGCACGCCCATGTCGCGCAGCGGGTATCCGTCTTCGTTGAGCACGCCGAGCATCGCGTAGCGGTGAATGATGAGTCGCGCCATGTAGGCCACGGTCGACGGCCAGGTCTGTTGCCGGCGTTCGCCTTCGGGCAATCCCGGCACAAAAGCCATGAAGTGACCCAGCGGCTCGGCATAGTTCAACAACTTGCGCAGTTTCATGCCGATCCAGGCCGGGTCGATGACACGCATGTCCAACGACAGCAGCCGCGCCAGCCCATCCAGCGCACGCGGATAGTTGCCTGAAAAGCCGACCGCGCAAGGGCGCGTCTCGGTCAAGCGCTCGACCCCGCTGCCGTGCACCGGCAAGGTCACTTCCTTCAGCGTCATTGTGAATTGCTCCCGTGTGGCCGGGTTGTCGATGTCCACTGCCCAGGCCAGCGTGCCCGATGGGCCGGTGTGCGGCTCGGTGATGCTGAACATCGCGTCCATGACCGGCGTCGGGCCGTTGGTTCCCATGCCAGGCAGGGCCTTGAGTTGTTCGCAGCGCCAGCGGATCACGGCTGCTGTGGCCGCGACCACGCCGGGAAAAAGACGGCGCTCGCCGTGCGGCGGGAACGGCATCTCGAAAGCGCGCTCCTCCGCCACCGTGGCCAGGGCATCGAGCTTGAGTTGCAACCAGGCCCGGTCGTTGGCGCGCAGGTCCATCGACAAGGTCTTGGCCAGCGCCCCCAGGCCGCGCGGTTGCTCGGCGCCATTGATCCAGACCTCGAAGGGCTGGGCCGGCCCTGCGCCCGCAGCCGCCAGCTCGCCGACGAAGAGCGCGAAGTCGCCGAAGGGGTGTTGCACCATGAAGGTCCAGGCGGGGTTGCCCGATGGCAGCTCTGGCCGCCCGGGCCAGCGCAGCGACGACAGCACCGGTGCGGGCAGACGCTGGAGTGCCAGGCGGCGGTTGGCACCGTCCATGCGCAGCGGCACTGCAGGATCGCCAGCCGCAGTCGCGGCAACACTCAGCACCGAACCGAGCACTTCGTTGGGCCGGTAAGTGGCCAGGCCCTTCAGGCCGGATCGCCAGGCGTCGAGGTACAGGTCCTGGAACTGCGTGTAGGGATAGTCCGCCGGCACGTTGACGGTCTTGGAGATCGCGGTGTCGATGCAGGGCGCTACAGCAGCGACCATGGCCTCGTGAGCCTGCGCGCTCATCTCCAACGCCGTGACGAAAGCCGGTGTCAGCGCTGCGGTTTCGCCCTTGAGGTGGCGGTACAGGCGCCACGCGTGGTCTTCGACTTCGTAGGCCTTGAGGCTGCCGTCGGGCATTCGCTTCTTGCGCGTGTAGTGCCAGCTGAAAGGCGGTTCGATGCCGTTGCTGGCGTTGTCGGCGAATGCCAGGCTGATGGTGCCGGTGGGTGCGATCGACAGCAGGTGTGAATTGCGCAGCCCATGTGCACGAATGCGGTCGCGCAGCGGCTGCGACAGCCGCGACGCAAACGTGGTGCCGCTGAGGTACAGGTCGGCATTAAAAAGCGGAAACGCCCCGCGCTCGCGGGCCAGTTCAACCGACGCGTCGTAAGCCGCATCGCGCATCTGTTCGGCGATGTGTCGCGCCATCGCCCGGGCCGGCTCGGTGTCGTATGGCAGGTTCAGCATCACCAGCGCGTCACCCAGGCCGGTGAAGCCCAGACCGATGCGGCGCTTGCTGCGGGCCTCGTCCTGCTGTTGCGGCAGCGGCCAGACCGTCACGTCGAGCACGTTGTCGAGCATGCGCGTCGCCACGCGTGCCACGTCCGCGAAGGCGCTGGCGTCGAAATGTGCGGTGTCCTCGAACGGCTCGCGAACGAAACGCGTCAGGTCGATCGAGCCGAGGCAACAGCAACCGTAGGGTGGCAGCGGCTGCTCGGCGCAGGGGTTGGTGGCCGCGATGTGCTCGCAGTAGGACAGGTTGTTGTCGCGATTGATGTGGTCGAGAAACAGCACGCCCGGCTCGGCATGGTCGTAGGTGGACCGCATGATCTGGTCCCACAGCTCACGCGCCGGCTGCTGTCGATAGACCCACAGGCCGCCGTCGGCCTGACTGTCCTGATAGGCACCGGCCTGCTTTTGCAGGAGACCCGGTTCGGCGCGGTGAACCAGCTTGACATCGCTGCCATCTTGAACAGCCTTCATGAACGCATCCGTCACGCCGACCGACAGGTTGAAGTTCTTCAGATCACCACTGTCCTTGGCGCGGATGAAGGCCTCGATGTCAGGGTGGTCGCAGCGCAGCACGCCCATCTGGGCACCGCGACGGGCACCCGCCGATTCAACGGTCTCGCACGAGCGGTCGAACACGCGCATGTAGCTCACCGGCCCCGACGCACTGCTCTGCGTGCTGCCGACCCACGCGCCGCTGGGCCGGATGCGCGAGAAGTCGTAGCCCACGCCGCCACCACGGCGCATCGTCTCGGCCGCTTCGGACAGCGCGGTGTAGATGCCAGGGTGCCCGTCCTCGGCCTGCGAGATCGAATCGCCCACGGGCTGCACGAAGCAGTTGATCAGCGTCGCCGACAGTCCGGTGCCTGCTGCCGATTGGATCCGCCCGGCGGGCACGAAGCCCGCGCGCAGCGCCTGGCCAAAACGCAGTTCCCAGTGCGCGCGCTGGTCCGGGAGTTCGGCCTGCGCCAGCGCACGCGCGACGCGCTGGTTCACGGCGTCGATCGTGGTCTCTTGTCCCTTGGCGTACTTCTCCAACAGGACTTCAGTGCTGATGTCCTGCGGCGGCAGGTTGTGCCGCGAGGGCAGGACGGATTGTTCAGTGGCGTGCATGGTGCAAGGGTGATTTATCGCTTCGGTTCAGGCCACGGCGGCCACTTTGCTGCGAGTCATCAATCGCGTCATCAGTTCCCGCACCTGCGGATGTCCTGGCCAAACGGCAACGCGCCGACGCCGCGAAAGAACAGGCCCTTCTTGACGTCGCTCCGCCGCAAATCGACCGACGATCTCGTCCCCATCGCACCCAGCGCGGCCACGCTGACAAAGGCTTGATTCAAAAGGTCAAGCCCTGAAACGAAGAACCCGCGTTCAGTTGAACTGCACTGGCCTGCCTTGTGCATCAAAGGGGATGAAACCGCCAATACTGCCGGACTTGATCGAGGCGACCATGCGCTGCAGCGGTGCCTCGGCCTGTTGGCTGGTCGGGCTGGCTCCGCCCGAACCGGGCAGCGCGGCGACAAACACCATGTCCCAGGCCTGCTTGAATTCGCGCGACTCTTCAAGCAGCGCGTCGAATGAAGCCAGTTCGCCCGGCAGCTTGTCGACGCACATCAGTGGCGTCAAGGTGCCGCCCTGGCCGGCCTCGAAGTGCGCCTTCTGTTCGGCCGTGGCATCGCCATCGACACCGGCTGTGGCAAAGACGAACAGCAGGCGCTGAGGTTCGGGCTGTTCGGTGGCCGCGCGCAACAGGTCGTCGAAACTTCCGATGGTCATGGCTGGCTTTCTGAAGGGGCTGTGTGCAGCAAGACGGTGACCAGCAGCGACGCGTCCGAGACGGCTGTCACCGCGTGGGGCTCGCCACCGACAAGCATCACCAGTTGGCCGGCACGGAGATCACAGGTGCGTGTCGGGGTTGTCACGGCCGCTTCGCCTTGGAGGCAATGGATGGTGATCGCGCCCGGCACGCTGTGCAGCGGCAGCCCGTGCCCTGCGCGCAGCACCAGGCGCATCAACTGCAGGGCTGGCGTTTTCAGCAAACTGCTCGTGACGGCATCCTGAAGGCCGGCGTCGAAAGGCCGAACATCGATGACGTCGAGGGGTTGGGCGTGCTGCAAAGCCATGGTGCCTCCTGCAATGCTGTTGTGACGCGGTCGAACAGCGCCCGATGATGCGCGCTGATTGACCTTGACGGAGGGTTCAATCAATTCCGCGCCGCTCTCGCATCGCGCGGCCGACGCGGTCCAGCGCTGAATCGCTCAGCAGCCGGGCTGCCATCGGCAGCAGTTCAGCCTCTTCACGTTCCATGTGTCGTTCGTACAAGGCGACCAGCGGCATCATGTCGCCGGCCGGCAGCGGTTGGGGTTCGCCCGCGGCAATCATCAGCAGCGCGGGCCGCAGGCGCTGCCACTGCAATTCGAGTGTTCGGTGATCGCCCTTGAGTGCCTCGATCAGGCCTCGGATGCAAGTCGCGTCCGACCCGGCCACCGCATCGATCAAGGCGGGAAAGAGATCGATCTCCTCGTCAGCGTGATGGTTCACTGCCGCGGTGTCGAAGTAGCGCAGCACCGCTGCGGCGGCCACTCGAGCCTGATCGTCGCAGCCGTGCGTGGCCAGGTGCGCAACCAGACGCTGCAGCGTCGTGCACTGGCTTTCGACGCGATGGTGGCAAGCCGCCAGCATTTCAAGCGGCACCTCGAAGCCGGCATGGGGCGCGCTGTGGCCCGGAAATGGTGAGGTCATGGCACGTCTCGGATCAGGACGGGTGCTTTGCGGCAACGCGCCGACGCGTGACCGGAACGGCCATCGGCGCCGCTGCACCTGCACGCCGAGACGACGTTGCCGCTGCGCCACGAACCGAAGGGCCGGGGCCGGTGATGTCGGCCAAGGTCTTGGCATCCAGTTCCTTGAAGTAGGCCAGCAAGGCGGCGTTCAGCACGCCCTTCAGGCGGCAGGTCGGCGTCAGCGAACAGGTGTTGGTGCTGCTGTCGAAACACTCGACCAGCCTGAAGTCGGTTTCGCAATGGCGCACGACGTCGCCCACCCGGATCGAAGCGGGACTCATCGACAAACGCAGGCCACCGCCACGCCCACGGGTGGTTTCGAGCAGGCCCTGGCGGGCCAGGTCATTGACGACCTTCATCAGGTGGTTCTTGGAGACCGCGTGCCGTTGCGCCAACTCGGCGATCGTGATCAGACGGCCGGGATGAGCCGCGCAGTACATCAGCACGCGCAAGGTGTAGTCGGTGTATTCAGCGAGTCGCATGCAGCGTCCTAAAGATGCACCAATGATATTGCTTTTCGCTCTCCAGCGACATAACATGCACACGATTAGCATCTTAAAGGCGACCCTCGTGCATCGCGACAACCACTCACCCGGTCTCTGGCCATGAAACCTGCGGCCTCGTCGATGGCCCCAGCTGCGTCCACTCTCGCGCCGCAGGGGTGGCCGATGCTGCGCTTGGGCTTCCGCCCGTTCTATCTGGGTGCGGCCGTGTTCGGCGCGCTCGCGATCCCGCTGTGGTTGGCCTTGTTGCTGGGATGGATCTCGCTGGACCTGAGCGTGGCACCGCTGCTGTGGCACGCGCACGAGATGCTGTTCGGCTTTGCAGCAGCGGTCATCGTGGGCTTTTTGCTGACTGCCGGCAAGGCCTGGACCGGCCTGGCCACACCACGTGGGGCCTTCCTCGGCTTCCTGGCCGGCCTGTGGCTGGCCGCACGCATCGCGGCAGTCGTGGGACCCTACGCGCTGTATGCCGTGCTCGACCTGCTGCTCTTGCCTGTGGTGGCCGCTGTGCTCGTCCACGTGCTGGTGCGCGCGCGCAACCGCCGCAACCTGCCACTGGCGGGCATCCTGATCCTGCTGTCGCTCACCAACCTGGGCTTCCACCTCGCGGTGCTTGGCGTCATCGACGTGCCGCCCATGCGAGCGCTGCATGCAGCGCTCGCATTGATCGTGATGATCGAATGTGTGATGGCCGGTCGCGTTCTGCCGGCGTTCACGAGCAGCGTGACGCCGGGCCTGAACCTCAAGGCACGGCCTCGACTCGAGCAGGCCACGCTGGCACTCACGGGGCTGGCGCTGGCGTCATGGGTTGCTGACGCGCCGTCCGGGTTCACCGCAGGAGCTTTCGCGCTGGCCGCCGCGGCACACCTGCTTCGACAGTGGTCGTGGCAAACGGGCGTGACCCGCAACCGTCCGATCCTGTGGATTCTGCACGCCGCCTATGTCTGGCTGCCGCTGGGCTTCGCACTGCTGGCGCTGGCCCAGTTCGGCTGGGTGAACGTGTCGGCGGGCGTTCATGCGCTGGCCGTCGGCGCCACCGGCGGGCTGATCATCGGCATGGTCACGCGCACGGCGCGCGGCCACACCGGCAGGCCGCTGCAGGCGTCGAAGGTAGAGGTGATGGCTTACGCGCTGGTGATGGCGGCCGCCGTCTTGCGCGTCGTGCTGCCGCTCCTGGCGCCGCAGTGGTTCGTGCAGTCCCTGGTGGCCGCTGCGCTGGCCTGGAGCGCCGCGTTTGGCATCTATCTCGTCATCTACACCCCGTGGTTGACGGCCACGCGCCTGGACGGCAAGGACGGCTGAGGCCGCATGCCGGTGCGGCGCTCAAGATTTTCTCAATCCGTTGCTGGTTCGAGCAACCCACCACCCCTGAAAGGACCTGACATGACTTCGATCGCTACCACCGAGATCGACGTTCGCGAGATCGCCCCCCGCAACCGCCACGCGCTGATCTTTGAAGGCTTCGATGCCTTGAAGGCCGGCGAGGCGCTTGAATTGCTGAACGACCACGATCCCGCACCTTTGCGCCGCCACTTTGAAGATCGTTCGCCCGCCAGCTTCGATTGGCGTTACCTGCAGTCCGGCCCGGACCTGTGGCGCGTGCGCATTGCCAAAATGCAGGCCGTCACCGCACCGGTCGCGGCGGGGTCCTGTTGTTCCGGAGGTGCCTGCTGCGGCTGAGCTCATGGAGGTCACCCCACGAAAGACGTGCCGGGCGACGAGCAGGATTTCACGGCAAATTCGCGTCGCTGATCGATTCATCAGAAGGGGCTTCTCTGCACCACTTTCAGATCTACCGCTACGACCCGGACGCCGACGTGCCACCGCGAATGCAGACACTGCAACTCGAGGTGGACGCTGGCGACCGCATGCTTCTGGACGTGCTGATGAAGCTCAAGGCACTCGACCCCAGCCTGAGTTTCCGCAGGTCCTGTCGCGAAGGTATTTGCGGCTCGGATGCCATGAACATCAACGGCAAGAACGGCCTGGCATGCGTGACGAACATGCGCAGCCTTCCAGAAACCGTGGTGCTCAAACCGCTGCCGGGGTTGCCCGTCATCCGCGATCTCATCGTCGACATGACCGGCTTCTTCAAGCAATACCACTCCATCCAGCCGTGGCTGGTCAATGACGACCCGCCGCCAGAGCGGGAGCGGCTGCAGACGCCTGTCGAACGCGACGAGCTCAACGGCTTGTACGAGTGCATCCTGTGCGCCTGCTGCTCGTCCGCTTGTCCGAGCTTCTGGTGGAACCCCGACAAGTACGTGGGGCCTGCGGGTTTGTTGCAGGCCTATCGGTTCCTCGTCGACAGCCGGGACCAAGCCACCGGCGCACGCCTCGATGACCTCGAAGACCCCTATCGCCTGTTCCGATGCCGTTCCATCCTGAATTGTGTGGACGTGTGCCCGAAGGGATTGAACCCAGCGTTGGCCATCAGCCAGATTCGCGGCATGCTGGTGCGGCGCACGGTGTGACAAGGCCATCGCGCTGAGTCGCGCAGTCTGCGCGGTTGATCGGTTGGACCCGAAGCGCGCCTTGCGACCTGTTCCAGCTCGGCCTTCAGCGCCTCGAACGCGTCCATCGAGACGGGCGAGGCCGCCACCTTCAGGCGGGCGCCCGGCTTCAGGACCTGCTTGATGTCGTCACCGAGCAGTCGGTTGATGTTGTCGATGGGTTCCATGGCGGGCTAACCCAAGAACTGCGCAACCAGGCGCATCGACACGAACAACCGGCTGGGTTGGGCCTGGAGGGTGAGAAAGCCGAAGTGCCGATAGAAGGCAGCAGCGCTCTCGTCCTTGGCATCGACAACCACCGCCATTGCGGCAATTCGATCGGCATGGGCCAGGCTGCGATGCAGGGCATCCATAAGCAGATGCTCCCCGAGACCCTGGCCCTTGGTGGACTGATCGACGGCCAGCCGGCCCAGCAGGGTGACGGGAAGTTGCGGGTAGCGCGGCAGCTTGCGGGCCAGTTCGTCGGGCAGGTCGGCCAGGGTCAACACCGATGCCGACAGCGTGTAGTAGCCGAGGACCCGCGTGCCGGGCGGCTTGACGGCGACAAAAGGCGCAGCAACGCGCTTGTCGGCATCTTGCCGGGCCTGCTGCTTTAGATAGCGGTCGAGCGGTTCCGCGCCGCAATGGAAAGCCGTTCGGTTGTGCTGTCGGCCCATGGGCTGGACAGTGATGTTGGTCAAGGCCACCGGCTATGCGCCGGTGCGTGGGCCACCACGTCGAAGATAGGCCTTGGCCGCACGCTTCAGGCGTGCATTCGGCTCCGGCGGTTGCAGCAGGGCTTGCACGAAGGCCGACTGCTCTTCGCGCGACAACATGATCGACTCGTGCTCGGCGATCACCCGGCGCGCTGCGTCCTGCGCGCTGGCGACGACGAACTCGCTGAGCGTGCGGCCGGAAAGCGCCGCCGCTTGTTGGAGCAGGCCTTTCTGCGCTGCCGACACACGGGCTTCGAGCCGGGCGTCGCGGGTGGTGTCGGGGATGTCTTGGTTGGTCATGGTTGGCTCCCTGCGTCGAATGTACGGCAAGTGTCCGTACGGGGCAAGCGATGCTGAGCTCATCGCGCATGCGAAATCAAGCGCTTGGCGCGGCTTTTTGCATACGCAGCGGCCATGATGCCTTCAGCCTTCGCACAGCGGGCCGGGTCAAGGGCGTGCGCAGCCCGGCGCCAGCGCACTCTTGACGCGGCTCGCTGGGCGCCGACGCTTGTGGGCACTGGCTGGCGGCTCTTGAGCGGCCAGCCAGAGCCCGTCCGGCGGCGAGGACTTCGGCTTTGGCTCCCCGCCGCTACCTGCTTACGTCCGGGCCGCGGTTGGGCTCCGGTCTCAGCGGTTGGGCGCTACGTCCAGGCGGCCTGCCCATACCCGGAAGTTCGGTATGCCGCTGCGCGGCGCGGTGGCGCTGCACCGTTTGCGCGACCGCCGTCTGCATCCCGAAGTCGACGATGTTCTTGCTCAGCTTGCGGTCGGCTGGGTCCGGCGATGCTGCGAGCGTCTTGGTGATCTCGGCCCACGCCTGCAGCGCGCCAGAGGGCGTGGCCCGAAACGCAGGCCCCGGCTTGTGTTCGCTGCGCTTCTTGCCAGTACGTGCTCCTGCGCGAGGCTGGCGCTCACACGGTTGGAAGTCAAAGAACGAACCGGGGTGCCAGGAAACAGAAAACCCCAGTCGAATCAACAATCTGGGGCTCTGCATGGAACCGGATGGGACGCCCGCAGACGTCCTGGAACAGCGTCACATGTGGTCGATCATCACATGCAAATCGCGCCGCAACCCGCGTCGTTGCTCGCTCCGCCCCTTCTGACTTTTCCTATCTCCCGTCACGTTCCCCTCCATTCGAGTGGGACGTCATGGTCATAGGTAAGTACAGATGAGCTCCTGTCACTTGGCCGAACCCGTTGGCGGGCACAGCAAAACTCTAGCATTTCCCGCCACCAGATCAAGCCCTGGAGACTGGAACTGGCAACTGGCTCACCGTCGCTTCAACCGTGCAGCGACTTCAGCGCCACCTCCGGCGCCGTAGACACGATCTTGAGCAGCGCCGCCGCCGGACCCGTGGGGTTGCGCCGGTGCTGCTCCCAGTTCTGCAGCGTCTTCACACTCACCCGCATGAGCTTGGCAAAGTCGCCTTGCGACAAACCCGTCTGCTCTCTCACGGCTTTGGCATCCGGGGCCGTCACCTCGAAACGCCGGGAAGGCTTGGCACGCCCCTTGGCGATGGCCTTGGCTTCCTTGAGGCTGCCCACAAGTTCTTCAAACAGCGTCTTGTCCATGTTCACAGCTCCTTGACCAGCTCGCGCAAGATGGCCGTTTCCTTGTCGCTCAGGTCGTCCTTCTTGGACTTCGGGTAGACGACCAGCATGTAGATCCGGTGCCGGTCCTTGATCCAGTAGTAGATGGCACGAACGCCCCCACTCTTGCCCCTGCCCTGCGCCGCATGGCGAACCTTGCGGATACCGCCACCGCCTTTGATGAGATCCCCGCTCTCGGGGTCCTCGGCCAGCGTGTTCTGGAGCCCGCGGTACTCCTCGTCGCTGAGCAGTTCCTGCACTTGGCGCGTGAACGTCGGCGTCTCGATGAACTCCATCGACGAAGAGTATACGCCAATGGCGGATAGCATGAGGTGACCTCTAGGAGGGTTGCTGCCTGCCAGCACGGTCACACTGGTTCCTGAAAGCGCAACCTCGGCAGTGGCCCACCTCCTCCGTGCACCGCGGCGAGATCCGGTCCGCCAGAATGGCTTCCCTGCGACGAACCAACGCGACCACCTGGTCGGCGGACATCAGGTCGACTCGGTGCGCAACGGGCGACCGCCGAACGCCAGGCCTCGCGATGAGCACGAAGGCCTCGCTTGCAACGGTCTGTCCGGTGGCCGCCGACAGCGCCACCCGCTGCGCCGACAACTGGATGACGTCCGATAGGTTCGGCCCACCATTCCATCGCGTCTTCAGTTCCACCAGCACCAACTGCCCGGAAGGCAGCCGATAGGCGCGATCCAGCTTCGCGGCGATGAGGACCGGGCTGGTCGTCCTGAACGTCTTCTCGACGTAGACGAGTTCGGCGTCCCGCAGGGCGGCCGGTCGCGATCGGCGTTCGACACCCCTGGTCTGTCGTTTCCTCAGGCGTAGCAACAGGCCGAGCGCAACCGCACCCCCGATCGCCGCGCAGCCAATGTCGACGAGGAGTTCGCTCATCTCGGTGCCGCTCCGCCCAGCATCAGCCTCACCCCGGCCGCGAATACGCCGAGCACCGCTCGAACGGGCCGACGCAGCACCGGCCAACGGCGGAGAACAACGCACACCCTGGGTGCCCCACGGTAGTAGAGCCGAATCAAGCCACGCCCCCATCCCCGCGGGCGCAATACCTTGTCCCTGAACTGACGAAGCGCTTGGGTCTGCCAAGCCTCGCCGAAGAGCAGATTAGCGACAAAACAGCGTCCGGCGCGGCGCAAGCCGGCCGAGCGAACGGCCAAGCCTTCCTGCTCGAAGCGCTCATGTGCCGCCAGGCCTTGGCGCCGTGCGGCCTCCTGATGCGGCAGTCGGCGCTGGCCGTGCCGATGCTCGAACAGGACGAGTTGTTCGCAGCGACCCATCTGGGCGAGTTCAGATGCGCTGACGATCGCGTCGGATCGGCGCCGCTTGCTGCGGTGCTTCATAAGCGCCTCAGCTTTCGATGGCTGGCGCAAACAGGTCGTTCGTGACCGCACTTGCACCCTCCTCTGCCCCGGCACCATCGCCGTCGGCGCGCGCGGCCAGGCTGTCGCTCACCCGCACGCCGTTCTGCGCCAGCAATCCGTCGTAGGCAAGCAAGCGCAGGCGGTTCACGCGCTTGGCGCCCTTGCGGAAGCGGATCAGTTCGTCGTACAGGCGCGGATGCTCGGCCCGCTCCAGCTTGAAGACCAAGCGGATCGGCAGCGGCTCCTTGGGCAGTGGACTGATGGTCATGCTGCACCTCCGTGCTCGGTGGCCGTGCGGTCGCGCTCTCCCGTCATCACGCTGCGAGCGTAGTTCTGCCCTGCCAGCTGAAACCCGCGCACGTTGGCGAACATGGGCTCCTTGACCTCGTGGATCCGGTGCCGAGGGAACGCTGCCTTGACCGCCTTGCGGAAGAGGAACGCGCCACCGCCCACGAGGATGATGTTCTGCAGGCTGTGCGGCGCCTCGAGCCACTCCTTCATGCTCGACACGGCCTGGTCGGCCACCGACTCCGCCAGCGGCATCAGGTGCTTCATGTCGTAGGGCTTCTGGAAGATCACCGGCGGCTTGCCCGTGCGCAGCGCCAGGTCGATGGCGTCGTAGTCCCGGTAGGGCGTGCCGATGTCCTTGGTGATGGCATGCGCGATCAGGCGCAGCACGTCGGACATGCCGCGGTTGATCGAGTGGCTCTGTTTCTGCACCAGCCGCATGCCTTGCGCGACCAG
Organism: Burkholderiales bacterium; assembly: GCA_038204775.1. Classification (GTDB taxonomy): domain Bacteria; phylum Pseudomonadota; class Gammaproteobacteria; order Burkholderiales; family Burkholderiaceae_C; genus Rubrivivax. The sequence goes on along the minus strand of JBBRCN010000017.1, from coordinate 47,608 downwards.
CCAGTCGAAGGTCCGGGAGCCCGGGTCGATGATCAGGCTCTGCTCCTTGCCGATCTCGGCCATCTTCTGGTGAACGCTGGCGTAGTGCACCAGCGCGCCCTGCGGCTGCGCGACAGCCAGCGCCTTGGCCACCGTCACCGTCTTGCCGTCACCCACGTCGTGCTTGCCGGTCATGGCCTTTTCCAGCGCAGCCTTCTTGACAGCGAACAGCGCCACCGGCAGGCCGACCACCAGCAGATCGATGTGGCTGACCTTCATCATGCCGAGCGCACCGCGCAGCAGCGCCATGTACTCGGGCGACTCGGTGTATTCGTCGTGGAGTTGCTTGGCGCGGAACGTATCGGCGGCCAGCGCCACCTCGGGCCCCACCTCGTAGAACAGCGCACCGATGGGGATGAGCGTAGTTTTCCTTCGATCACCGGACGGCCACGACGGCAGCCCATCGCTCGACGGGTAGGCCACCGAGGGAAAGCTGACGCAGCGGATGTCGGCCCCGCTGGCCGCGGTAACGAACTTGGTGTTGCCCGATCCGACATCCACCGCCCTGACGATCAAGTCCATGAGAAGGCTCCGAGTTGGTGTTGCGCGCGATCAGGATCGACAACGCGACCCGATCCCTCCACACGGAATGCCCCCTGTATGCGGCCGATTTCGTCATCGGCAGCGTCGGCCTGTCATCGCGGACGGTCTGCGCTGACACGCCGGTGACGCTGGAAATCTGCACGCGGCTGAGGGCACTTCGCGCGTGTCACCACGCTCGCACCCGAAATCTCGGCGTCAACCCCTCGCGCCAGATCGCGCTGCAGGGCGGTCCCGCGGTCGCCAGCCCGGCGAGTACCCCGGCTACGGACCAGAGGCGGCAGATTCCCTTGTCAACCCCGCATGGATCCTCGCTCTGCGGCGCTTCGGGACAATAAATGCGACTCACGCCAGACTCGCACACCGGAAAACGCCACCTGCAAGTGCCGCCACCGGCGGGCGCTTGCGAGAAGGCGTCCGTCAGGCGCCTTGACCGATCCGCCCCCACCGGCGTCAACTACGGTTTCCCGATGGCCGTCCTGGCCATGCTCCTTGTGGAGCCAAAGGCGTCGCAGTCGTTACCTGCCCTTCAAGCCCCGGACTCGTTCCGGTGCAGCCGTCGCCCGAGAGGCGGCGGCCCCGAGGTCCCATTCGTAGTGCTTTGCCTGCAGCCATGCCAGCGTTGACCGCTGGGCGCTCCCTGAAGCGCGCCAGGCACGACAGAACATCCGGCCGGCACCCGATGCCGCGCACCGTTCCCGCCCTCCTTTGAGCACGCGTCCCACGCAGCACGCGGTTGTGTTTGCCTCCATGAGGCTCCCCGCGCGCCCACGCTCATGAACTCGACACCGCCCTGGACTTTCGGTCAGGGGCGGACCCCTGCGAGTGGATGGCGATGCGAATCCAGAACTGATCCACCAGTCACGCGCGAGGCCTGACCTCGTCGCCGACGCCGACGCCATGCCCAAGAGGCTGGTCGGCGTCACCAATCCCCATGGTTGCAGAAATGCACGGATGGGTCGGATCAACACGTTTCACTTTTAAGACCGACCGAGTTGGCTCGCGCGCAGGCGCCGGCCGACGAACCCACCGGGTGGGTGCCGCGCAGTGGTGGTCGCGCGCGGTGCCGACGATCTCGACCACGTGCCGACCGGGACGACGGAATCCGTCCCGGCGGTTGCTTCCAGCGATTCCAGGTTCATCGACAGAACGGGCCGGCCGATCGGGCGGCGGGCCACAAACCACGGAGTGATCTCATGTCCGGTCGCATTCGCCAACGTTCGTCTCGCCGCCGTGTGCAGCCGCAGTCCAGCCCCGGCCGCAACACCAAGCACGAGCCTGCCCGCCGCCAGAGCTGGGCTGGCCTGTCGACCCAGGAGATCCTGGCTCGCTACAAGCCCGGCACGGCGCCGCCCCTGAAGGTTCTGGACGTCCTCATCGAGCTCTTCAACACCCTGCACACGTCACTGGAGAAGACGGTATCTCACAAGACACGCCAGGAGCGGGCGCAGTTCCTGCGCCGCTTCTTCCGGGACCTGAGCCTGAAGGCCGGCTTCAAGATGGCGCCCGACCCGCGCAACCTTGGGCAGAAGCACATCCACGCAATGGTTCAGGTGTGGCATGACGAGCGCTTGGCGCCGGCCACCATCCAGACCTACCTGAGTTTCCTGAGGGGGCTTGCGATGTGGATGGGCAAGCCCGGCTTCGTGCGCGGGCCCGCGCATTACGGGTTGAGACTGGAGGAGTACCAGCGCCACGAGAACGCCCGGCGCGACAAGAGCTGGTCGGCCCAAGGCATCGCCACCGAGGAGTTGCTGGCCCAGGTCTTCGCCTACGACCCACTCGTCGGCGCGTCGCTGCGCCTGATGCAGTCCTTCGGGCTGCGCCGCAAGGAATCAGTGCAATGCCGCCCGTTCGCGCATGTCATGCCTTTCACCGAAACCGGTCTGGCGGTGGAACAACAGGAGGCGGATCGGTACTTGTGGGTGGAGGGCAAGGGCGGCCGCGTGCGCTGGGTGCCGCTGGCCTCGCCCGTTCAACAGGCGGCGCTCGAACTGGCACAGCAGGTGGTCGCCAGCCGAGACGCCCACATGGGTGCGCCGGACCGCGACCTCAAACGCAATCTGCGCCGCTTCGACTACGTACTGGAGAAGTTCGGCATCACGCTGCGTGAGCGCGGCGCCACGGGGCACGGGTTGCGCCACGAGCGCCTGAACGACGCCTACGAAGGCATCACGGGGGTGCCCTCGCCCGTGCGCGGCGGCGGTCCGGTGTCGCCGGAGCTGGACCGGGCGGCTCGGCTCGCGATATCTCAGCTCGCCGGTCATGCGCGCCTTCGCGCATCTGGGGCCTACCTAGGTGCGATTCGACGGACGAGCGGCCGGCGGGGACCTCCGTCCGATCCGCCAACCGGCCCGAAGCCGGGTAACGATGACACGGCACCCGTGAAGGCCTGAGCGGCCGGCAGCACAAGGCGACGCCGGATGGATGTCCCGCGCCGCCTCCTGCCGCGTAGGCCCAGCCTTCAAGCCGCGAGCGCGGATGCTTCTTCGTCAGTGCTTGCCCTGCTTTGAGCCGCTCCGGTGTCCGAGTCTCTGGTGCTTGCCATTCGCAGGCAGTCCGGCAACCAAAGGATGCCAGACAACGCACGCTCCGCGCCTGCCACGACCGCGTCCTTCTTCTGCGCGGCCAGCGGGCTGGCAGCACTGGCGTCGACGGCTTCGGCACCCTCGGCGGTCTTTGGTGTGTCACGCCGGGCTTCGATGATCTCCAGCACGTCGGCCGGGCGCACGGCGTTCAGTGCACGGGTTCCGATCGCAGGCCAGATGAACCGTTCAAGTCGAGACTCGATCTGCTTGCGGTAGGTATCGGATTTGGTCGTCAGCCGTTCGCGGACCCAACGTTTGGAGAACGCCTCAAAGTCGTTGCCGAGCGCTTTGGCCTCGGTGACTCGCTCCTTCTGCTCACTCAGCTTCTGGCGCCGGGAGTCGAGCGGGTCGAGGCCACGCTCCAACAGTGACCGCAACTCGAAGTGGCGGTCTCGGGCATCCGCGACGCCAACCTCTGGAAACTTGCCGATCGTGACCTCCCGGCGGACACCACCGAAGCGGTACTGGTATCGCCAGGTCTTCAGACCCGCCGCGCTGACCTCGATGAAAAGCCCACCACCATCGGTGAGTTTGTAGAGCTTGCCTTTGGGCTTGGCGTTGTTGATCCGGGTCGGGGAAAGGGTGTAGTTGCACAGTCTCATGTCGCCTTCTCTCGTCCAATTTGCGGCCCCTCCAAATGGAGGAATTTGGAGGATTTCCCTCCGCTCTACCCGCCTTATTCCCCTCCAAAGTGGCGGGATTTCGTGGTCGGCCGTGAGACGAGCTGAAAAGACGAAGCCCCTGATTTCTTCAACAAAATCAGGGGCTTACGGGGCGTCATGAGACGCCGTGGAGCGGGTTCACATGTGGTCGATCATCACCTGACCGAACCCGCTGCACGAGACTTGCGTCGCGCCTTCCATCAGGCGCGCGAAGTCATAGGTCACCTTCTTGCTGGCGATGGACTTTTCCATGCTGCTGATGATCAGGTCGGCGGCTTCGGTCCAGCCCATGTGGCGCAGCATCATCTCGGCGCTCAGGATTTCCGATCCCGGATTGACGTAGTCCTTGCCGGCGTACTTGGGGGCCGTGCCGTGGGTGGCTTCGAACATGGCCACGCTGTCGCTCATGTTGGCGCCGGGGGCGATGCCGATGCCGCCAACTTGTGCGGCCAGGGCGTCGCTGATGTAGTCGCCGTTCAGGTTCAGCGTGGCCACCACGCTGTATTCGGCCGGGCGCAGCAGAATCTGCTGCAGGAAGGCATCGGCGATGCTGTCCTTGACGACGATGTCCTTGCCCGTCTTCGGGTTCTTGAACTTGCACCACGGCCCGCCGTCGATCAGCTCGGCGCCGAACTCGCGCTGCGCCAGGGCGTAGCTCCAGTCACGGAAACCACCTTCGGTGAACTTCATGATGTTGCCCTTGTGCACGATGGTCACGCTGGGCTTGTCGTTGTCGATGGCGTACTGCAGCGCCTTGCGCACCAGGCGCTCGGTGCCTTCCCGGCTGACCGGCTTGATGCCGATACCGCTGGTGTTGGGGAAACGGATCTTCTTGACGCCCATTTCCTCGATCAGGAACTTGATCAGCTTCTTGGCCTTGTCGCTTTCGGCTTCGTACTCGATGCCGGCGTAGATGTCTTCGCTGTTCTCGCGGAAGATCACCATGTGGGTCTTCTCGGGTTCCTTCAAGGGGCTGGGCACGCCCTTGAAGTACTGGATCGGGCGCAGGCAGACGTAAAGGTCGAGTTCCTGGCGCAGCGCCACGTTCAGGCTGCGGATGCCACCGCCCACGGGCGTGGTCAGCGGGCCCTTGATGGACACCGCGTAGTCGCGCACGGCGCTCAGTGTCTCTTCAGGAAGCCACACGTCGGGGCCGTAGATCTTGGTGCTCTTTTCGCCGGCGTAGACCTCCATCCAGTGGATTTTTTTCTTGCCGCCGTAAGCCTTGGCGACCGCTGCATCGACCACCTTCAGCATCACCGGCGTGATGTCCCGGCCGGTGCCGTCGCCTTCGATGTAGGGAATGATCGGCTGGTCGGGCACATTGAGCGAGAAGTCCGCGTTGACGGTGATCTTCTGGCCTTGGGCGGGCACCTTGATGTGCTGGTACATGGAAGGGGTCTCCTGAGGGCGCTGAGCGTGATTGGAGCCAAAGAGGCAGGCAGGCAACCGGGCGTGCCGTACGGGCCAAGCCGGCAGGCGCCTGGCGCGCGAGGCGCCTGCACCGTTGCCCGGTGGATGTGGACAGCCATCGATTCTAAGTCACGCTGTCTGTCGGCCGACTGACGGTCGACCAGACGGCCGACCGGCTGACGGGCTGGCGCTGCTGCCCTGCTTTTCAGGCCAGGCCGCAGAAGACGGCAATCTGATGCCAGACGCCAGCACCCAGCGCGAAGGAAGAACCCAGCACCAGCATGCCGCCGGCACCGCGCACCAGCGCACGTTCAAGGCGAGGGCCCTGACCCGCACGCGACAGCCAGCGCCAGACCCAGGGCGCCAGCACCAGGCCGCCTGACGAGGCCACGGCAAAGGCGGCCATGGCGCCCGCGCCAGCAGCCGCGCCGCCCGTCAAGGAAGCCAGCAGCAAGGCCGACTGCAGCAGCCCACACGGCCAGGCCACCCACAGCCCACCAGCGGCCGCGGCGCGCGTGGGGCCTTGCATGGGACGCCAGCCGGCTTCGCCCTGCCCGCCCGTGACCGCGGCGGGCACGCGCCCCATCTGGCCCATCCAGGCCGGCTGCCGCCCCTGCCACAGCAGCCACAGGCCCAGCGTCAAGAGCAGCGCGTGCAGCACCGCCCACAGCGGCCGCAGGGCCGGGCTGAACTGCGCCAGCGAAGAAAGTGCCCCCACGCTGGCTGCGGCCACGGCGCCCGCGGTGGCATAACCGGCCACGCGCGCCAGTTGGAAGGCCAGCGTGCTGATCGGCCTGTCCTTGCCGCAGATGGCCGCACAAGGCGCGCCGCACATCGCGGCGCAGTGCGGCGTGCCGGCCAGGCCCAGCAGGGCCGCGCCGGTAATCAAGGCTGCATCCATGGCCTCAGATGATGCGCGAAAACTGTTCCCGCACCTTGTCGGATTGCAGATGGCGATCAAAGACCATGGCGATGCCGCGCACGAAGTACCAGCCGGTGGCGGTGACCTGGATTTCGTGCTCGTCGACTTGCACCAGGCCCAGAGACTGCAGCTCGCGCAACTGTTCAAGCTCGGACGCAAAGACCTGACGCATCTTCACCAGGTGGGCCACTTCAATGGACTCGAACTCCACACGCCCTTGGCACATCAGGGCCATGATGACGGTGCGACGCAGCAGGTCGTCGCGTGTCACCGCCAGACCCCGCACGACTGGAAAGTTGCCCTGCGCCAGTGCGTCCTGGTATTCCTCCAGCGTCTTGGCGTTCTGGCTGTAGGTGGCGCCCACACTGCCGATGGACGACACCCCCAGCGCGATCAGGTCGGCATCGGGCAGCGTCGAGTAGCCCTGGAAGTTGCGGTGCAGGCGGCCCTGGCGCTTGGCAATGGCCAGCGCATCATCCGGCAGCGCAAAGTGGTCCATGCCGATGTACTCGTAGCCACTGGCGATGAAGCCGGCTATCGCGTCGCCGAGCATGTGCACACGTTCTTCGGATGAAGGCAGTTGCGCACTGTCGATGCGCCGCTGCGGCTTGAAGCGCTCGGGCAGATGGGCGTAGGCGTACAGCGCAATACGCGAAGGCCGCAGCGCCGCGACTTGGTCGATGGTTCGGCGGAAGGACTCGGGCGTCTGTCGAGGCAGACCGTAGATGAGGTCGGCGTTGACGGAAGCGAAGTTCAATGCCCGCGCTTCGGCCATCAGCTCGCTGACCATCTCGAAAGGCTGCACGCGGTGCACGGCGAGCTGCACGGCAGGGTCGAAGTCCTGCACGCCAAAGCTGAGGCGGTTGAAGCCCATCGCCGCCAGCTTGCGCAAGCGCTCAGGCGACGCCGTGCGCGGGTCGACCTCGATCGACAGCTCGGCGCCCGGCAACAACTTGAAGGACTCGCGCAGCATCGCCATCAGGTCGGCCAGCTCGCTGTCGTCCAGGAAGGTCGGCGAGCCACCGCCCAGGTGCAGCTGCGACACCGGCTGGCTGGCGCCCAGTTCAGCGCGGTGCAGGTCCACTTCCTTTTGCAGCCAGCCCAGGTATTCGCGGCCGCGGCTGTGGTGCTTGGTGATGATCTTGTTGCAGGCGCAGTAGTAGCAGACCGATTCGCAGAACGGGATGTGCACGTACAGCGACAAGGCTGGCGCGCCACCCACCACGGCACCCTCGGCACGCTGGCGCAGGGCCTGGCGGTACTCGCGGGCGCCGAAGGCCTCGACAAAGCGATCGGCCGTGGGGTACGACGTGTAGCGCGGCCCGGGAATGTCGAGCTTGCGCAACTGCGCGTCGCTCAGGCTGATGGCGCCGGAATTGGAGGGGGTGGCAGAGGTGAAGGCAGGCACGTTGGCACTGTGCCAAAGCCTGGCCACCCGAGGTTGATCCAACTCAAGGCGATGCCAGACCCTGGCGTCAGAGAGCCTGTCAGAGAGCCTGAAGGTGCTTGCGCCATACTCCACCCCAATCTGACTGACAGACTGACAGGCCGCCGCCATGGAAGCTTCACTGCCCGCCGTCCGGCTGGAGCCCTTCAAGGTGGCCTGCTCCAGCTGCAACCTGCGCGAACTGTGCCTGCCCTTGGGCATGTCCAACGAACAGCTCGAACGACTGGAAGCCATGGTTGCCTCGCGCCGGGCCGTCGCCCGCGGCGAAGCGCTGTTCCATGCGGGCGAGGCCTTCAGTTCGCTCTTTGCCGTGCGCACCGGCTTCTTCAAGACCCGCGTATCCACCGAGGACGGCCGCGACCAGGTCACGGGTTTCCACATGGCCGGCGAACTGATCGGCCTGGACGGCATCGGCACCGACAGCCACACCTGCGACGCCGTGGCGCTGGAAGACTCACAGGTCTGCATCATCCCGTACCACCAGCTGGAAGACCTCTCGCGCGAGCTGTCCGACCTGCAGCGCCACTTTCACCGCATCATGAGCCGCGAGATCGTGCGCGACCATGGCGTGATGCTGCTGCTGGGCAGCATGCGGGCCGAAGAACGTCTGGCGGCCTTCTTGCTGAACCTGACGCAGCGTCTGCGCACGCGGGGCTTCTCCGGCAGCTCGCTGATCCTGCGCATGACACGCGAAGAGATCGGCAGCTACCTGGGCCTGAAACTGGAAACCGTCAGCCGTGCCTTCTCGCACTTTCAGGCTGAAGGCATCCTGCAGGTGAAACAACGCCACATCGAGGTGTTGAACCCCGACGCGCTGCAAAGCCTGGTCAACGGCACGCCCTGCTGAAGGGCCGGGGCGGCCGGGGCGGGCCGGCGCTCAGCGCGCGTCCAGCACCTCGGCGTTGATGTCGTGGGCACTGCGGTCCAGCAGCACGGTCAGTGCACAGGCCACCGCCGTGCAGCACCAGAAGACCAGGAACGCGATCGAGTAGATGGCGTTGGCCGACAGCGGCAGCATGCCACCCTGCGGCGTGTGCAGGGCCAAGGGGTCGACAAAAGCAAACACCACAATCTCCAGCACGGCGGCCACCAGGAAGGCGGGCCACAGGATGGTGGCCGCGCGTCGCACCAGGCGCTTCATGGCTGCTGCAACCTAGCGCGCGGGTGTTGCGGCATGGTTGCGTCCCTGCACCGCCGGCAATTCGCCCTTGGACGCGGCTGGCGCCACCCGGATCACCGGGTCGGGGTACGCAATGGCCAGTGCCAGCGTGGCAAAACCGGCCACCACCACGGTGGCCGGACCGCCAATGACCATCCACACGATGGGCAGACGCCACCAGTCAATGGTGGGCTCTTCGGGGGGCAGTGGGGGATTGGTCATGGGGCTCTCCTGCAAGGGCTGGTGCTGCGGATGGTGCTGCGGATGGTGCGTGCGATGCTGTACTGGCGGCTTCAGCGCGGCACCATGAAGGTGGATTTTTCCACCAGCTGGTGCTGCACCTGACGGGCTTCGTCGCTCAGCCGGCTGACTTCAAACGTGATGGCGTGGCTGCCAGTGCCAGCCTGCGCTGCCACTTCGGGTGGCACCCGCACGGCCAGGGCCACCCATCGCGCTTCGGCCGGCGCCAGTTCGATCAGGCTCTGGCCGTCTTGCTTCATCTGCGGCAGGCCGGCGGCCACGATGCGGTAGCGCTGGGGCGATTCAGTGGCGTTCATCAGTTGAAGGCGATAGACGTTTTCGACCCAGCCGTCATCGACGATGCGGGCCAGTGTGCCGCGGTCGCGGACCACGTCCACACGGAAGGGTGCACGCAGCAGCAAGGCGGCCAGCAGGCCGGCGCAGATGAGCACCAGCACGGCCCCATAGCCGATCACGCGCGGGCGGAAGATGCGCTTGAGCTCGGTGGCGCGGCCCAGGTGCTTTTCCATGCCGTTCTGCGTGTCGTAGCGGATCAGGCCGCGTGGGTACTGCATCTTGTCCATCACACCATCGCAAACGTCGATGCACGCCGCGCAGCCGATGCATTCGTACTGCAGGCCTTTACGGATGTCGATGCCGGTGGGGCACACCTGCACGCACAGGCCACAGTCGATGCAGTGCCCCAGGTTGGCTGCCTTCAAGTCGGTCTTGCGGCCGCGGGTGCCACGCGGCTCACCACGCTCGGCGTCGTAGCTGATGATCAGCGTGTCCTTGTCGAACATCGCGCTCTGGAAGCGGGCGTAGGGGCACATGTACTTGCACACCTGCTCGCGCATGTAGCCGGCGTTGCCGTAGGTGGCAAAGCCATAGAACAGCACCCAGAACCATTCCCACGGCCCGAAGCCCAGCGTCAGGGCCGACGTCCACAGCGACTGGATGGGCGTGAAGTAGCCGACGAAGGTGAAGCCGGTCCACAGTCCGATGGCCAGCCAGGTCACCTGCTTGCCCGTCATGCGCAAGACCTTGTTGGCAGTCCAGGGCCCGGCGTCCAGCTTCATGCGCTGCATGCGGTCGCCTTCGAAGCGGCGTTCGACCCACATGAAGATCTCGGTGTAAACCGTCTGCGGGCAAGCGAAACCGCACCACAGGCGGCCGGCCACCGTGGTGAACAGGAACAGCGCGTAGGCCGAGACGATCAAGAGCCCGGTCAGGAAGATGAAGTCCTGCGGGTACAGCACCAGGCCGAAGATGTAGAAACGCCGCGCACCCAGATCGAACAGCACCGCCTGGCGGGCGTTCCACTCCAGCCAGGGCAGGCCATAGAACAGCAACTGCGTGGCCCACACCAAGGCCCAGCGCCAGCCGGCAAACCAGCCGCTGACTGCGCGGGCGTAGATCTTCTTCTGCTTCTGGTACAGGCTGACCAGAGCGGCACTGCTGTCACCGTCTGCATCGGCAGGCGCCGCCTGCCTGGGCACTGTGTCGTTCAACTGCGGACCGCCCTTACTGCGTGGCCACGCGTGTGGTCTGCGCCAGGCTCAGCACATAACCGGCCAGCACATGCACCTGTTCCGGCGTGAGCAGCCGGCCCTGCGCGGGCATTGCATTGGTCTTGCCAGCCGTGATGATGTTCACGATGGCCTGCTCGCCCCAGCCGTGCAGCCACACCTTGTCGGTGAGGTTGGGCGCGCCCAGCAACGGATTGCCCTTGCCGTCGGCGCCATGGCAGGCCGCACAGACGCCAAACTTGCTTTTGCCCAGTTGGGCCGCGATGTCGTTGTGTGCGCTGCCCGACAGGCTGAGCACGTAGTGGGCGACGTTTTTCACGTCCTCCGACGTGCCCACGGCCGCACCCATCGGCGGCATCACACCCTGGCGACCTTCGACGATGGTTTGTTTCACCGCGTCCAGCGTGTTGGGCCACAGCCAGTCGTTGTCGGCCAGGTTGGGGAATCCCTTGCTGCCGCGTGCATCCGAACCGTGGCACTGCGCGCAGTTGTTCAGGAACAGGCGCTGGCCGATGCCCATGGCCTGCGCATCACGGCCCAGTTCTTCGGCCCCCATCGTCATGTAGCGGGCGTAGACCGGCTGCATGGCGGCGCGGGCCTTGGCCTGTTCGGCTTCGTACTGGCCGACGCTCGTCCACTTCAACGTCCCCGGGAAGCTGCCCAGGCCCGGGTAGAAGGCCAGGTAGATGGCAGAGAACACCACCGTCAGCACAAACAACCACATCCACCAGCGTGGCAGCGGGTTGTTCATTTCGCGCAGGTCTTCGTCCCAGACGTGCCCGGTGGTGTTGTCACTGGCCATCACCTGGCGGCGGCTGGCAATGAAAAGCAGCACCAGGCAGGCCACTAGGCTGAGCACCGTGGCAATGGCCACGAACCACGCCCAGCCACTGTTGAAGAAGTCGCTCACGCCTGATCTCCCTGGTTGGCTGCGGGCCTGGCGGATTCAGCCTGCTCGGGCATTTCGCCGGAGAAGGGCAACAGCGCGGCTTCGTCGTGGTCACCGCGACGGCGGCGGCTATAGGTGTGCACCATCAGGGCCATGAACAGCAGCAAGCTGATCACGGTGACGGCAATGCGCAGGTCGTTGACATCCATGTGTGTGCTCCTTACTTGCTGGCGGTGCCCAGCACCTGCAGATAGGCGATGAGCGCATCCATCTCGGTGCGGCCATTCACCTCGCCGGCGGCGGCGGCCACTTCGGCGTCGGTGTACGGCACGCCCACCCTGCGCAGCGCCCTCATGCGCGGCGCCATGCCTTCGGGGTCCACTTGCGCCGACAGCAGCCAGGGGTAAGCCGGCATATTGGATTCGGGCACCAGATCGCGCGGGTTGATCAGATGCACACGGTGCCACTCGTCGCTGTATTTGCCACCCACGCGGTGCAGGTCGGGGCCGGTGCGCTTGCTGCCCCACTGGAAGGGGTGGTCGTAGACAAACTCGCCGGCTGTGGAGTGCGCGCCGTAACGCAGCGCTTCAGCACGGAAGGGGCGCACCATCTGCGAGTGGCAGTTGTAGCAGCCCTCGCGCAGGTAGACATCGCGGCCGGCCAGTTGCAGCGCCGTGTAGGGCTTGTGCCCGGGCGCCGGCTGCGTGGTGCTGCGCTGGAAGAACAGCGGCACGATCTCGACCACGCCGCCCACGGCCAGGGCCAGCAGGATCAGCACGATCATCAGGAAGTTGCTGGTCTCGATCTTCTCGTGACCCGACGGGGATTTGGTGTTGGCCATGGGGGGTGTGCTCCTGGGTCGCCGACTCAGGCGTGGGCCGGCGCCGGCATGGGGATGGGCGAGTCGACGGCCTTGCCGCTCTTCACCGTCATCACCACGTTCCAGGCCATGATCAGCATGCCGCTGAGGTAGAGCACGCCGCCGAGCAGGCGCACTGCGTAGTAGGGGAAGGTGGCCTTCACGCTTTCAACGAAGGTGTAGACCAGCGTGCCGTCGGGGTTGACCGCGCGCCACATCAGGCCCTGCATGACACCGGCGATCCACATCGCGGCGATGTACAGGACGATGCCGATGGTGGCGATCCAGAAGTGCAGCTCGATGGCGCGCACGCTGAACATCGTGGTGCGACCGAACATGCGCGGAATCAGGTAGTACAGGCTGCCCATGCTGATCAGGCCCACCCAGCCGAGCGCGCCGCTGTGCACGTGGCCCACGGTCCAGTCGGTGTAGTGCGACAGCGCGTTGACGGTCTTGATCGACATCATCGGACCCTCGAAGGTGCTCATGCCGTAGAACGACAGGCTCACGATCAGGAACTTCAGGATGGGGTCGTCACGCAGCTTGTGCCAGGCACCGCTGAGCGTCATGATGCCGTTGATCATGCCGCCCCAGCTGGGCGCCAGCAGCACCAGGCTGAAGACCATGCCCACGCTCTGTGCCCAGTCAGGCAGCGCGGTGTAGTGCAGGTGGTGGGGGCCCGCCCACATGTAGGTGAAGATCAGGGCCCAGAAGTGCACGATGGACAGCCGGTAGCTGTACACCGGGCGCTCGGCCTGCTTGGGGATGTAGTAGTACATCATGCCCAGGAAACCTGCCGTCAGGAAGAAGCCCACCGCGTTGTGGCCGTACCACCACTGGATCATCGCGTCCTGCACACCGGCATAGGCGCTGTAGCTCTTGGTCAGGCTCACCGGAATGGCCGCGCTGTTGACGATATGCAGCAGCGCCACGGCCAGGATGAAGGCACCGAAGAACCAGTTGGCGACGTAGATGTGGCGCACCTTGCGGATGCCGACGGTGCCGAAGAACACGATGGCGTAACTGACCCAGACCACGGCGATCAGCAGGTCGATGGGCCATTCGAGTTCGGCGTACTCCTTGCCCTGGGTCATGCCCAGCGGCAAGCTGATCGCCGCAGCCACGATCACCAGCTGCCAGCCCCAGAACACGAACATCGCCAGGCCCGGCGCAAACAGTCGCGTCTGGCAGGTGCGTTGCACGACGTGGAACGAAGTGGCCATCAGCGCGCAGCCGCCAAACGCAAAGATCACCGCGTTGGTGTGCAGCGGCCGCAACCGGCCATAGCTGAGCCAGGGGATGCCGAAGTTCAGCTCCGGCCAGGTCAACTGCGAGGCGATGATGACGCCCACCAGCATGCCGACCACGCCCCACAAGATGGCGGCCAGGGCAAAGAGCCTGACGGCCTGGTCGGTGTAGTAGCCCCCCGGGGCAGCGGCCACACTGGCCTGGTCTGCGTCGACCTTCGCCCCTGCGGGGCTTGCCATGACGGCACTGTTAGACATGAACTGACTCCTCGCTTGTTTCTACTGATCTCATCGCCGGATTCTTCCGGGGCACGCCGCTAGGGGTCTTGATCAGCGTCAACTGCCGGCGCTTCGTCGGTCAGGATGCGCTGGCCTTCGGCCTCGATGTCTTCGAACTGGCCCTTGTGCACGGCCCAGCCGAAGACGCCCAGGATGGCCAGCACCAGCAGCGCCGACAGCGGGATCAGGACGTAGAGGCTTTCCATCGACGGGCGGCTGTTCTTCAGCGCCCGGCTCGCAGCGCATTGGCCACCACCAGCAGCGAACTCAGGGCCATGCCCAGGCCCGCTGCCCAGGGCGGCAGCCAGCCCACCAGCGCCAGCGGAATGCACACGGCGTTGTAGGTGCCGGCCCAGATGAAGTTCTGGCGCACGATGTCCAGCGCGCGCTGCGCCGTGCGACGGGCGCTCACCAGGTCGAGCAAACGGCTGCTGGTGATCACCGCGTCGGCATGGCAGCGTGACACCAGGGCGCCCTGCCCCATCGCCAGGGACGCATCGGCGCGCGCCAACACCGGCGCGTCATTGACGCCGTCGCCCACCATCACGACCTTGTGGCCCTGGCGCTGCAACTCGATCAGGGCCGCGAGTTTGGCCTCGGGCGTGGCAGCGGCCAACACATTCACGATGCCGACACGGTCGGCCAGCTGGCGTGCGCGCTCTGCGGTGTCGCCGGTGACCAAGCGCAACGTCACACCATCGCTCTGCAAAGCCTGAACCGCCTGCACGGCACCGGGCCGCAAGACCTCTTCCAGCACGAAGCCGGCAAGCAAGCGGCCATTGCAGGACAGCACCAGCCGGGCATCGGCCGGCAGGGGCGCTTGGGCATCGGCAGGCAGGGGCGCTTGGGCGCCGGCCCGCAGGGGCGCTTGGGCATTGGCCCGCAGGGGTGTCTGGGCACCTGCCGGCAGCGGTGCCTGGGCACCGGCCCAGTCAGCCTGGCCCAGTCGCCAGGCGCGGCCTTCGGCGTCCTGCGCGCCCAGGCCCTGGCCGGGGACCTCGAGAACCTGCTGCCAGTCGCCACTGTCTGTCTGGCCGGGCTGCAGATCGGCCACTGCACGCGACGCCGGGTGCGTGGACCACGACGCCAGGCTAGCGGCCAGCGCCTGCACAGAGGCTTCGGTATACCCCTGGGCCACGGCCCCCGGCGTCAGCAGCACCGCGCTGCACTGCAGACGGTCTTCGGTCAGGGTACCTGTCTTGTCCAGGAAAATGTGCTGCGCCGTGGCCAGCACCTCGATGGCGTCCAGCCGCTGCAGCAGCACGCCGCGCCGCGCCAGGCCCCGAGCGGCGGCCACCAGCGTGGCCGGCGCGGCCAGGGACAGCGCACAGGGGCAGGTCACGATCAGCACCGACACGGCCACCCAGACGGCCCGCGACGGGTCGATGACGCTCCACACCGCCGCCGCGCCGGCCGCCAGCAGCAGCACCGCCCACAGGAAAGGCGCTGCCCAGCGGTCGGCCACACGGGCCGCCGCCGGGCGTTGCGTGAGCGCGCTGCGCATCATCGAGACGATGGTCTCCAGCCGCGTGTCACCGCCCACCCGCAGAACCCGCACCAGCACCGGCGCGCCGACGTTGCTGCTGCCGGCCACGACGCTGTCACCCATTCGCTTGGGCACGGGTGCCGACTCGCCCGTGAGCAGCGACTCATCGGCCTGCGTGTCACCCTGCTCCAGCACGCCGTCGGCCGGGAAGGCCTGGCCCAGCGGCACGCGCACCTGGTCGCCCACATGCAGCCGCTGCACGCTGACGGCACTGACGCCGCCGTCGGCGGCGACGCGCCAGGCGGTTTCGGGCAGGCGCGCCAGCGCACGTTCCAGCGTCTCGGCCGCGCGCTGGCGCGAGCGCAGTTCCAGCCATCTTGCGCCCAGCAAGAAGGTGACGAACATGGTCAGGGAGTCGAAGTACACCTCGTGGCCAAAAATGCCATCCGGCTCGAACGTGGCCCCGGTACTGGCGATGAAAGTGATGGCAATGCCCAGCGCCACGGGCACGTCCATGCCGATGGTGCGCGTGCGAATCGCGCGCCAGGCGCCAGCAAAGTAGGGCGTGGCGGAAAAAGCCATCACCGGCAGCGTCAGCATCCAGGCGCCCCAGTTCAGCAGGCGCCGCATCTCATCGCTCAGCTCGCCTGCTGCGGCCACGTAGCTGGGCGTGGCGAACATCATCACCTGCATGGCGCAGAAACCAGCCACGAACAGGCGCCACAGCGCCTGACGCTGCAGTTGCAGGCGCAGCGCACGGGCCGGTGCAGCGGCATCGGGCACCGCGTCATAGCCGGCCCGGCGCACGGCGGCGATCAGTGCCGAGGGGCGTGTGAGATCCGGGTCCCAGCACACCGTGGCGCGCTCGGCCGCCGCGCTGACACGAGCCATGTGCACACCGGCGACCCGGCCCAGCGCCTGCTCGATGATGCCGCTGCAGGCCGTGCAGTGCAGGCCTGCCAGTTGCAGCGACGACTCGGCCCAGCGCTCGCCGCCCGGCCCGGCCACCCAGCGTGTGAATCGCCCCAGCTCCAGCGGGTCATCCAGCACAGCCACGCCTTCGGCCGCCGGGCTGGGCTGCGCAAGGGGCTGGGCGGGCGGCATCATCGAAGGGGCGTCGGTCAAGTACAGCAGAGAGCGGGATAATCTAAGCCCGCGTCCGCCCATCACCCATGACCTGCATCAAACAGCGCCCTGTCCCCGTGCTGGCCGCCCTGAGCCTGTGCCTGAGCTTTGCCCTGGCTGTCACCGGTCTTTCTGAAGCAAAGGCCCAGACCGGCCCTCAGCCCCGGTTGCCCACCATCAACCTGCAAGCTGGCATCCACGTCATCAAGACCGAGATGGCGTTGACCCCCGACCAGCAGGCCACGGGCATGATGTTCCGCCGCGAGATGGGCACCAGCGAAGGCATGTTGTTCGTCAACGACGAGCCCGGCATGCGCTGCTTCTGGATGCGCAACACGCTGGTGCCGCTGACCATTGCCTTCCTGGCCGACGACGGCACCATCGTCAACCTGGCCGACATGGAGCCGCAGTCCGAGCGTTCGCACTGTTCTGCACAGCCCGTGCGCTATGCGCTGGAAATGAACCGCGGCTGGTTTGCCAAACGTGGCATCAAGGCCGGGGTGCGGCTCAGCGGCAAGCCGTTCCAGAAGTGAGACGGGGCCCAGACCCCGCTCAGTCGCTCAGTCGCTAAGGCGCTAAGGCACTAAGTCGCTCAGTCGCTCAGTCGCTCAGTCGCACCGTGAAGCGCATGCCGTCCACCTCAGGTCGAGTCACAGCCGTCAGCGTGCCGCCCAGGCGGGCCACGATCTCTCGAGCGATGGCCAGCCCCAGGCCAGTGCCCCCATCGGCCCGCATGTCGGCCCGTTCGCCGCGCCAGAAGGGCTCGAACAGGCGAGGCAGTTCGTCGGCACGCACGCCAGGGCCGTTGTCTTCCACGATCACCTCGGCGCCCCCTTCGGGCAAGGCCGAGGCGCGCAGCACGATGCGTTGGCCGCCATAGCGCTGCGCGTTGTCCAGCAGGTTGTTGACCACCTCGCCCAGCCAGATCGGGTGCGCCCTGGCCATCACCGGCTGCTCAGGTGCTTCCAGCTCGATGACATGGCCCTTTCGCAGGCCTTGCAGCACCAGCGGCTCGGTGGCTTCGCGGATCAGCGGCACGATGTCCTGCCGGCGGTGCTCGGCGTCCATCGTCAAGGCCGTTTCTGATCCGGCCAGGCTGAGCAATTGGCCGATCAGACGGCTCAGGCGTTCGGTGGACAGGTGCAGTTCACCCAGCAGCGGCTGCCAGCCCGGCGCCGCTGGCGGCGCGGTGCACAGCACACTCTGCAGCTCTTGCGCCAGCACGCGGATACCGGCCACTGGCGTGCGCAACTGGTGCGCCGCATCGGCAACAAAACGACGCTGCAGAGCCACCGACTGCTGCACGTCCAACATCAGTGTGTTGATGCGGTCCACCATGGGCAGCGCCTCGGCCGGCACGCGCGCCATCGACAGCGGCCGCCAGTCATGCAGGTCGCGCAGTGCAATCTCCTGGCTCAGGCGGTGCAGCGGCCGCAGACCCCTGTGCACGCCCCAGCCCAGCAGCGCAAAGGTGACGATACCCAGCGCCAGCGCCGGCAGCACGACGGCCAGCTGAAGGTCTCGGGTGAGCGCGGTGCGCTTGCGCTGTGTTTCAACCACCACGATGGCCACCGTGCGGTCGATCATCGGCGAGGTGACCGAAAACACCGCACCGCGCACTGGTTCACCCCGGTAGACCCCATTGAAGAGCATCGGCCGCTGGTGGCTGCCTTCACGGTTGAACGGCACCGGCACGTCGGCATCGCCGGCCAGCGGCGCGCCATCGATGTCCACCATGGCAAAGCCGTTGCGGTCGGCGCTGTCCCAGGTCAGCAGTTCCAGTGTCTGCCGGCTCACGTCCAGCAGCGGGCCACGGTCGGACCACATGACCTTGGCGGCCAGCGCCGAAGCTTCGTCCTGCAGCGACCGGTCAAAAGCCGTGTTGGCCGCATCACGGGCCAGCAGGTATGCGCCCAGGCTGGCCAGTGCGATGCCGACGAGCCAGATCCAGGCCAGCGGCAACAGCAGGCGGCGTGTCAGGCTGGGGCCGGCATCCCGCGGTTCATCAAAGGGTCCAAGCTGCGACGCTGCGGCCTTGTCGGCGGCCGCTGGCGCGTCACGCCGCATCGGGCGCCGGACCGGCGCTTGGCGACGGGACGTGAAGCGGTGCTGCTGGCGCATCGCCCTCTGCCGCTTCCATCACGTAGCCAAAACCGCGCACGGTCTTGATGACCACGCCCAGTTCTGCAAAGCGCTTGCGCAGGCGGTGCACGTAGACCTCGACCGAGTTTTCACTGAAGTCAGCCTCCCAGCTGGACAGGCGTGCCACGATGGATTCCTTGGTCACCACCCGCCCGGACTTCTGCAGCAGCAGTTCGGTCAGTGCCAGCTCGCGCGGGCTGAGCATCACACGCTGGCCCTGATGGCGAAGCTCGCGGTCGGCGAGGTCCATTTCCAAGGCGCCCAGCGTCAGCTTTTCTTCCAGCCGGCCAGCGGCGCGGCGGCGCAAGGCGCGCAGGCGCGCCAGCAGTTCGGGCAGGTCAAAGGGTTTGACCAGGTAGTCGTCGGCCCCGGCGTCAAGGCCGGCCACACGGTCGGCGAGCTGGTCGCGGGCCGTCAGCAGCAACACCGGCAGGCGTGCACCTTTGCCGCGCCAGGTGCGCAGCACATCCATGCCACTCTTGCGCGGCAGGCCAAGGTCAAGCACGGCCATGTCGTGTTCGCCCAGCAGGCCCACGCTGACGGCCTGTTCGCCATCGACCAGTACATCCACGCTCCAGCCCTCGCGTTCCAGCGCATGCTGGATGCCCAGGCTCAGCGCCCGGTCATCCTCGACCAGCAGAACCCGCATGACATTGCGCCCTCACGCTGGCTTCGGTCGCTGCTGCCAAGGGGGCTCTTGCAGCGGCCCGGCAGAGCCGGTTCCGCGCAAGGCCTTGATATCTCGGCACCTCAGGAAAAGTTCTTCTCGGCGAAGGACCAGTTCGCCAGCTTGTCGAGAAAGGTCTCGACAAACTTGGGACGCATGTTGCGGTAGTCGATGTAGTAGGCGTGTTCCCACACATCCACGGTCAGCAGTGCGGTGTCGCTGGTGGTCAGCGGGGTGCCGGCGGCCCCCATGTTGACGATGTCCACCGTGCCGTCAGGCTTTTTCACCAGCCAGGTCCAGCCCGAACCGAAGTTGCCGACGGCAGACTTGACAAAGGCTTCCTTGAAGGCCGTATAGCTGCCCCACTTGCTGTTGATGGCCGCGGCCAGCGCGCCCGAGGGTTCACCGCCGCCGGCGGGCTTCATGCAGTTCCAGAAGAAGGTGTGGTTCCAGATCTGCGCGGAGTTGTTGTAGATGCCGCCGCTGGACTTGCGCACGATCTCTTCCAGCGTCATCGACTCGAAGTCGGTTCCCTTTTGCAGGTTGTTGAGGTTCACGACGTAGGCGTTGTGGTGCTTGCCGTGGTGGAACTCCAGCGTTTCCTTGCTGTAGTGCGGGGCGAGTGCGTCGATGGCAAACGGCAGTGCGGGCAGGGTGTGTTCCATGGCGGTGTCCAGTTCAGGAGGAGGGTTCATGAGCGGGTGACAGATGCTGGGCATTGTAGGCAGCAGCCGCCAGGGCATTAGCGGCCATCTCCATGGCCCGGCGGGGGTGGCAATGCATCCACCTGCAGCACTTCGGCGGTGGCGCGACCGTCGGCCCAGACGGCCCGGACCGCCTGACCCTGGCGCAGGGAGCAGGCGCTCAGCACCGGGCGGCCATCCATGCTTTCAACCCAGGCATAACCGCGCCGCAGCACCCGCGTCGGGTCTTGCGACTGCAGACGCTCGGCGGCCGCCTGCAAGCGCAAGGGCTCACGCTGCAGCTGCGCCCGCATGGCACGCAGCAGGCGCGGAGCAATGCGGCTGGCGGGCTCGGCGGCGCGAACCAGGCTGCTGCGCAGGCCGCGGCCTAGGCGCGCCGCCAGGCCGTCCAAGGTCTGGCGCTGCGCCACCAGCCCGCGCGCGGGCTGACCCAGGCGCAGCGCTGCCGTGTCCAGGCGCTGCGCCTGCAACTGCACCACCCGTTGCAAGGCGCGATGCAGTTGTGATGCACGCAGGTCCAGCTGAGCCAAGGCTTCGGCCTGCACAGGCGCGGCCAGCTCGGCGGCCGCCGTGGGTGTGGGTGCCCGCAGGTCGGCCACCAGGTCGGACAGCGTGATGTCGGTCTCGTGGCCCACGCCGCACACCACCGGCAGCGGGCAGGCGGCGATGGCACGCACCACCCTTTCGTCGTTGAAAGCCCACAGGTCTTCCAGCGAACCCCCGCCGCGCACCAGCAGCACGGCGTCCACCTCGCCGCGTGCACCAGCCAGCCCCAGGGCAGCGGCCAGTGCGGCCGGCGCGTCGGCGCCTTGCACAGGGCTCGGGTAGATGAACAGACGCACCTGGGGCGCGCGGCGTTGCAAGGTGGTGACCACGTCGCGCAGGGCCGCAGCAGCCGGCGACGTGACGATACCCAGGGCCCGCGGGTACGCCGGCAGCGGCCGCTTGCGGCTGGCATCGAACAGGCCTTCGACCGCCAGCCGCGCGCGGCGGCGCAGGAACTCCTCGAAGAGCGCACCGCTGCCCACGCGCTGAAGCGACTCCACCACCACCTGCAACTCGCCGCGCGCGTCGTAGACGCCGAGCCTGCCCCGCAGTTCGACCTGCTGGCCGTCGGCCGGTGCAAAGTCCACCAGCGACGCGGCGCGCCGGAACATCGCACAGCGCAGCAATGCGGGGGCACCGTCGGCATCTTTCAACGAGAAGTAGCAGTGACCGCTGGCGGCGCGTGAAAAGCCCGACAACTCGCCACGCACGGTGACCGCGCCAAAGCGCGCGGCCAGTGCATCGGCGGTGGCCACCAGCAAAGCGGCCACGCCCCACGGCGTGCGGGTCGGGGCACCTGAGGGCAGCGGCTCAGTCATGTTCAGACGTCATGTCGTCCGCTGCGGCATGGTCGCGAAACTCCACGACACGGCTTCTTGCGCGCCGGGCCGCTGCGACCACCGTCACACCTTGGTCATATCGATGCAAGTGATTGATCCGCATGAAAAAACCGGTGCTGTTTTTTTGTGCAAAGACTGTCGGCGCCAGAAACGGCGTGGGTTTGTGCATGTCCATCACCCGTTGCCCACAAGCTTGTCCACAACTTCGGTGGACAGATGGTCCGGGGCGTGAGGGCAAACGATCAATGCCTGTGCGGGGGTCGCAAAACCATCGGCCATAATGTTTGCAACGTCCTGCAGCGTCAGGTGCTTGAACCGCACCTTGCCGTGCAAGCCGGCCCGCATGCGCAAGGGCCCAACAGCCACCCGAGAACGCCTTGCTTTCGATTATACAAGCCGCTGGTTGGCCGATCTGGCCCTTGATCCTGTGTTCCGTGGTCGCGCTGGCGCTGATCATCGAACGTTTCTACCACCTGCGCTCTGCCATGGTCGCGCCGCCCAAGCTGCTGGACGAGGTGATCGGCGTCACGCGCGCCAGCCTGCCGGCCGCCGACGTGGTGAACAAGCTGGCTGACAACTCGGTGCTGGGCCGCGTGTTGGCGGCCGGTTTGCGCAGCGTCATTGCCGACCCGCGCATCGCCGAACCCGCCTTGCGCCAGGCTTTTGAGAACGCTGGCCGCGCTGCCGTGCACCGGCTGGAAAAGTACCTGAACACCTTGGGCACCATTGCCGCTGCTGCGCCGCTGCTGGGCCTGTTCGGCACCGTGGTGGGCATGATCGAAATCTTCGGCTCGCAGGCCCCCAGCGCCGGTGGCGGCACCAACCCGCAGCAACTGGCGCACGGCATTTCCATCGCCCTGTACAACACCGCTTTCGGGCTCATGATCGCCATTCCGGCCTTGATGCTGTACCGCTACTTTCGTGGCCTGGTGGACGAGTACCAGCTGATCATGGAACTGGCCGCCGAGCGCATGGTGCCGCACCTCATGCGCTTTGCCGTGCGCAGTGGCAACTGAAGCATCAGGAGCCACATGAAGTTCAGCCGCCGGCGCATGGAAGAGCCCGAGATCAACCTGATCCCGTTCATCGACGTGCTGCTGGTGGTGCTGATCTTCCTGATGCTGTCCACCACCTATTCGCGCTTCACCGAACTGCAGATCAACCTGCCCGCGGCCGACGCCGAGAAGCTGCGCGAGCGGCCTGCCGAGGTGATCGTGGCGGTGGCCAGCGACGGCCGCTACGCCATCAACCGCAAAGCCGTCGATGGCCGCAGCGTCGAGGTGCTGACGGCCGAGTTGAGCGCAGCTGCTGCCGGCCGTGCCGACACGGTGGTGATCATCTCCGCCGACGCCATGGCCGCCCACCAGGCGGTGGTCAACGTGCTCGATGCGGCACGCCGCGCCGGCCTGTCGCGCCTGACCTTCGCCGCGCAGACGGCGGGCACGGCGCCGCGTTGACGGCCGGGCTGGAAGCCCTGCTCAGCCGCCTGTGGTGGCAGCCAAGGCGCGGCATCGGCGCCTGGCTGCTGTGGCCGCTCAGTGGCATCTACCGCGCGCTGCTGGCCCTGCACCGCAGCGGCCAGGCCCCGGCGCAAGCCTTGCCTGTGCCCGTGCTGGTGGTGGGCAACCTGGTGGTCGGGGGTGCCGGCAAAACGCCTGCCGTGATAACGATGGTGCAGGCCCTGCAGGCTGCCGGCCACCACCCGGGTGTCATCAGCCGCGGCCATGGCCGTCGGGCCGACACCGTGCGGGGCGTGCACCCCGACGACCGGCCCCAGGATGTGGGCGACGAGCCCCTGCTCATCAGCCGCCGCTGCCAGGTGCCGGTGTGGGTGGGCCGCCAACGGGTGCAGGCGGCGCGGGCCTTGTGCCATGCGCATCCTCAGGTGGACGTGCTGGTTTCTGACGACGGCCTTCAGCACGGCGCGCTGCGCCGCCAGGCCGAACTGGTGGTGTTCGACGAAAGGGGCGCCGGCAACGGGATGCTGCTGCCCGCAGGGCCGCTGCGCGAGCCGCTGCCGCAGCATCTGCCACCGCTCAGCCGCGTGCTCTACACCGCAGGGCAACGCAGCACCGCCCTGCCCGGCGCGCTGGCGGCGCGAAGCGTGGCATGTGCATGGCCTTTGGCGGCCTGGGCCGCCGGTGCAGGTGCCGCACGCGAAACCAGCGCCCAGCCGCTGTCGGCCTTGCGCGGCTGGCCGCTGCTGGCGGTGGCTGGCATCGCTGCGCCAGAAAAATTCTTTGCCATGCTGCAAGCAGCCGGATTGACGATCGACCGCCTGCCGCTGCCCGACCACCACACCTACCCCACCCTGCCCTGGCCGGCCGGCACCCGGGATGTCATCACGACCGAAAAGGATGCCGTCAAACTGTTGGCGCACGACCTCGCCGCTACGGCCGTGTGGGTGGTGCCGCTAGACTTGCGGCTGCCCGACACGCTCGTCGCTGAATTGCTCGATTTGCTCTTCCCCCAGCCTGCACCACGACCATGAGCCTTGACCACCGCCTGATCGAATTGCTGGTCTGCCCCGTCTGCAAAGGCCCGCTGCAATTGCGGCGCGATGCAGAGCAGCGGCCGCTGGACCTGGCGTGCCCGGCAGACCGCCTGGCCTTCCCCATCCGCGACGGCATACCGGTGATGCTGGAAAGCGAGGCCTTGCCTTTGGACGGCCCCCGCGCGGCGGCTTGAGCGGGGCATCACCGGCTCACTGAATTGAAGTTCACCGTCATCATCCCGGCCCGCCTGGCTTCGACCCGCCTGCCCGACAAGCCGCTGGCCGACATCGCCGGCAAGCCCATGGTGGTGCGCGTGGCCGAGCGCGCAGCGCTGAGCGGCGCCGAACGTGTGGTGGTGGCTTGCGACGACAAACGAATCCTCGGTGCCTGCGCGGCCCACGGCGTGCAGGCCGTGCTGACACGAAGCGACCACGCCAGCGGCAGCGACCGGCTGGCACAAGCCTGCGCGCTGCTGGGCCTGCAAGGCGACGACATGGTGGTCAATGTGCAAGGCGACGAGCCGCTGATCGACCCCGACCTGGTGCGTCTGGTGGCCCAGGTGCTGGCCGAACGTGAAGACTGTGTCATGAGCACCGCAGCCCACCCGCTGCACGACCTGTCCGAGTACCTCAACCCCAACGTGGTGAAGGTGGTGCTGGATGCAACCGGCCGTGCCCTTTACTTCAGCCGCGCACCCATCCCGTGGTGGCGTGACGGTGCGGTCGGTGGCCAGCCGCAGATGCCCACGCCGGCACCGCTGCGGCACCTGGGCCTGTACGCCTACCGCGCGGGTTTCTTGCGGCAGTTCCCTTCGCTTCCCGCTGCTGACATGGAAAACACCGAGGCGCTGGAGCAGTTGCGCGTGCTCTGGCACGGCCACCGCATTGCCGTGCACGTGACACCGCTGGGCCCCGGCCCGGGCGTCGATACACCCGAAGATCTGGCCCGCGTGCGGGCCCACTTTGCCGCTGGCCGGCCGTCAGCTTGACGCGCGGGAGCGCGTGATATTCTCGTTTCGAGACAAGGCTTGACTGCGGTGCGCTTGCCGCCGTTCAGGCTCACACAAGACCGAGGCCGGCCGTGCCTTCGGCACCCCGCCAGAAGACCGACAAGACAACGAGGAACCCGATGAGACTGATCCTCCTGGGCGCGCCTGGCGCCGGCAAGGGCACGCAAGCCACCTTCATCTGCCAACGCTTCGGCATCCCGCAAATCTCCACCGGCGACATGCTTCGCGCGGCGGTGAAAGCGGGCACGCCGTTGGGCGTGGAAGCCAAGAAGGTGATGGACAGCGGCGGCCTGGTCAGTGACGACATCATCATCGGCCTGGTCAAGGAACGGCTGGCTCAGCCGGATTGCGCCCAAGGCTTTCTCTTCGATGGTTTCCCGCGCACCATCCCGCAGGCAGATGCCATGAAAGCCGCTGGCGTGAAGCTGGACCTGGTGCTGGAAATCGATGTGCCCGACGAAGCCATCGTCGAACGCATGAGCGGCCGCCGCTCGCACCAGCCTTCGGGCCGCACTTACCACGTCAAATTCAACCCGCCCAAAACTGAAGGCAAGGACGACGTCACCGGCGAACCGCTGATTCAGCGCGACGACGACAAGGAAGAAACGGTCAAGAAGCGGCTGCAGGTCTATCAGCAGCAGACCCGGCCGCTGGTGGACTACTACGGCCAGTGGGCTGCCACCGGCGATGCCGGGGCGCCGCGTTATGCACGCATCAGCGGCACTGGAACCGTTGAAGAAATCACCGCCCGTGTCATGGGCGCGATGGGCGCCTGAGCCGACCACCAGACAAGGAAACTCACCATGGACATCGCAGGCAAGGTTTTCATCGTCACCGGCGGCGCATCGGGTCTGGGCGAAGGCACGGCACGCATGCTGGCGGCAGCTGGCGGCCAGGTGGTGGTGGCCGACCTGCAGATCGACGCTGGGCAGAAGGTGGCAGCCGACATCGGCGGCGTGTTCGTCAGATGCGATGTCAGCCAGGAAGCCGACGGCCAGGCCGCGGTTGCCGCTGCCGTGGGCCTGGGCAAGCTGATGGGACTGGTCAACTGTGCAGGCATTGCGCCGGCGGTGAAGACGGTGGGCAAGGACGGTGCGCACCCTTTGGCCGTGTTCACCAAGACCATCACGGTCAACCTGATCGGCAGCTTCAACATGATTCGCCTGGCCGCCGAGGCAATGGCGAAGAACACCGCCGAAACCACCGGCGAACGCGGCGTGCTCATCAGCACCGCCAGCGTGGCGGCCTATGACGGCCAGATCGGCCAGGCCGCCTATGCCGCCAGCAAGGGCGGCGTGGTGGGCATGACGCTGCCCATCGCGCGCGACCTGGCGCGCAACGGCATCCGCAACATGACCATCGCACCCGGCATCTTCGGCACGCCCATGCTCTTTGGCATGCCCAAGGAGGTGCAGGACGCCCTGGCCGCCGGCGTGCCCTTCCCCAGCCGCCTGGGTACACCGCAGGACTACGCCAAGCTGGTGAAGCACATCTTTGAAAACGACATGCTCAATGGCGAGGTGATTCGCCTGGACGGGGCCATCCGGCTGGCGCCGAAGTGAGGCGCCGCGCGCTCACGTTGCAAGCGTCCCAGTTTGCCCTTCAAGCCCTGCAAAATGGCTGTGACTCCCTTCGCGACGAAGCGATCCATCCACCGCAGAAGCAAGTTCGAGAGGTCGTCGGCAGCCCACTTTGCGTTGACATGGGCCGGCGGGCATGGGCCTGCGGGCTCAGGGCGACGGCGCCTGGACCTGCGCCTGCTGCGCTTCCCAGGCCTGGCGCTGCGCCGTGCGCCGGCTGTCGTGCGCCTGGCGCTTGTGGGCCACCCAAGCCGCAGCATCCAGTGACTGCAGTTCGAGCGCCAGTGCTCGGCCAGACTCTGGCAAAGCCAAGGCCGCACGGCAGCGGTACTCGCGGCCGTAGCCATCACGGTCCAGCCACTGCGCGTCGACCAGCCAGCGCCGCAGCTCCACGTGGTCGGTGTGCAAAAAGGCCACCGGACCTTGCAGCAGGCACTTCAGCTGGTGGTTGACTTGCGGTTCGGTGAAGCCGCCTTCGGGCAACGCGGCCCAGGCCAGCGCAAACACCAGCGTTCTTTGATCGGCCGGCAACAGGCCCAAGCCCACGCCCCGCTTCAGCACCAGTTGGCGCAAGGTCTGTAGTTGCTGGGTGGTTGCAACTGGATGGTCGCCCTGCATGACATTCTCCATTTCAACGCGATGCTGCATCGTCCGCTCTTTGGACAGCAGCTTCAGCGGCGGCCCTGCCCTGCTCCATGGCTTTGCGCACCTTGCCTGCAGCCGCATCAGCCGGCGAGACGGCGGCACCGCCAGCAGCGCCACCGCCAGCAGCGCCACCGCCAGCAGCGCCACTACCAGAAGCGCCACCGCCAGCCGGCGATTTCAAAGCCTGCAACTGGATACCCGCCATCTGGCTGACGAGATAGACCACCAGCAACAGCGCACCCAACGAAAAGACAGCACGCATGTGACCTCCAATCGCGAACGGGAATCGATGTGCCGAATCAAGCCTGGGCCCACCAGCGGCGCAGCTTGGCAAGAATGAACGGCTTGCACAGTGTGCCAGCCATCGTTGATTCCCCTGCCTGGACTCTTGCGGCCGCAGGGGCCGACGTCGATGGTGCGCTGCCGTTCTTTCACGAAGCGGCCCAATGGCCCCGGCCCCGGCGCCAGCGGCACGTTGCCGGCGAACAGCCCCGCTGCCCCCCTGACAGCCCGTTGTCAGTTGCCGCCAGCCTTGAAGGTTTGCAGTTCTCGCCCCTCGGCCTTGAACACTTGCCCGTTGTGCAGGATCGGCTTGGGGCGAGCGGGCAAGCCCTTCGTGGCCGCGGCCCGCGGATTAGCCGAAACAGCGGAGCATCGGCGCACTACGTCAGGCAAGCGTTAGACACGTCCCAGTTCAGGTGCCGGATGGCCTTTCGCCCTTGGCTGGCGACAAGCTTGGCAGGCTCTTGCTGCGGCGGCTGGCCTTCAGCGGCAACCCATCGAAGGCCTCGGCCAGTTCAAGCACCCGGCCGGCAGCGGCGGCCTGGTAGCCGGCCAGCGCGTTCACCGCCGCCTTGAAGCTGTCGCTGCCCAGCACGGCCAGCATGCGTTGAACGGCCGGTGTGGCCAGTGAACGATCGTCGCAGAGCAGGAAGTAGCGCTCGGTCTGGCTGGGCAGGAAGTCCAGCTTGAACTGCCTTGCCGGTGTTTCGACGCCGTAACCTGCATCGGCCATGCCGCTGGCCACGAATGCTGCCACGGCGGCGTGTGTCAGTTCACATTGTTCGTAACCATGGATGGCAGATGGCGCGATGGCCTGCTGCTTGAGCATCAGGTCCAGCAAAAAACGGGTGCCTGAACCGGCCTGGCGGTTGATGAAACGAACGCCCGGCCGTGCCAGGTCAGCCAGCCCGTAGATCTTTTTCGGATTGCCGGCCGCCACCATCAGCCCCTGATGGCGGGTGGCCACGTCGATGAGCTTTTGTGCGCCGGGCCGCAGCCAAGGCCCATAGTGCGCCAGGGTCGTGGCCTGGAATTCGCCCAGCGGCACATGAAAACCCGCCAGGTCGCAGCCGCCGTTGTGCAGTGAGGCCAGGGCTTCCAGGCTGCTGCAGTAGCGCAGTTCGGTCGACACTTTGGCCGCAGACAGCATCTCGTGCAGCGCCTGGATGGCAAAGCCGTGACTGGCGTGGATTCGCAGCAGCGCGGGCCCGGGCGACAGGACCTTTTCGATCTCGGCACCCAACTCCGACGCCAGCGAGTCCAGCACCGGCGACAGACGCGCGGCCACGCGGCGGTCGGCCCAGACCAGGCGCTCGCCCAACGGCGTCAGCACCGAGCCCTTGCCGCGCGACATCACCATCAACGCCTGGCCAAACAGGGCTTCGCCCTGGCGCATCAATTCCCAGGCATGGCGGTAGGACACCCCCAGCGACTGGCAGGCCGCTGACAAGCTGCCGTGTTCGTGCACAGCCACGAGCAAAGTCACGACACGCGGCGCCAGCGCATCGCCGCTGCTTTGGCGGATGGTCCATTGGGGTTTGATGGTGACGGTGTACATGCCCAAGTTTCGGTGTTCGGCAGCCTATGAACTAGGCCGCCCAGCGCATATTGCCGCCAACTATAGCCATGGCTACAGTCGCCCATCGGGCCATGCTGCCTTATGCGCTGATGCACCTATTCATCCATGACCTTCGCCGCAACCCAGATCGACCCCGACAGCGCACTGAACGACGCGCTGGCTCGACATGCCAGCGAACCGGGCGCTTTGCTGCCCATCCTGCACGACTTGCAGGACGCGGTGGGCCATGTGCCGGCCCGTCTGGTGCCGGTCATCGCCGAGGCGCTGAACCTGTCGCGTGCCGAAGTCCACGGCGTGGTCACCTACTACCACCACTTCCGCGCTGAACCGGCCGGCCGTTGCCTGCTGCAGATCTGCCGCGCCGAAGCCTGCCAGGCCATGGGCGCCGACGCGCTGCTGGCGCACGCCGAGCGCCAGCTGGGCTGCAGCAGCCACGGCACGACGGCCGACGGTGCGTTCACGCTGGAACCCGTGTTCTGCCTCGGGCTGTGTGCGTCGTCGCCAGCCATCATGGTGGGCGACGAACTGCACGCGCGGGTGACGCCACAGCGCTTCGATGCGCTGGTGGCCGAACAGCGGGGTGCGGCATGAATTTCACGGTGTTCGTGCCGCGCGATTCGGCCGCTTTGGCCGTGGGCGCCGACCGTGTGGCGCGCCGGCTGGCGGAACTGGCCACTGCCCGCGGGTTGGACCTGCACGTCGTGCGCAACGGCTCGCGCGGTCTGTTCTGGCTGGAGCCCATGGTAGAGGTGCAGACGGCCCAAGGCCGCATCGCCTACGGCCCGGTGACACCAGAAGACCTGCCCGGCCTGCTGGACGCCGGCTTCTTGCAGGGCGGTGAACACGCCTTGCGGCTGGGTGTGACCGAAGACATCCCTTACCTGGCCAAACAAGAACGCCTGACCTTTGCCCGCATGGGCATCACGGACCCGCTGTCGCTGATCGAGTACGAAGCACACGAAGGTTTTGCCGGCTTGCGCCGTGCGCTGGCGCTGGACGGTGCGGCCATCGTCGCCGAAGTCACGCAGTCGGGCCTGCGCGGCCGGGGCGGCGCGGCCTTCCCCGCGGGTATCAAGTGGAAGACCGTGGCGGGCACCACGGCGGCGCAAAAGTACGTGGTCTGCAACGCCGACGAAGGTGACTCGGGCACCTATTCAGACCGCATGACCATGGAGGGTGACCCCTTCATGCTGATCGAAGGCATGACCATCGCCGCGCTGGCCGTGGGCGCCATGCAGGGTTATATCTACATCCGATCCGAGTACCCACACGCGGTGGCCACCATGCGCGAAGCCGTGGCGCTGGCCCAAGCCGCTGGATTTCTGGGTGACGACGTGCTGGGCAGCGGCCGCGCCTTCCACCTGCATGTGCGCAAGGCTGCAGGCTCCTACGTCTGCGGCGAAGAAACGGCCATGCTCGAAAGCCTGGAAGGCAAACGCGGCATCGTGCGCGCCAAGCCGCCGCTGCCGGCCCTGGAAGGGCTTTTTGGCCAACCCACGGTCATCAACAACGTCATCACCTTCGCCAGCGTGCCGCTCATCCTGGCGCGTGGTGCCGATCACTACCGCGACTACGGCATGGGCCGTTCGCGCGGCACCTTGCCCATCCAGCTGGCGGGCAACATCAAACACGGCGGCCTGGTGGAAAAGGCCTTTGGCGTGACCTTGCGCGAGCTGCTGTACGACTTCGGCGGCGGCAGTGCATCGGGCCGGCCCATCAAGGCGGTGCAGGTGGGCGGACCGCTGGGCGCCTATGTGCCCGAATCGCAGTGGGACCTGCCGCTGGACTACGAGGCCTACGCGGCGGTGGGCGCCGTGGTGGGCCACGGCGGCATCGTGGTGCACGACGACACGGCCAACCTGTCCAAGCTGGCCCGCTACGCCATGGAGTTCTGCGCCATCGAGTCGTGTGGCAAGTGCACACCCTGCCGCATTGGGTCCACGCGCGGCGTTGAAGTGATCGACAAGATCAGCGCCGACAACAACCGCGTGCACCAGGTCAAGCTCTTGCGCGACCTGTGCGACACCATGCTGCACGGCTCGTTGTGCGCCATGGGCGGCATGACGCCCTACCCGGTGCTTTCAGCGCTGAACCACTACCCCGAAGACTTCGGACTGACGACACCGGCCAGCCAGGCTGCCTGAGGACACCAACGCCATGCTGCAACACCTGAAAGAAATCGACCACGGCACGCCCAAGCGTGAATCCGCCATCGAAGTCACCTTGGAAATCGACGGCAACCAGGTCACCGTGCCCAAGGGCACTTCATTGATGCGCGCCGCCGTCGATGCCGGCATCCAGGTACCCAAGCTGTGTGCCACCGACAGCCTGGAGCCCTTCGGTTCTTGCCGGCTGTGCCTGGTGGAGATCGAAGGTCGCAAAGGTTATCCGGCGTCGTGCACCACACCGGCCGAAGCCGGCATGAAGGTGCAGACGCAGACGCCCAGGCTGCAAGAACTGCGCAAGGGCGTGATGGAGCTGTACATCTCCGACCACCCGCTGGACTGCCTGACCTGTTCAGCCAACGGCAACTGCGAACTGCAGGACATGGCGGGCGTCACCGGCCTGCGCGAAGTGCGCTACGGCTTCGACGGTGCCAACCACCTGAAGACCAGCAAGGACGAGTCGAACCCCTACTTCACCTTCGACGCCAGCAAGTGCATCGTCTGCAACCGCTGCGTGCGCGCTTGCGAAGAGACACAAGGCACCTTTGCGTTGACGATCAGCGGACGCGGTTTTGAGTCGCGCGTGTCGGCGGGCCAGGATGAGGCCTTCATGGACAGCGAATGTGTCAGCTGCGGCGCCTGCGTCGAAGCCTGCCCCACCGCAACCTTGCAAGAAAAGTCCGTCATCTGGCTGGGCCAAAGCGAGCACAGCGCCATCACCACCTGCGCCTATTGCGGCGTGGGCTGCGGCTTCAAGGCCGAGATGAAGGGCAACGAAGTCGTGCGCATGGTGCCGTGGAAGGACGGCCAGGCCAACGAAGGCCACGCCTGTGTCAAAGGCCGCTTCGCCTGGGGTTACGCGACGCACAAGGACCGCATGCTCAAGCCCATGATCCGCGCCAAGTTCACCGACCCCTGGCAGGAAGTGAGCTGGGACGAGGCCATCGCCCACGCAGCCAGCGAGTTCCGCCGCATTCAGACCAAGTACGGCACCGATTCCATCGGCGGCATCACTTCTTCGCGTTGCACCAACGAAGAAACCTATCTGGTGCAAAAGCTGGTGCGCGCCGCCTTTGGCAACAACAACGTCGACACCTGCGCGCGGGTCTGTCACTCACCCACCGGTTATGGCCTGAAGCAGACGCTGGGTGAATCTGCCGGCACGCAGACCTTCAAGTCGGTTGAAAAGGCCGACGTGATCCTGCTCATCGGCGCCAACCCGACCGATGGCCACCCGGTGTTTGCCTCGCGCATGAAGCGCCGGCTGCGCCAAGGGGCCCAGTTGATCGTGGTCGACCCGCGCCGCATCGACATCGTGCGCACGCCGCACGTGCAGGCCGCGCATCACCTGGCTTTGAAGCCCGGTACCAACGTGGCCATGATCAGTGCGCTGGCGCATGTGATCGTCACCGAAGGGCTGGTCAAGGAAGTTTTTGTCGCCGAACGCTGCGACACCAAGTCGTTCAATGAATGGCGCGAATTTGTCGCTCGGCCGGCCAATTCACCCGAAGCCATGCAGTTCGTCACCGGCGTGCCGGCGGCCGAGGTGCGTGCTGCTGCGCGGCTGTACGCCACCGCGGGCAACGGCGCCATCTACTACGGCCTGGGCGTCACCGAGCACAGCCAGGGCTCGACGATGGTGATGGGCATCGCCAACCTGGCCATGGCCACCGGCAACGTCGGCCGTGAAGGTGTGGGCGTGAACCCGCTGCGGGGCCAGAACAATGTGCAGGGCGCCTGTGACATGGGCTCGTTCCCGCACGAGTTGCCGGGCTATCGCCATGTGTCGGACAGCACCACGCGTGGCCAGTTCGAATCTGCCTGGGGCGTGACCATCAATCCCGAGCCGGGGCTGCGCATCCCCAACATGTTCGACGCGGCCATCGGCGGCAGCTTCAAGGGCCTTTACTGCGAGGGCGAAGACATCGTGCAGTCCGACCCCAACACGCAGCATGTGGCCTCAGCGCTGATGGCCATGGAGTGCATCGTCGTGCAGGACCTGTTCCTGAACGAAACGGCCAAGTACGCCCATGTCTTTCTGCCTGGTTCTTCGTTCCTGGAAAAGGACGGCACCTTCACCAATGCCGAGCGGCGCATTTCTCGCGTGCGCAAGGTGATGCCACCGAAGGCGGGCCTGGCCGACTGGGAGGTGACCGTGAAGCTGGCCAATGCGTTGGGTTACCCCATGCACTACACGCACCCCGAGCAGATCATGGCCGAGATCGCCGAGCTGACGCCCACGTTCACCGGTGTCAGCTACCAGAGGATCGACGAACTGGGCAGCATCCAGTGGCCTTGCAACGCCGCCGCACCCGAGGGCACGCCCACCATGCACGTCGACACCTTTGTGCGTGGCAAGGGCAAATTCATCATCACCCAGTACGTGGCCTCTGACGAGAAGGTGACACGCAAGTTCCCCCTGCTGCTGACCACGGGGCGCATCCTGTCGCAATATAACGTGGGCGCGCAAACGCGCCGCACCGAAAACAACCAGTGGCACAGCGAAGACCGCCTGGAAATTCACCCGCACGATGCCGAAGAACGTGGCATCAAGCCCGACGACTGGGTGGGCATCCAAAGCCGTGCCGGCGAAACGGTGCTGCGCGCCACCGTGACCGAGCGCATGCAGCCGGGCGTGGTCTATACCACCTTCCACTTCCCCGAGTCGGGCGCGAACGTCATCACCACCGACAACTCCGACTGGGCCACCAACTGCCCCGAATACAAGGTGACGGCGGTGCAGGTGATGCCGGTGATGCAACCTTCGGACTGGCAGCGCGAGTACAGCCGCTTCAACCGCATCCAGCATGAACTGCTGGACGCGGCGGCCGAGCCTGCTAGCCCCGCAACGGCGAAGTAGAGCCATGACCGGCGCGATTTCGCTGCCCGTCCATCGCCTGCAAGGCGGCGCCAGCACGGACACGCGCGACTGGGTGGCCGAAGAGGTGCCCGTGGCGCTGGAATACAACGGCATCTCCCACGCCGTGATGCTGGCCACGCCGCTGGACCTGCCCGACTTTGCCCTGGGCTTTTCGCTCAGCGAAGGCCTGCTGGAAGGTCCGCACGAGTTGTACGACATCGAAACCGAGGTCGGCGAACTGGGCATCACCCTGCGTCTGCAGGTGTCTGCTGCCGCTTTTGCTCGGCTCAAGGGCCGCCGCCGCTCGATGGCCGGTCGCACCGGCTGCGGCTTGTGCGGCGCCGAGAGCCTGGCTCAGGTGGCGCGTGTGTTGCCGCTGTTCAGCGGGCCCGCGCGCTTCACGCAAGGCGCCGTGGCGCGCGCCATGGCCGGCCTGGCCGAGCGGCAGGCCCTGCAGCAGCGCACCGGCGCTGTCCACGCTGCGGCCTGGTGCACGGCCGATGGTGAAGTCAAAATCCTTCGTGAAGACGTGGGCCGCCACAACGCGCTGGACAAGCTGTTGGGCGCGCTGGCCGCGGCACCCATTGATGCGGCTGCCGGCTTCATCGCCATCACCAGCCGCGCCAGCTTCGAGATGGTGCAAAAAGCTGCCATGGCGGGTGTGGGCCTGCTGGCCGCAGTGTCCGCGCCCACGGCGCTGGCCGTGTCCACCGCGCAGCAGGCCGGCCTGACGCTGGCCGGATTTGCGCGCCAACAAGGCGCGGTGGTCTACACCCATTCCGATCGCCTGCTGCCCAGCGCCGCAGTTGAGACCGATCATGCACACTGAACCCCTGGTCAAGATGGCCAACCAGATCGGCGCCTTCTTCGAAGCCATGCCCAACCGCCCCGAAGCGCTGGAAGGCATCGCGCTGCACATCCAGAAGTTCTGGGAACCCCGCATGCGGCGTCAGTTTCTGGCTCACCTGGACAGCGCGGGCACCGACGAGCTCAATCCGATCGTGGCCGAAGCCCTTGTGCGGCACCGCGGCTTGCTGGGCTGACGACAAAGCCTGCGGGCTCATCCCCCGCCGTCCAGCTGGGCCGGGCGAAAGACGCGGTCACAGTTGACGCTGGGGGGCGCACACTCCACCCCAGCGCGATGCCTTGCCCGGAGGTGTCCTGCATCAGCGTGCGCGCGGTAGCAGAGCCCGAGTCGTGAAACTGGCTCGCGCGCAGGTATGTGCATGTATATTTGTCACAATATACAAGGATTGTGCAATGACCCTGCCCCGTTTGCGGCGACCGCGGTGCCCTTTGCGGCGGCAACGGCCTTGAAGACCTTTCGCCTGCAGTTGCGATTCCTGGTTCCGCTGGTCGCGGTGCTGATTGCTGCGGCCTATGTCGCCGTCCCGCTGATGGACCAGGTAACGCTGCGTTGGTTCAGCCGCGACCTGAACAACCGTGGCGCGCTGGTCGCAAATACTTTGTCGGACTCTGTCGCCGAGGCGGTGATGGCGGGCAAGCCGGCGCGGCTGCAGCGCCTGTTCGACCGCACGGTCCAGGATGAACGCCTGTTCGCCGTGGCCCTGTGCGGCACGGACGGTCGGCTGCTGCAGCGGACTGCCAGCTTCCCGGCAACCCTGCCCTGCGCCGTGGCCGACGAACTGGCCCGCCAGGCAGAACCGCGCCTGGCGCTCGTTGGCGGCGCGGTGCATGTGGGCGTCCATGACGTCATGGGCCAGCCGGTGCCCGGGCCGGTGCTGCAGTTCGGGTCTGCGCCTGCGGGAACCGCCGACGATGCGCTGACGGACCCCGACCCGGCAGCTTCGGTCGCCGAGTCGCTGCCTTCACCGGTGCTGATGGGGCGACTCGTGCTGCTGCACGACTTGAGTTTCATCGAGCGCCGCAGCCAGGACACACGCCGCTACCTCATTGGACTGATCGCGGGCTTGGGCC
The DNA here is from genome assembly GCA_038204775.1 of Burkholderiales bacterium. Taxonomy (GTDB): domain Bacteria; phylum Pseudomonadota; class Gammaproteobacteria; order Burkholderiales; family Burkholderiaceae_C; genus Rubrivivax. Next base: position 11,733 of record JBBRCN010000017.1, on the reverse strand, counting down.
TCGTGATTGCGCTCATCACCGTGGTGGTGGCGCAGCTCAGCTGGCGCGGCTGGGTCAACGGAGCGCGTGCCCTGATGCGGGGTGAAGGTCTGCTCAGCCCCTTGCTGTCGGGCTCGTCGTCGGCGCCGGAACTGGCCCCGTTCGCCGCCGACTTGCGCGCCCGGCTGCGCGACATGGAAGACGAGTTCCGCCGCTCACAGGGGCCCGCGATGGAGTGGACGGCGGAACGCCTGCGCACGCTGCTGCACACCCAGCTCAGCGGGGACCAGGTGATCGTGGTTTCCAATCGCGAGCCCTACATCCACGAGCGCAACGCCGAGGGCATCGTGGTGAAGCGACCGGCGAGTGGCCTCGTCACAGCCGTCGAGCCCGTCATGCGCGCTTGTTCGGGCACCTGGGTGGCACACGGCAGCGGCAGCGCCGACCGCGAGGTGGTGGACGCCGGCGACCGCGTGCTGGTGCCACCGGGCCAGGACGACTACTGGCTGCGCCGCATCTGGCTGACGCCTGAAGAGGAACAGGGCTATTACTACGGCTTCGCCAACGAAGGCATGTGGCCGCTGTGCCATGTGGCTCACGTGCGGCCGGTGTTCCGCGAATCCGACTGGGAAGCCTACAAGGCCGTCAATCAACGCTTTGCCGACGCGGTGGTGGCCGAGGCGCGCAGCGAAGACCCCGTCGTGCTGGTGCAGGACTATCACTTTGCGCTGCTGCCGGCGATGGTGCGCGCTCAGCTGCCGCAGGCCACCATCCTGACGTTCTGGCACATCCCCTGGCCGAACCCGGAATCGTTCGGCATCTGCCCCTGGCGCCGCGAGATCCTGGAGGGCATGCTCGGCAGCACGATCCTCGGCTTCCACACACGCTTCCACTGCAAGAACTTCCTGGAAACGGTCGACCGCTACCTCGAGGCGCGCATCGAGCACGAGCATTCGACCATTGCCTTTCGCGAAAAGGAAACATTGGTCGAAAGCTACCCGATCTCGATCGAATGGCCGGGTGAAGCCACCCTCGCGACCTGGCCCAGCGTGGCCGAGTGCCGCCAGCGCGTCATTCAACGCCTGGGCCTGCCGGCCGACGCCTGCCTGGCGGTGGGCGTGGATCGCTTCGACTACACCAAGGGCATTCTCGAACGCTTGAATGCCGTCGAGCGCCTGCTCGAGAAGTGGCCCGAGTGGATCGGCCGCTTCGTCTTCGTGCAGGTGGCCGCACCGACACGCACGGCGCTCGAGGAATACCGCAGCTTTCAGGAACGCATCCTGCGCGTCACCGAACGCATCAACCAGCGCTTTGGCCGCCCCGGCTACCAGCCCGTGCACCTGCTGGCCACGCACCACGAACACGACGCGGTGACGGAACTGTTCCGCGCCGCCGACATCTGTGTCGTGACCAGCCTGCATGACGGCATGAACCTGGTGTGCAAAGAGTTCGTGGCGACGCGTGACGATCTGCAGGGCGTGTTGATCCTGAGCCGCTTTGCCGGTGCCGCGCGCGAGCTGGCCGAGGCCTTGATCGTGAACCCCTACCACGTGGAAGAAACCGCCGATGCACTGCACCGTGCGGCCACCATGCCCGTTGCCGAGCAGCGCGAGCGCATGGCCAGCCTGCGCAGCACCGTGCGCGAATTCAATGTCTTCCGCTGGGCCGGCCGCATGCTGGCGGATGCGGGAAGGTGGCGGTTGCGGGCCCGCATCGAAGCGCGCGTGAAGCGCCATCAGATCGGCTGAGGAAGACGATGCAGCATCTTTTCACGCCCGACGGTGAGGCCGCGCTCGCAGCCGTCCTCCAGCTGAAGCCCCTGATGGCCTTCGACTTCGACGGCACGCTGGCGCCCATCGTCGCGCGGCCGGAAGAAGCGCGCATCTCCGCGGCAGTGGCCACACGCCTGAAGGCCCTGACCACCAGGCTGCCCGTGGCCATCGTCACCGGTCGCGCGGTGGCCGATGTGCGCGAGCGACTGGGCTTCGAGCCGCAGTTCATCATCGGCAACCACGGCGCCGAGGAGGACACCGATCCCGCGAGCGGCACCCTGACCAGTGCCCTGACCGGCCACCTGGAAGGTTTTCGAGACACCTTGCGAACGCACGGCGACCTGCTGCAGGCGGCGGGTGTCGTGGTGGAGGACAAGGGCCTGTCGATCGCGCTGCACTACCGCCTGTCCCGCGATCACACGCGCGCCCAGCAACTGATCACCGATCTGTTGACGCCGGAACCCGCAGGCCTGCACATCTTCGCCGGCAAAATGGTGGTCAACGCGGTGGCAGCAGCTGCGCCGGACAAGGCGCAGGCCGTGCACATGCTCGTGGCGCGCCTGGGCGCGGCGGCGGCCTTCTTTGCAGGCGACGATGTCAACGACGAACCGGTGTTCGTCTCGGCGCCCGCGCACTGGCTGACCCTGCGCATCGGCCGCGAAGACCCGGCCTGTCGAGCCCGGTTCTGCCTTGACGGGCCTCATGAGATGGCGATGTTTCTCGAGCGCGTGCTCTCGAACCTTTCATGAGTCGTTGGCGAAGGACCGTGCGCGCAGCCAACTGCATTTGTTTACATATACTTTGATGCTGATGACGAAGCGAGACCTCACCGCCATCCGTTCTTTGACCGGCGGTCTTGCGACCTCAAGCCACAAGCGGCCGCCAGCATCGCGACTGCACGCGAGCACAAGACCGTGAGCGACCCGGGGTCCGGTCGCGACGAAGCGACCAAGCCTGATCAGCGCGCGACAGCCGGCCCTGCGCGCATCGTGTGGGCCTTTGTCCGCGCCAGTCGGGCCGCCTGGATGCGAGGGTGGTCTGCCGTTCGAGACGTCGAGCCGGGCTTCTGGCACAACCTGCGCGATGAACTGGGGGCGGGACGGCAGTGGGTCGATCGTGCGGTCGTTCTGGCATACGCCGCGTTGACCGGCGCGGTCGTCGTGGGCTTCACGTTGTTGGCGGAAGCGGCCAGCCACGCCTTCGAGGCGCTTCGAGGTGCAGCCGCCTGGGCGCCCTACGCCGCACTGTTGTGGACCCCTGCGCTCACGGTCGGCCTGCTGTGGTGGACGCGGCGGTTCGTCCCGGGCGCCGTCGGGTCGGGTGTGCCGCAGGTGGTGCGTGCACTCGAAGATGACCTGCCGCACGAGCAGCACGCCTGGCTGGTGTCGCTGAAGGTATCGCTGCAAAAAGTCGTGCTCGTGTCGGGCGGTCTTCTGGCCGGGCTGTCGATCGGTCGCGAAGGACCGACCGTGCAAGTGGGTGCGGGGGTCATGGTGCACGCGCGTCGCTGGCTCTCGCCCCGATCCGGCATCGACGCCCACGACCTGATGGTGGCCGGCGCAGCCGCGGGCATTGCCGCCGCGTTCAATACGCCCCTGGGTGGCATCGTCTTCGCGCTCGAACAGTTGTCGCGCCGCCGCAGCATGTCGCACAGTGCCTTGGTGATTTCCAGCATCGTGCTGGCGGGCCTGGTGTCGGTCTCGGTGTTTGGCAACCTCACCTACTTTGGTCGACTTCGGGTGCAGGAGTTGTCCTGGTCCCTCTTGGGCCCGGGACTGCTGGTGGCCATCGGAGCCGGGCTCGCTGGCGGGCTGTTCTCGCGACTGATCGTGCTGTCCTTGCGTGGCACACCTGATCGGTTCAGCCGATGGCGGTCGAGTCACCCCTTGCGTTTTGCTGCCGGATGCGCTGTCGCGGTGGCCGTCATCGGCATCGCCACAGGGGGCACCACAGCAGGCGCCGGATATGCGCCAACCCGCGCCATGCTGGAGGGGCATGCCGAACTGCCCGGGGTCTACACCCTGCTGAAGTTCTGTGCCACCTGGCTGTCCGCCTGGACCGGCGTACCGGCCGGCGTCTTTGCGCCGTCCCTGACCATCGGCGCAGGCATCGGGCGCGACATCGCACTGCTCACCGGCGTGGGTCCTGAAGCCGCCATTCCATTGATTGCACTGGGCATGGTCGGTTTCCTGTCGGCCACGACGCAGGGGCCGATCACGGCCTTCATCATCGTGATGGAAATGGTCTCGGGCCAGACCATGGTGCTCAGCCTGATGGCCTGCGCGTTGCTCGCCAGCGGCGTTTCACGCCTGGTGGCGCGGCCCATGTACGCAGAGCTCGCAGCGCTGTTTCTGACACCGCCACCGCAGGTCTCAACAGCCAGACCACCGCAACGGCCGAGCGCGGCCTGATCACGGTCGACGAACTCATGGCTCGTTCAGCGCCGGACCCTTGACCTCGGCCTGTGCGTTGGGTGCAAGCGAACGAGCCAAGCCAGCGACTTGAGCGCAAATGCGGGGCTCGGCACAATCCCGACTGTCGCGTGAAGTCTCAGCGCGCCCTATTTACATAGCCACAAATGCATGAGACATTGACAATTATGCACATGCATCCAACCGGGCAAGAAGATCCATCGACCCTCCCCTGCCGGGACCGCACTGGTGAAGACCGTTCCGGCACATCGGCAGCCGCCGGCCCGGGCTGGCTGACGCGGGGCTGCGCCTTGTTTCTGGACTTTGACGGCACGCTGGTCGATCTTGCGCCCCGGCCCGACCTGATCGAGGTGCCCGCCCATTTGCCCACGCTGCTGTCGCAATTGCACACGCTGCTCGGTGGCGCACTGGCCATCGTTTCCGGTCGACCCATGGCAGAGATCGACCGGCAACTTCATCCACTCAGGATCTGCGTCGCCGGCGTGCACGGTGCCGAGCGCCGGTTTGCCGATGGCCACGTCAGGCGCATCCCCACCATGGCGCTCGACGAAGCGCTGGTGCCGATCGCGGCACTCTGCGCGCGGTACCCGGTGCTGCACATCGAACGCAAACCCGGGGCCATCGCGCTGCACTACCGCCAGGCGCCCGAACTCGAGGCGCAGTGCCTGGCGGTCATGGAGGACGCGCGCGACCGTGTCAAAGGCGTGGCGCTGCTGCGCGGCAAGATGGTGCTCGAACTCAAACCGAGTCAGGCCACCAAGGCGAAGGCCGTCGCGGACTTCATGGAGCGCAGCCCGTTCCACCTGCGTCGCCCGTGGGTCTTTGGCGACGACGTGACCGACGAGAGTGCGTTCGAGCACGTGCAATCGGTGGGGGGTGTCGCAGTGCGCGTCGGCGCGGGCGAGACGCTGGCCATGCACCGGCTGCCCACGCCGGCATCGCTTCACGCATGGCTGGAACACAACGCGGCACGGTTGGCAACGATGGAGGGTCAGCGCCCATGAGTCGCCTCGTTGTTGTCTCCAACCGCGTCGCCGACCCGAACCGGACCGCTGCTGGCGGGCTGGCCGTGGCGGTGGGCGCCGCGCTGGCGGCCACGGGCGGCCTGTGGTTCGGCGCGGCAAACCGTGTGGCAGACGGCGCTGCGCCGCGGCACGAAGGAGTCAAGCTGCAGCGGTCCGGTCAGGTGACGTTGGCTACCGTCGAGCTGAGCCGCGACGACCACGACAGCTACTACCATGGCTACGCCAATTCCGTGCTGTGGCCGGTGTTCCACGGCCGGCTCGATCTGGCGCAGTTCGATGCCGGCTACCTGGATGGCTATCGGCGCGTGAACCGGCTCTTTGCCAGCCGTCTGATGCCGCTGCTCAAGCCCGACGACACGATCTGGGTCCACGACTACCACCTGATCCCGCTGGCAGCCGAGTTGCGCTCGCTTGGCTGCCAGCAGCGCATCGGCTTCTTCCTGCACATTCCGCTGCCGCCGCCGCTGATCATGGCCGCAATCCCTGCACACGAGTGGTTGATGCGAGCGCTTTTTGCCTACGACCTGGTCGGCCTGCAGAGTGAGTCCGACGTGATGCACCTGCGCCGATACCTGGTCTCGGAAGCGGGCGCGGAACAACTCGGCGACGAACGATTCGGCGCCTTCAACCGGCTGCTGCGCGCCGGCTCCTTTCCGATCGGTATCGACGTCGAGGATTTCGAAGCACTGTCGCAGGCGCAGCCGGCGCAGCAGACCCTGGCGACCCTGCGCCAGCAACACGGTCACCGCGACCTGCTTGTCGGCGTCGATCGACTCGACTACTCCAAAGGCCTGCCGCAGCGCATCCGCGCCTTTCGCAAACTGCTCGAGCGGCATCCGGACAACCGGGGGCGGGCCACCTTGATCCAGGTCGCAGCGCCGTCACGCGAGGCAGTCGACGCCTATGCCGACCTGCGGCGGGAACTCGAAGGCCTGTGCGGCTCGATCAACGGTGACTTCGGCGATCTCGACTGGATGCCGGTGCGCTACATCCACCGGGCGATTGCACGCCAGCGCCTGCCGGGCTTGTTCCGGGCGAGCCGGGTGGCCCTGGTCACGCCGCTGCGCGACGGCATGAATCTGGTGGCCAAGGAATTCATCGCCGCTCAGGATCCGGCAGATCCGGGTGTGCTCGTCCTGTCGCGGTTTGCCGGTGCCGCCGAGCAGCTGGGCGACGCCTTGCTGGTGAACCCCTACGACACCGAAGCCACGGCCGATGCGATTCAACGTGCACTGGACATGCCGCTGGACGAACGTTGTGTACGGCATCGCAGCCTGCTGGAGCAGGTGCGACGGCACGACGTGCACTGGTGGCGCAACACCTTCCTCGACACCTTGAAGGAGACCGGCTCGTGACCGAGACGCTTTTGCTGAGCACCTTGACGGACGGCTGGCTCCGCATGGGCGGTGCAGCCACAACGAGCTTGCGTGTCCTGCTCATCGTGCTGGCGGCCTGGATCCTGATTGGCGTATTGCAGCGGTCCATTCGTGCGTTCCGCATCCGCATCGCGAGCCGCTTTGACGACCGCGAAGCCGTGCAGCGGGCCGAGACCCTGGGGCGGGCATTCCGGTACCTGACGGCCGTGGTCGTTTCACTGATCGCCGGCATGCTGGTGCTCGGCGAACTGGGCGTCTCGGTCGCGCCGGTGCTGGGCGCTGCCGGCGTTGTCGGGCTGGCCATCGGCTTCGGTGCGCAAAGCCTCGTCAAGGACTACTTCACAGGCTTCTTCCTGCTGCTCGAGAACCAGCTCCGCCTGGGCGATGTGGTCAAGCTGGGCGACCACGCGGGTCTCGTCGAGGAGGTCACGCTTCGCTTCGTGCGCCTGCGCGACTACGACGGCAACGTGCACTTCGTGCCCAACGGCGAAGTGAAGACGGTGGTCAATATGAGCCGCGGCTTCGCCCATGCCGTGATTGACGTCGGCGTGGCCTACCGCGAGAACACCGATGACGTGACCGCGCTGATGCGTGAAGTCGGGGCGCAGATGCGCGCAGACCCGGACCTCGGACCCCGCCTGATGGATGACCTGGAAGTTGCCGGCGTCGAACGATGGGACGACTCGGCGGTGATCCTGCGCTGCCGATTCAAGTGTGCGCCGCTGCAGCAGTGGACGGTGCGGCGCGAGTACCTGCGCCGCCTGAAGCTGTTGTTCGACGCGCGCGGCATCGAGATACCCTTCCCCCACATGACGGTGTACGCCGGGCAGGACAAACACGGCCGGGCCCCGGCGATGCCGCTGCGGATGGCCGCAGATGCTCTGGGGGAGCCGGCGCATACGGGCGCGGCGGTTACACCTTGAAAGCGGCAACGCGCGACTCGGAGGGCGCCCCACAGGCACTGGTGCACGCCGGCGCGTTCTGCCGCGCGCTGTGGAACGCTCGCTGTCCGGCGCCACGCTGCGGGCGTTCCAGCTGATCCAGCGCCTTCTGGATCGCCTCGCTGTCCATCGAACCCGTCGCGGCGTCGTCCCGCATCAGCAGTTGCGGGTAGCCGATGACCAAGGCCATGACCACCGCCTGCCCGGCGATGAAAGGCAGCACGCCCCAGTAGATATCGACCGTGCTCACGCCCGGCAGCACCTTGCCGCTGGCTTCGTCTCGGTGGGCCCGGGCCGGCGCCACGCTGCGCAGGTAGAACAGCGCCAATCCGAACGGCGGTGCCAGGACCGAGGTCTGCAGGTTGATGCCCACCAGCACGCCGAACCAGACCACATCGACGCCCAGCTTGTCGGCCACCGGCGCCAGCAGCACGTGTTCGTCCACCAGCAGCACGTAGCCGGCCGCGCCCAGGAAAGCCAGCCCGAACAGGTACCACTGCAGCTCGAGCATTGCGTTCGAACTCAGATCGAACAGCTTTCGACTGATCGCGTTTCCTGCACTGATGAACACGGCGAACGGAATCGGCCAGACCATCAGCCGCCCGAGGCGACGGTTGAGCGCGTCGACGGCGTCGACAGCGGCCAACATAATGCCCCGGAGCTGGTCCATCAGCGGTCCTTGAACGGCGGCGGTGGCGGCATCACACGCGCCGCGTTTGTCCGTAATTGCATTGGTCTCAATATATGATGGGAAGCGAGCAATGGCAAACGGCGGGCCGGTCACGTCGGCGCGCGTTACGCAGAACAACAAGCAGAACGAAGGAGATGACATGAACCTGAACGAACTGCTGTCGTCGATGCACTTTCCCGCGCCGCCCGACCAACTGTGGCTGGTGGCACTGGTTCTGGTGGCCGGCGCGCTGGCTGGCGAGGCCATCGCCCGCACGACGCGGCTGCCGCGTCTGGTCGGCTACACCCTGGCCGGTGGCGTCGCCGCCGCCGCAGGCATGGGTGTGCAGATGCCGCTGGACGGCAGCGCACGCCTCGTCATCGATCTGGCGCTGGCCTTGCTGCTGTTCGAGATCGGCTGCCGCGTGCGGCTGCGCTGGCTGCTGCGCAACCCGGGCTTGATGGCCACCAGCCTGCTGGAGTCGGCGGTGGCCGCCGCTGCGGTCTACGTCGCCTTGTGGCAGCTCGGACTGGAACCTGCTGCCGCCGCCGCGTGCGCGGTGCTGGCCGTGCCCGCCTCAGCGGCCGTGGCCGGACGCGTGGCGCAGGAACTCGGCGCCGACGGGCAGGTGACACAACGCATGACCCACCTGACGGCACTGAACACGCTGTACGGTGTGCTGGCGCTGGTGATGCTGAGCGCCGTGCTGCAGGCCGGCCGTGCGCCGCACTGGTTGCCGGCCTTGCAGGCACTGGGCACATCGGTGGCCAGCGCCCTGCTGCTGGCTGCGCTGCTGGGCGGCGCGGTGGCGCTGGTGGCGCGCCGGCTGGACCTGCGCAACGAAAGTGCCGTGCTGCTGCTGTTGGGCCTGGTGCTGCTGGCGGTGAGCGGGGCGCGCTGGGTCGGCGCTTCGACGCTGCTGGTGCCCCTGCTGGCTGGCATGCTGTTGCGCAACACCAGCGACCGACCCTGGGTGTGGCCACGCCACTTCGGCACCGCAGGTGGCGTGCTGGTGCTGCTGCTGTTTGTCGTCGTCGGCTCGGCCTGGTCGGTGCCGGTGCTGGCAGCGGGCGGCCTGGCCGCGCTGGTGCTGCTGCTGGCGCGCAGCCTGGCCAAGGGGCTGGTGGTGGTGCTGCTGAGCCGCTGGTCCAAGCTCAGCTTGCGCCAGGGTGTGGCGCTGGCCGTCACGCTGACGCCGCTGTCGGCAACGGCGCTGGTGATGCTGAGCGAGCTGATGCGCGCCGAGCCCGGGCTCGGCGCCACCGTCGCACCGATCGTGTTGACTGCGGTGGCGCTGGTCGAACTGGTGGGGCCGGTGGCGGTGCAGTTGGCGCTGCGTTTTGCCGGCGAGTTGCCTGGCACCAGCGCGAAGGAGAACACATGAGCCTCGGCACCTTTGCCACTTCGCGCGCGCTGACGCTGGGCGTGGAGCTGGAGCTGCAGATCGTCAACACACAGGACTACGACCTGGCGCCGCAGGCTGGCGACCTGATGCGGTTGATGAAGGACCGCAAGATCCCGGGCGATGTGAAACCCGAGATCACGCGCAGCATGATCGAAATGGCCACCGGCATCTGCAGCGACTTCGACCAGGTGCTTTCGGAGCTGCGCGAAATCCGTGGCGCCCTGCTTGACAGCGCACGGCAGCTCGAGGTGGGCTTGTGCGGGGGCGGCACGCATCCCTTCCAACAATGGAGCCAGCAGCGCATCTACGAGACGCCGCGTTTCCATCAGGTGTCCGAGCTCTATGGCTACCTGTCGAAGCAGTTCACGATCTTCGGCCAGCATGTGCATGTCGGCTGCCCCGGGCCCGACCAGGCGCTGGTGCTGCTGCACGGCCTGAGCCGCTACATCCCGCACCTGATCGCGCTGGCCGCGGCTTCGCCCTTCGTGCAGGGCGAGGACACGGGTTTCAACTCGGCGCGGCTGAACTCGGTGTTCGCCTTTCCGCTCTCGGGGCGCGCGCCGTTTGCGCTGACCTGGGACGAATTCACGGTGTACTTCAACAAGATGGCGCACACCGGCGTGGTGAAAAGCATGAAGGACTTCTACTGGGACATCCGGCCCAAGCCGGAGTTCGGCACGATTGAAATCCGCGTCTTCGACACGCCGCTGACCATCGAGCGCGCCACGGCACTGTCCGGCTATGTGCAGTCGCTGGGCTGCTGGTTCATGAACGACGACACCTTCATGCCGGCGGAAGACGATTACCTGGTCTATACCTACAACCGTTTCCAGGCCTGCCGTTTCGGCCTGGACGCGGTGTATGTGGACCCGGCCACAGGCGGCCACATGCCGCTGCGCGAACACATCCTGCTGACCATGGACCGCATTGAACAGCACGCCGCCAGCGTGGGCGCCAGCGCGTCCATCGACCTGCTGCGGCGCAGCGTCGAGCGCAACGACAACGACGCCCGCTGGCTGCGTGAGCGCCAGGGCGAGGAACGGCTGCTGGCCGAAGTCATCCGCCAGGCGGCGGATCGGTTCCGGGGCGGCGTGGACCATGAGCCGGGTCGATTTTCTTGATTGCTCATCTGGTCGGTTGATGGTTGATGGTTGATGGCTGATGGTTGGTGGCTTGGTTGGCTTTTTTGGGTTGGGCTGGTCAGGGGTTGCCCGGCCAGCAAAACCAAACAAAGTTAACCCAGCAACAAATAAACCACAAAAACCCCCAAGCCAAGGAAGCATCAAGCACTTGCAGACCACCCTGGCTGCAAACTCGTCTGCGGCGACGCCACGTAAAGCGTTTCCGCCATTGCGTGAATCTACCGCCACGACGTAGCGTCAAGCCCAACGACAGCAACGCCCGCTGACTGCGCAAGCGCCAGGAAGAGAAAAGCCTGCTGACCCAAGTCATTCGCCAGGTAACGGACCGGTTCCAACACGCCATTCATTCAACGCCATGGCCAAGCAAAAAAAACAGGTCAAAACATGCTCATGCGCAATGCTGACAGGCACTTATTCAGACATTGATGCTTTCATCGGCAACAGGCCAAACGGAAGCAAAAACAAAGGGCTTTGCCCGCTGGGGTGAGCGCTGTTTACAAACGCAACGAAACTGCACACAGCACCATGGCTTCAAAAGCCATCCCCTACGCCACCACAAAACAAATTCAGCAGTGCCTGAATTGCCGACAGTGTTACAGGCATTACTCAATGGCACCAACTTTGCCGCATGGCTTGCGCGACAGTACGCAGCCCAAATTTGGCCCAAGAATATGATTTTGAAACGTTTGAAAGAAGCCACCGGTTCGCGCCATACAGCACTTGAATCCCGGCTGCCCCTGCTGAATGCGGACATGTCCCGGGCCCGCTATCTGCAGTTTCTGCAGCTGTTTTGGGGCTACTACGAGCCGCTGGAAACCCAATTGCAGGCCCTTCCCTATTGGAATGCCATGGGTTTTGACTACGCCGGGCGGCATAAAACCCCGCGACTGCTGCAAGACCTGCAGGCATTGGGTGAAACGCCCGATGCCATTCAGGGTTTTGCCCGTTGCCAGCACCTGCCAACGCTCGCCAGCCAGGGGCAGTTGTTGGG
>JBBRCN010000016.1:0-64239 GCA_038204775.1 Burkholderiales bacterium | reverse complement strand
GCTCGCGGCGAGCGCATGGCCAAATGGAACGAGATGCTGCGCGTGGAAGAGCGACTGGGCGCAAGAGCGAGGTTCGCCGGTGCAGGCGTGTTCGGTGGCAAGAGGGCGGCAGGGTCATAGGCGCCCTGCGCTCCGGCCGGCCGTCGTGGGGGATCGCTAACCCTGGAATCGGTCGTACCGTAAAAAAGACCTAACGGACAAACTTCTGCACATAGTCAGCGCCCGACCTGACAGGTCCGAAGCCCTGGAATGCCCAATCGCTTTCCGATCACAAGCGCGTCGGACTTGAACTCGAAATACCGGGTCGCCCACCGCCCGAAGCTCATGGCGACGGCGACTTCGCTGCGCTGCTCGACCTTGGCCCGGGCCGGCGACTGCCCGGAACTGACATCGACACGCGCCTGTGCCAGCAGCAGGCGCGCCTCCTCCAGCGTCAGGTCCATGCCGTAGGCCAGGTAAGCGATGGTGACTCATTCCCACTCGATGGTCGCCGGTGGCTTGCTGCTCACGTCGTAGGTCACGCGGTTGATGCCGCGCACTTCGTTGATGATGCGGCTGCTGACCTTCTTCAGCAGCGCGTAGGGCAGTTCAGCCCAGTCGGCGGTCATGAAGTCGCTGGTCTGCACGGCGCGCAGCGCCACCACGTAGTCGTAGGTGCGGCCGTCGCCCATCACGCCCACGCTCTTGACGGGCAAGAAGACGGCAAAGGCCTGGCTCGTCAGGTCGTACCAACTCTTGCCGGTGGCCGGGTCGATGAAGTCGCGCAGTTCTTCGATGAAGATGGCGTCGGCGCGGCGCAGCAGGTCGGCGTATTCCTTCTTCACCTCGCCCAGGATGCGTACGCCCAGGCCGGGCCCGGGGAAGGGATGGCGATAGACCATGGCCGGCGGCAGACCCAGCGCCACGCCCAGTTCACGCACTTCGTCCTTGAACAGGTCGCGCAGCGGTTCCAGCAGCTTCAAGCCCAGCTGTTCGGGCAGGCCGCCCACGTTGTGGTGGCTCTTGATAGTGACGGCTTTTTTCTTGCCGGATGCTGTTTTGGCGCCGCCGCTTTCGATGACATCGGGGTAGATCGTGCCCTGCGCCAGCCACTTGGCGCCCTTGGCGCCGGCACTCGTCAGCTTGGCAGCTTCCTGCTTGAAGACGGTGACAAATTCGCTGCCGATGATCTTGCGCTTGGCTTCAGGGTCTGTGACGCCGGCCAGCTTGCCGAGGAACAAGTCGCTGGCATCGACGCGGATGACCTTGGCGTGCATTTGCCCGACAAACATCTGCATCACCATGTCGCCTTCGTTCAGGCGCAGCAGACCGTGGTCGACGAAGACACAGGTCAGCTGGTCGCCGATGGCGCGGTGGATCAGCGCCGCAGCCACACTGGAATCGACACCTCCCGACAACCCCAGGATGACCTCTTCATCGCCCACTTGTTCGCGAATGCGCGCCACGGCTTCGGCGACGTGATCGTGCATCACCCAGTCGGGCTTGGCCTGTGCGATGTCCAGCACAAACCGGTCCAGCAGCGCCCTGCCCAAGACGGTGTGCGTGACCTCGGGGTGAAACTGCACACCGTAGTAGCCGCGTGATTCGTCGGCCATCCCGGCTATCGGGCAGCTGGGCGTGCTGGCCATCAGCTTGAAGCCCGGCGGCAACGCGGTGACCTTGTCGCCGTGGCTCATCCAGACCTTCAGCATGCCGTGACCTTCGGTCGTGACGAAGTCCTGGATGCCGTTCAGCAGCTGGGTGTGGCCATGGGCGCGCACCTCGGCGTAACCAAACTCGCGGTGTTTGCTGCCCTCGACCTGGCCGCCCTGCTGCACCGCCATCGTGAACATGCCATAGCAGATGCCCAGCACGGGCACGCCCAGGTCCCACACCGCTTGCGGCGCGCGCAGGTCGTGTTCTTCGTAGGTGCTGGCATGGCTGCCCGACAGGATGATGGCCTTGGGCGCGAACTGGCGGATGAAATCGTCCGTGACGTCGTTGGGATGGATCTCGCAGTAGACATGCGCTTCGCGCACGCGCCGGGCGATCAGTTGCGTAACCTGGGAGCCGAAGTCGAGGATGAGGATCTTGTCGTGCATCACGGTGCCAATTGCGAGTCGGAGCGAGTCGGAGCGAGTCGGAGCGAGTCGGAGCGAGTCAGAGCGAGTCAGTGCGAGGCCGGTAGGGGGTGGCGCGACAGCACGGCCTGGCGGCGCGCCATGCGGCGAAAGTGGATCACGGCCAGCACCAGCGCCAGCGCCTGCACGGCCGCGCAGAAGAACATGGGCGCTCCCACCCGCCAGTCGCTGGTGGGCAGGTGCGACACGGTGGCCATCAAGGGTGCGGCAAACACCGGCGCCAACACGGCCATCAGGCTGTTCAGGCTGCTGACTGCGCCCATGGTCTGGCCTTGGGTGCGTTCATCGGCGGCAGCGGACACCAGGCCCTGCAAGGAAGCGGCCACGGCCGCACCCAGCACGTTGGCGAAGATCACCGCGTACATCATCCAGGGCTCGGTGGCCAGGCCCCAGGCCAGGAAAGCCAGTGATGACGACACCAGACCAGCCACCGCCAGGCGCTGGGCCGTGAATCGTTTCAGCAAACGCCCCAGCAACGCACCCTGCACCACCGCCGACACCAGACCCACGGCAAACAGCGACCAGCCGTTTTCCGTGGGGCCCCAGCCGAAGCGGAAGCTGCCGTAGAGCACCCACACCGTGTACAACGAAAACTGCGCCAGGCCGGCAAAGGCCAGCACGCCGACCAGCAGCCCGACACCTTTGAGCGCCGCGAGTTGCTTCAGCGATGACAAAGGGTTGGCGCGCCGCCAGTCGAAGGCGCTGCGCTGAGCTGGCGGCAAGGACTCGGGCAGGACAAAGTAGCCGTAGGCCAGGTTGGCCAGCGCCAGACCCCCCGCCACGAAGAAGGGCAGGCGCAGGTCGATGCCGCCCAGCACCCCACCCAGCACCGGGCCCAGGATGAAGCCGATGCCGAACATCGCGCCCAGCAGGCCAAAGCGCTTGGCACGCTCGGCCGGTGCCGTGATGTCGGCCACGTAGGCATTGGCCACGGCCGCATTGGCCTGCATGGCGCCGCCCACGATGCGCGAGGCCACCAGCATCCACATCGCGCTGGCCAGCGCCGTGGTGAAGAAGTTGATGGCCAGGCCACAAAAGCCCAACAGCAACACGGGGCGACGCCCGAAACGGTCGCTCAGTGCGCCCAGCACCGGTGCGGCGAGAAACTGCGAAATCGCGTAGCTGACGACGACGACCCCGTACCAGCGCGCCTGCTCGGACGGATCACCAGTGAACTGCCCCACGATGGCCGGCAGCACGGGCACGATGATGCCGACGGCCAGCATGTCGATCAGCACCACCAGCATGATGAAGCGCATCGCTGCGGCCTGGCCGCCAGGTCCGCCTTGCACCGTGGGAGCCTTCAAGACTTCAGGGTTCACGCGGCGCTCATTCCATACGGTAGTTCGGTGCTTCCTTCGTGATCTGCACGTCGTGCACGTGGCTTTCACGGATGCCGGCGGTGGTGATTTCCACGAACTCGGCATGCTCTTGCATGTCGGCGATGCTGGCGCAACCGCAGTAGTGCATGGACGCCTTCAGGCCGCCCGCCATCTGGAAGATGATGGACACCACCGAGCCCTTGTAGGGCACCTGCCCTTCGATGCCTTCGGGCACCAGCTTGGCGGTGTTGGGGTTGTTGCCGGCGCCGGAGTCGGTTTCCTGGAAGTAGCGGTCCGCGCTGCCTTGTTGCATGGCCCCCATGCTGCCCATGCCGCGGTAGCTTTTGTAGGTGCGGCCCTGATAAAGGATGGTTTCGCCTGGCGCTTCTTCGGTGCCGGCAAACATGCTGCCCATCATGACGGTGCTGGCACCGGCGGCGATGGCCTTGGCGATGTCGCCCGAGTAGCGGATGCCGCCGTCGGCAATCAAAGGCACGCCGCTGCCCTTGAGCGCCTCGGCCACGTTGGCGATGGCCATGATCTGCGGCACGCCCACGCCCGCCACGATGCGCGTGGTGCAGATGCTGCCGGGGCCGATGCCCACTTTCACCGCGTCGGCGCCGGCTTCGGCCAAGGCCAGTGCTGCAGCGGCGGTGGCGATGTTGCCGCCGATCACGTCCACCTGCGGGTAATGGCGCTTGACCCAGCGCACGCGGTCGATGACACCGGCGCTGTGGCCGTGCGCGGTGTCGACCACCAGCACGTCGACTCCGGCTTTGACCAGCAACTCGACCCGCTCTTCGGTGCCTTCGGCCACCCCCACGGCGGCGCCCACGCGCAGCTTGCCTTGTGCGTCACGCGCCGCGTTGGGAAAGTCGGTCTGCTTGGTGATGTCCTTCACCGTCATCAGGCCGCGAAGTTCGAAACTGTCGCTGACCACCAGCACACGCTCCAGGCGGTGCTTGTGCATCAGCGCCTTGCCTTCTTCGGGCAGCGCGCCTTCGCGCACCCACACCAAGCGCTCGCGCGGCGTCATGATGTCGCGAACCGGCAAGTCCAGGCGGGTCTCGAAGCGCAAGTCGCGGTTGGTGACGATGCCGACCACCGTCTTGCCGTCCACCACCGGGAAGCCCGACACGCCGTGCTGGCGCGACAGCGCCATCACCTCACGCACGGTGGCCGAGGGGGCCACGGTGATGGGGTCGCGCAGCAGGCCGGATTCGTAGCGCTTGACCCTGGCCACCTCGGCCGCCTGTTGTCTGGGCGTGAGGTTCTTGTGCACGATGCCGATGCCGCCTTCCTGGGCGATGGCAATCGCCAGTCGGGCTTCGGTCACCGTGTCCATCGCCGCCGACACCAGCGGCAGGTTCAGGTTGATGTTGCGTGAAAGAGGGGTCGAAAGACTGGTGTCGCGTGGCAACACCGTTGAGAAGGCCGGCACCAACAACACATCGTCGAAGGTGAGCGCTTTGCCGAGTAGGCGCATGCAAGAGCTCCAGTCGCAAAAGCAGATTATAGGGAGGCCGGTAGTCGCTCACGCTCGGTGACATAGTCAGGCCCCTGCAACGGCCCGGGCCGCCTAAACTTGGGTGATGTCAAGCCCCCAGATCGAGCCCTCGGCCTCTTCCAACCCGCGCTCGCTGCATGTGCCCCAGCCACTGGCGCAAGCCAGGATCGGCTCGCAAGCCGGCCTGTGGCTGGCAGCGCTTGCGCTGCTGGTGACTGCTGCGCTGCCACAGACAGCTGATGCCCAGTGGGCCTGGCGGGACAAGTCAGGGCAGGTGAACGCCAGCGACCGGCCGCCACCGCGCGACATCCCGGACAAGGACATCATCAGCCGACCGATGCCTGAAAACCGGCGTCAAGCAGTCGCTATGCCGGCCCCGACGGACGCATCCGGCCCAGCGGCAGCCGCCAGCGCCGCGCCCACTGCGCTGGAACGCGAAGTACAGGCTCGCAAGCGTGTTGCCGATCAAGAGCAAGCTGCCAAGGCCAAGTCCGAAGAAGAACGGGCCTCGGCCCAACGCGCAGAAAACTGCCGCGCTGCACGCAGCCACCTGACGGCACTGGAATCGGGCCAGCGCATCGCTCGCACCAATGACAAGGGCGAACGCGAAGTGCTGGACGACAAAGGCCGCGCCGACGAGCAGCGCCGGGCGCGCGACGTCATTGCCAGCGACTGCCGCTGAGCGGCGGGCGGCGCAGGCGCTTCAGCCAGGCTTGGGCTTGCCAAGCGGCGGGTTCGCTTTCGACGGCCGATTGGGCCTGTCGCGCTTGTAGCGCTGGCGCCGAGCTTCTTTGGGGTCCACCTGCAGCGGGCGGTAGATCTCGACGCGGTCCCGGGCTCGAAGCGGTGTGTTGAAGTCGCGCACGCGGCTCCAGATGCCCGCTTGCAGCCCGTCCAGCACCCGCCCGTCCAACATCAACCCGTGCCGTGTCAGCAGGCCGCTGGCATGCAGCGCATCCAGCAGCACGGCACCTGTCGGCAACTGCAGTTCAACGATGTCGCTGAGGCCGGGCTCCGGGCAGTAGGCCACGTGGACCTGCAGCAGCGCTTCAGCGGGCGCCATAGACCTCTTCAGCGCGTCGCACAAACGAGTCAACAAAGGTGTTGGCCACACGGTCGAACACAGGGCTGACCACGGTCTCCAGCGCTGGGCTTGAGAAGGCATAGCGCAGGTCAAACTCGATCTTGCACGCCAGCTGTTCGCTGCCCGGGCGGCCCAACGGCTTGAACAGCCACGTGCCTTCAAGCAAAGAAAACGGGCCGTCCACCAACTGCACCGTCACCGCCTCGGGCGCCACGTGCTGATTGCGTGTGGTGAACGCGTGCCGCACGCCCATGTAAGCCAGGCCCAGGCGCGCGGTGACGCCGTTGGCATGGGTGTCCAGCACCTCGGCGCTGTCGCACCAGGGCAGGAACTGGGGGTAACTGTCTATCGCGGTCACCAGGTCGTACATCTCACGGGGCGAGTACCACAGCAGAACCGACTTTTGCACGTGCTTCACAATGCCGGCATTGTAGAAGCGCACCCCGGGCCCACGTGAGCCCCCGACATGTCTGCCATTGCCGAAAACCGCCGTGCCCGTTTTGACTACAGCATCGAAGAGCAGTTCGAGGCCGGCATGGTGCTGGAAGGCTGGGAAGTCAAGGCCATCCGCGCCGGCCAGGTGCAGCTGACCGACGGCTATGTACTCATCCGCGGGGGTGAGCTCTACCTCATCGGCTGCCGCATCAACGCCTTGCGCGCGGCTTCCACCCACGTGCAACCTGAAGCCGATCGCACCAAGAAGCTGTTGCTGAAAAAGGATGAGATCCGCCGCCTGGTGGGCAAGGTCGAGCAGAAGGGTTTCACCCTGGTGCCGCTGAACCTGCACTACAAAGGCGGCCGCGTCAAGGCCGAGATTGCGCTGGCCAAGGGCAAGGCGCAGCACGACAAACGCGAGACCGAGAAAAAGCGGGACTGGGTGCGGGAGCACGGCCGCCTGATGCGGCACAAGGTGTCGTCCAAAAGCTAAGGCCCGCGGCCGGCCCTTTTTCACAGGTGCACCCCCTTATCGGGGAACCCCCTCAATCGAAGCACCGTTCTCCTCTGGATGAAGGTTTTCCAGGGTTGCGCTTGGCTTACGATTCTCTACAAGTCACCGCAGGGGCCAGCAGAGCCCTCTACAGCTGCCTTGAAAGAGGAATCACACATGGCCCAGCGCCCGCAATCCACGGCTTTGAAGACCTGGCACACCGGCGTCGGCTTGCTCATCGCCGGCAGCTTGCTGGTTTTGTGCTCCACGTTGACACGGGCCGCCGTGCCCACTCAGGAACCGCGCCATGCGCTGGTGGTGGGCAACGCCAACTACGCCACCGCGCCCCTCATCAATTCGGCCAACGACGCCGCCGCGGTGGCCAAGGTGCTGGAACGTGCGGGCTTCACGGTCGACCTCAAGCTCAATGCCAGCCAGAAACAACTGCAAGACGCGGTCACTGCCTTTGGCGACCGCCTGAAAAACGGCGGCGCGGGCCTCTTCTACTTTGCCGGCCATGGTGTGCAGATCAAGGGCCGCAACTTCATGATGCCGGTGGGCACCGACATCAAGCGCGAAGACGAAGTGCCCTACAAGGCGGTGGACGTTCAGCAGGTGCTGGACAAGATGGAGACCGCCAAGAACCGCATCAACGTGGTCATCCTGGACGCCTGCCGCGACAACCCGTTCGCGCGCAGCACACGCTCTGGCGGTGGTGGTCTGTCGCAGGTGGACGCACCCATCGGTTCGCTGGTCGCTTTTGCCACGTCGCCCGGCAGCGTGGCCAGTGACGGGCGGGGCTCCAACGGCCTGTACACGCAGCATCTGCTGGCCAACATGGAGCGCCCGGGCCTGCCCATCGAAGAAATCTTCAAGCGCGTTCGCCTGGGTGTGCGGCTGGACTCCAACGGTGGCCAGGTGCCCTGGGAAAGCACGTCTCTGGAAGGTGACTTCTACTTCTTCACCCCGTCGCCCACGGCCAAGACCGGGCCCACCCTGCTGCCGCCGCCGCCCGGCATCGAACTGATTGCGCGCGCCGAGCGCGGCTACGAACTTTTGCGCCAGGGCCAGTTGGACGACGCCGAGCGTTTGTTCCGTGCGCTGGCCGGTGCAGGTCACCCGGAAGTGGCCTGGATGGGCCGGGAAGGCATGGCCGAAGTGCTGCTGACCCGGGGCGACAGCCCTGCGGCCTTGATCGAAGCCAACGACATCATCGCCAAGGCGCCGACACGGAGCGCGGCCTACCTGATTCGCGGCCGCGCTTTGGCAGCAGCCGGGCAGGCGCCACAGGCCCAGGCCGCGCTGCAGCAGGCTGCTGGCAGCCAGACCTCGGCCGACTTTTCCTGGCAAAAGGCCAGCGCACTGGTGGCCGTGGGCAACACGCAGCGCAAGCAAGACCCGCAAGCTGCCATCAAGACTTACGAAAGGGCCAGTCGCGAGAATCCGCAGTCGGTTGAAGCGCTGAGCAACCTGGCCGTGACGCTGAACGAAACCGGCCAGTCGGCACGCGCCAAACAGGTGCTGGAACGTGCGCAGGCGCTGGACCCGGCCGATGCCATGACGGCTGCGCTGATGCGTCAGACGCAGGAGGCGCTGGCCGACGAACAGGACCGGGCACGCCAGACCTATGTGGACGACGCGGTCAAGGAACTGGCGGCGCGTTTCCGCAACCCCACCGCCCGCCCAGCCTCAGCCGGCGCGCCAGATGACTGGACCTCCCCTGTGCTGGCCTTGAGCGTGCTGCCCTTCCAGGACAACACCATGCCGGGCTCCACCGGCCGCATCGGCATCGAAACCCTCGTGCAGCAAGAGCTCATCCGCGAACTGCAGAACCGCGGCTTCACCATCGTCGAACGTCGTTTGCTGGACAAGGTGCTGGCTGAAGTGAAGCTGGGCTCGTCGGACCTGGCCGACCAGGACACGCAGATCAAGCTGGGCAGGGTGCTTGCAGCCCGGATGATGGTCTCGGGTGTGCTCAGCACACAGGGCAGCAACGGCACCACACTCACCGCCGCAGTGCGCGCCATCGACACCGAGACCACCCAGCTGGCGATGGTGAAGTCCGAACGCAGCACCGGCCTGCCCAACCCCACCGAACTGGCCGCGAGCATTGCCAAGCAGGTGGCGCAGACGGTGCAGGACAAGTACCCGCTGAAAGGCCGCATCGTGTCGGTTGAAGGCGACCGCGCGATCATCAACCTGGGCAAGAAGCATGGCCTGAGCGCGGGCCAGTCCTTCAACGTGCTGAGCCGAGGCGAGCCGATCGAACTCAACGGCCGCGTGCTGGGCTACCGCGAGAACCGCATCGCCCAGGTGACTGTCACCGAAGTGCAGGAGTTGCTTGCCTTCGGGCGCATTGCTGAAGTGAAGTCACCGCTTGAGAAAAACCAGAGGGTGATCGCGCGCAAGGAATGAAGCACGCCCTTGCGCCCACCGCACAGCCGGACTCTGCCTTGCGCAAGGTCCGGCTGAAGGCATTTGGGCCGCTGCTTTGTGTGCTGACGGCCGTGCTGCCGCACCCGCATGCCGTGGCGCAGGGCACCGCGACTTCTGCACTGCCAGCCGTGGTGGTGTGGGACTTCGACAACCAGACACCCGGTGCGGTGCCCGGTGCCGGACCCAGCGACTTCTTGCGCCGGTCCCTGTCCGAAAACCTGACGGCTTCACTGTTGCAGGTGGCCGGCTTGCCCGTGCTGGAAAGGCAACGCCTCAAAGATCTGCTGGCCGAGCAGAAGGTTTCGGCTGCCGAACTGGCTGACGAAGACGCGCGGGTGCGCCTGGGTCGCATCGTCGGCGCCGGCCGCATGGTGTTTGGGGGTTACTTCGTGCTGGGCGATCAGGTGCAGGTGCATGTGCGGGTGGTGGACACGGCCACCTCGCGTGTGCTGTTTTCAGATGAAACAAGCACCGCCATGGCCAGTGTCATGCAGCAGATCGAGCCGCTCAACCGCAGGCTGTCGCGTGCGCTGGGTGCCGGCGCAGGCCCGGGCCTGAGTTTTTCGGCCGCCTCGTGGCAGGCCTACGACGATGCACTGGCCCTGGCCGACGCCGGCCGCCTGGACGATGCCGTCCTGGCCCTGCAGGCGCTGCTGGGCAAGGACAAGGGCTTCGCGCCCGCCGAGCGCCAGTTGGTGGCCCTGCTCGACAAGCTGTCGCGTCGTTGAGCCTGCCCAGCTGACACACCCGACCGCAGCCACAGTCATCCTCTCAGCCGATCGAAACGCCACCGCACTGGACGCCGATGTTGCCCCTGCCCCGCACTGTTCCGAAAGTCGCACTTCACCTCAGCAACCCACCCGTTGCCTGGCGACCGACCGCGCTGAAGGCATCGGCCCTGGCCCTCATGCTGACCATCGGCTGGCCGGCAGGGGCTCAGTCGCCGCCGCCCAGCGCCGGCCAGCTGTTGCAAGAAACCCGCCCCATCGCGCCGCCCACGCTGCCGTCCCAGACACCGCCGCGCTTGATCGACGCACCGGTGCGACCCACGGTCAGCATGCCCGAAGGCGCGGCGGTCACGGTGTCCGAGTTCCGCATCACCGGCGCCACTTCGTACGCCGCCGAAACGCTGGCCGCGCTGGTGCGTCCGTGGCTGGGCAAGCGGCTGGACATCCGCGGCCTCAATGAAGCGGCCGGCGCCCTGACGCGCCACTACCAGGCCAACGGACACTTGCTGAGCTACGCCTACCTGCCGGCGCAACGGGTGGCCGATGGCGTGATCGAACTGGCCGTGCTGGAGGGCAAGCTCGAAGGGGTGCAGATCGTCACCGCACAAGACGTGCGCCTTCGCGACGAGGTGGTGCAGGCCCACACAGACCCGCTGCTGGCACCCGGACCGCTGCTGCAGCCGGCCGTCGAACGCCAGCTGCTGCTGCTCAACGACATCCCGGGTGTGGCCGCACGTGCAGCTTTCACGCCGGGCGCCAACACCGGCGGCGCCGAGATGGTGGTGTCGGTGGCCGAAGACGAACCGCTGCAACTGCGTGCCGACTTCAACAACCACGGCGGCAAGTCCACGGGCGAATACCGCGCCGGCCTGACGCTGCAGTTCCGTGACCTCTTCGGTTGGGGCGACAGCAGCACGGCGCGCGGTGTGGTGTCGGACAAAGGCAGCCTGGTCACCGGCAGCCTGAACACCAGCGTGCCATTGGGCGGCCAGGGCTGGCGGGCCGGTGCGTCGCTGTCGCGCCTGAAGTACCAGCTGGCGGGGGACTTCCGCCGCCTGGGTGCCGTCGGCACGGCCGACACCGTGGGCGTGGACATGAGCTACGCCCTGCGGCGCAGCGCCGACGCCAACGTCGCGCTGCGCGCGGGCCTGGACCACAAGCGCCTGCGTGACGAACTGCAGCTCATCGGCGTGTCCACCGGCAAGCGCAACGACACCGGCGAACTGTCGGGCAGCTTCGACTGGCGTGACGACATCGGTGGTCTTTCGGCCGGCAGCATGGCATTCACCGCCGGCCAGTTGCGTGTGGCCGGCGCGCCACGTAGCGAGTGGTCCAAGCTGGGTGCACAAGCCGCGCGTCAGCAGCAGATCCGCGGCCCTTTCAGCCTGTACTTTCGCTTGGCGGCACAGACCACCAGCGGCAGCCTGGACAGTTCGGAGAAGCTGGGACTGGGTGGCGCCAGCGCCGTGCGTTCCTACGCGCCTGGCGAAGTCTCGGTGGACCACGGCGTGTTGGCATCAATGGAGCTGCGCTACGCGCTGGACTTCCTGGGTGGCAACGTCGTGGGCTCGCTGTTCCACGACTATGGCGGCGGCCAGATCAACCGCGCTGCGCCGGGCACGCCGGGCAACGACCCTGAATTGAACGGCACCGGCTTCGGCCTGAGCTGGTCCAACGGCGGCCTGGGTCTGAACGCGTCCATCGCCTGGCGCGGCAGCCGGTTGCCCACCACCGACGCGTCCGACCCGCGCCCGCGGCTGTACCTGCAAGTTTTCGTCACGCCATGACCCCCTGCCGCTGCCGCGCACGCGCACGCGCCTGACATCCGACTTTCGGAGAAGTACCATGCCTGCCCGCCAAGACGCTCACGCCAACGCCGCCGCCACTGGCAGCCCCGCACGCCCTGCCAGAGCCAAGCGCACGCCATCCGGCGCGCAGCGCAGCGCCAGCCGCAAGCGGGCCGCGCTGCGCCGCCAGCCGCGGCTGTCCCGCCTGCTGGCCTGGTTGCTGTCGGCCGTGCTGGGCACCGCTGGCCTGGCCTACGCTCAGGTGCCGGCCGGCGCACTCCCCATCGGCGGGCAAGTCGTGGTGGGGGCGGGGCAACTGCAACAGCGCCCCAACCTGTTGATCGTCAACCAGTCCACGCAACGCCTGGGCATGGACTGGCAGAGCTTCAACATCGGCAGCGGTGCAGCGGTCGAGTTTCGCCAGCCCAGCGCCAGTTCGGTGGCATTGAACCGTGTCGTCGGCCACAGTGGCACCGAAATCTACGGCCAGATGCGCGCCAACGGCCAGGTCTTCCTGACCAATCCGCATGGCGTACTGTTCGCACCAGGATCGAAGGTTGATGTGGGCGGCCTGGTGGCTTCCACGCTGGACATGTCGCAGCAAGACTTTGCCGACGGCCGCTACATCTTCAACGCAACAGGCGTTGCAGGCACGGTGTCCAACCAGGGCAGCTTGCGCGCCAGCGCGGGGGGCTACCTGGCGTTGTTTGGTCAGCAGGTGGACAACCGGGGCGACGTGTCGGTGGACGCGGGCGCCGTGGTGCTGGCCTCGGGCCGCGCGGCCACCGTCAGCATCAGCGGCAGCGGCCTGATCTCGGCCGTGGTGACTGCGGGTGCGTCCGGCAGCGTCAGCAACAGTGGCAGCCTGCGGGCTGACGGCGGCACCGTGACGCTGACGGCGCACTCGGCCCAGGCCATCGCCGAGTCGCTGGTCAACAACACGGGCATCGTGCGTGCCAACACCCTGGTTGAACGCCAGGGCGAGATCTGGATCACTGGCGACCAGGTGGTCAGCACCGGCCGCATCAGCGCCGACGCCACGGGCACGGCCGACGCTGGCCGGGTCAGCATCAAGGGCGGCATGGACAACGGCAGCCTGCTGGCCGGCGGCAGTATCACGGCAGGTGCGGAACAAGGCGCCGGCGGCCAGGTGGAAACCTCGGCGGCCCATGTGCAGATCGCGGCCGACATGCGGGTCACCACGCTCAGCAGGGCCGGCAGGCATGGCACCTGGTTGATCGACCCCACAGACTTCACGGTCGCTGCCGGTGCAGGCGCCCTCACCTCGTCCGGCATCGGCGCCAGCACGCTTTCGGCCAACCTGAATGGCGGGAACGTGAGCCTGCTCACAGCCATCACCGGCAGCGAGCCCGGAGACATCTTCGTGCAGGCGCCGGTGAGCTGGAGCGCGAGCACCACCCTCACGCTCACTGCCAGCCGCAATGTCGACGTCAATGCCAACATCACCACCTCGGGAGACGCCGCAGGGCTGGTGATCACGCCCGGAACCGGTGGCAGCTTCAACATGGGCAGTGCGGCCAAGATCGCGCTGCCCGGCCCGAACAGCTCGCTGGAGATTGCCGGCGTCAGCTATGCCATGGTGCGCAACCTGGCAGAACTGCGAGCCCTCGACGGCAGCGCGTCGGTGCTGGCCGGGAACTACGCCCTGGCCAACGACATCGATGCCGGCGCCACGGCTTCGGCCAGCTTCAATCCCATCGGCAACGAAGCCACCACCACCATTGGCACCGCCAACTCATTTGGCGGTCGCTTCCAGGGCCTGGGCAACAGCATCAGCGGCCTGACCATCGATGCGCCGACATCCAATGCAACGGGGCTGTTTGCCACCACCAGCGGCGCGCGCATCGACAACCTTGTGCTGGTGGGCGGCTCGGTGGTCGGCAGCCATGTGGTGGGCAGCCTGATCGGCTCGGCCGGCGGTGCCACCGTGGTCAACAACGCGCGCAGCTCGGCGACGATCAGTGCGGTGGACGACTCCAGTTCGGGGGTCTATGCCGGCGGCTTGATCGGCTTCACGGGCACCTCGGCGGCCATCGCGATCAACCGCAGTTCCGCCACGGGCAGTGTGGCCGCAGACACCAACACCGCCACTGCGCGTGTCGGCGGCTTGATCGGTGAACAAGGCGGCGGCACGATGAGCAACGTGTCGGCATCAGGCAATGTCACCGCCACCTTGCGCTCAGGCACCAACGCCAGCGGCCACTACGTGGGTGGCCTGGTGGGCGAAAGCAACGCCAGCAGCATCATCCTGGCCACGGCCAGCGGCAACGTCAGCGGCCTGCGCGACACCGGTGGCCTGGTGGGCCGTTTCCAGCCCGCCGGCACCGGTGGCGGCAGCATCAGCAACAGCAGTGCTTCGGGCAACGTCAGCAGCGGCAACGACGCCGGCGGCCTGGTGGGCACGGCCATCGGCACTGGGGCCATCACCAACAGCAGCGCCACGGGCACGGTGACCAGTACGGGCAGCACCACGGCATCCAGTGCCGGTGGCGCCGTCGGCTGGTACAACCTGTCGCTGGCACCCGTGGGCCTGTCGGCCAGTGGCAACGTCAGCGGCGGCGGCCACGCCGGCGGCCTGGTCGGCTACTACCAGAGCAATGCCGCGCTGGCGGCAGGCAGCCTGGTCGATGTGGTGCCCGGCGGCACCACGAAGACGGTCACGGGTGCGCTGTTCGCCGGCGGTCTGATCGGCTACAGCACATCCACCGGTGCCATCGCGGGCCTGACGGCGGCGGCCAACGTCACCGCCACAACCACCGCCGGCACCGCAGGCGGCCTGATCGGGCGCAGTGCAGGCCCCGTGGGCACCAGCTCGGCCAGCGGTGCCGTCGTGGGTGGATCGGACGTCGGTGGTCTGGTCGGAACGGCCGTCGGCGCAGGTGGATTCACCGATGTGTCGGCCAGTGGCAGCGCCACCGGAAGTGGCACCAGCAGCCGCACCGGCGGCTTGGTGGGCTACTACAACAACTCCGGCGCGCTGCTGCGCACCAGCGCCATTGGCGCCGTCACCAGCGCCAATGTCGGTGGCGGCCTCATTGGCACTTTCAGCAGCGCGGGCGGCATCCAGGACGCGTCGACCGCCGTCACATCCACCGTGACAGCAGGTGGCTACGCGGGCGGCCTGGTAGGTGACGCGGCGGGCACGGGCACGTCCAGCATCACCGACAGTTCCGCGCGTGGCGCGGTGACCAGTTCAAGCACTTCGGCGTACGTGGGCGGCCTGGTGGGCGACTTCACAATGGCTGGTGGAATGGCGCGGGTGACCGCGTCTGGCGATGTATCAGGCGGTGGGCGTACGGGCGGCCTGGTGGGCAATTACGGCACGGCCGGAACCTTGGTCACCGCCAGCTCGACGGCAACAGCCGTCAGCGGCAACAACCACGTGGGCGGACTGATCGGCTACCACAACGGCGGCGCAGTCAGCGGCGTCAGCGCCGTCGCCGCCGTGACGGGCACCAACACCACGGGCGCGTCGACGGTGGGCGGCCTCATCGGTCGCGTGGGCGGTGCCGTCAGCAGCGCCACGGCCTCGGGAAATGTCACCAGCAACAGCACCTCAGGCGCCGTTGCGGGTGGCCTCATCGGCACGGCCGACGGCACAGGCGCAGTCACGGACGGATCGGCCAGCGGCACGGTCACCAGCGCATCCACGACCACATCGTACGTGGGCGGTTTGATCGGCTACATCAGCAGCGGCAGCGTCGTGCGTGGCACAGCCACGGGCGACGTCAGCGGCGGCAACTACACCGGTGGCCTGATCGGCTACTTCACCAACGGCAGCGGGGCCGTGATCCAGACGGCCGATGCGCGTGGCGACGTCAGCGGGCGCGGCGACGTCGGCGGCATCGTGGGGTATGCCAACGGCAACGGCAGCATGAGCGGCTCGACTGCCATCGGCCAGGTCACGAGCTCTGCGACCACTGGCTTCTCGGCCGGCGGCGCCGCCGGGTACTTCAACCTCACAGGGGGCATGACCGGCATCACCGTGACCGGCAATGTTGCAGGCAGCTACTACGCCGGCGGCGTCGTGGGCTACTACGACCCCACGGCGGCCTTCGGTACCGTCAGCAGCACCGCAGCCACCGTGCGCGGGTCGACCTATGCCGGCGGCATCGTGGGATACAGCGATGCCTCGTCCATCACGGGCCTCACGTCGGCGGCCGATGTCACCACCACCAATGCCGGTGGTGCGGCCGGCGGCCTGGCCGGGCGCACTGCGGGTGCCGTCAGCGCCAGTTCGGCCACGGGCTCGGTCACGGCTGCCGGCGATGCCGGTGGCCTGATCGGTGAAGCCTTGGGCACGGGCGCACTGAGCACCCTGCTGGCCAGCGGCAACGTCACCAGCACCGCCACATCGGGTTACGTGGGCGGCCTGATCGGTCGTGTGACCAGCGGCAGCCTGAGCGACAGCACGGCCACCGGCCACGTGAGCGGCGGCAACCATGCCGGTGGCTTGGTCGGCCAATTCAACGTCATCGGCAACATCACCAACTCGGGCGCCAGCGGCAACGTCACGGCGTCGGTGTCTTCCTACATCGGCGGTCTGGTGGGCTATGCCTTGGGCGCCGGCTTGTTTGATGGTGTGACGGCAACAGGCAACGTCACGTCCACACATCCCACCTCGTACACGGGCGGCTTGGTGGGACAGTTCAGCAAGGCCGGGGGCCTGACCAATGCCACGGCCGGGGGCACCGTCAGTGGCGGCCAACGTGTCGGTGGCCTGGTCGGCTACTACGCCAGCGGCGGCAACCTCAGCAATGCCAGCGCAGTGGGTGCGGTCACGGGCGGCACCTACGTGGGCGGCCTGGTGGGGGACTTTGTCAGCAGCGGCACGCTCACCAATGCCACTGCCAGCGGAGCCGTGCGCGGCGACAGCTTCGTGGGTGGCATGGTCGGCTCGTACTACAGCTCTGGAGCGGCGTCGACGCTGCTGGCCACAGGCAACGTGACGGCCAGCGGCGCTTACGCCGGCGGCCTTTTTGGCATCTGGCAGTACAGCGGCACGCTGGTTGACAGCCGTGCCACAGGTCAGGTGTCGGGTGGTAGCTACACCGGAGGACTGGTGGGATACGGCTATAGCAATGGAACCCTCACCAACAGCTCGGCTGCCGGCAATGTCTTTGGAACAACCAATGTCGGTGGCCTCGCTGGCCTGCTGTACTTCACACCTATCAGCCTGGCGACGGCCACTGGCAACGTGACCGGCGCGTCCGAAAGCACGGTGTACGCGGGTGGACTCGTAGGGTACTTTTACGTGTCCGCCGCCGGCACCGGCATCAGCAACAGCACCGCATCGGGCTCGGTGTTTGCCGACGCGGGCGGCACACGCGTCGGTGGCCTGGTTGGCGACATGGCCGGGGGCAACATCGTGGCCAGTTCCGCCACCGGCAATGCCAGCGGGCGGAACAGCATCTCCGGCAGTTCCAGTGGCCACTATGTCGGTGGCCTCGTCGGCAATTTCAACACGGGTGTGATCACAGACAGCTCGGCCAGCGGCGATGTTTCTGGCGGCTATTACGCTGGCGGGCTGGTGGGCTACTACTACGGCCCCACCACGATGGCCAACGTCTCTGCCTCAGGCGACGTGTCGGGCACGCAGTACGTGGGAGGCCTGGTCGGCAACCTGGTGTACAGCGGCGTGACCAATGGCTTTGCCAGCGGCGACGTGGTGTCTACAAGCGGCGGTTATGCCGGCGGTCTGGTGGGCTACGGCCAGAGCTACACCGCTGTCAGCACCGCCAGCATCGTAGACAGCCGCGCACTGGGCAATGTCAGCGGCGGCTCGGTCAGCGGCGGCCTGGTGGGCTACTGGGACGACTACTTCGCCAGCACGGGCAGCACGGCCATCACGCTCAGCCGCGCCAGCGGCAATGTGTCGGCTGCCACCACCGCCGGGGGTCTGGTCGGTTTCTACAATGCATCCAGCAGTTCCACCACCAGCGGTGGCATCCGCAGCAGCTATGCCACCGGCAACGTGACGGCACCGATCACTGTCGGCGGCTTGGTGGGCCAGTTCGGCGGCTATGCAGGCATTCAGGACAGTTACGCCACGGGCAATGTGGTGGGTACGGGCAGCACCACCGCGCAGTACCTGGGCGGCCTGGTGGGCAGGTACCTCA
Organism: Burkholderiales bacterium; assembly: GCA_038204775.1. Classification (GTDB taxonomy): domain Bacteria; phylum Pseudomonadota; class Gammaproteobacteria; order Burkholderiales; family Burkholderiaceae_C; genus Rubrivivax. The sequence goes on along the minus strand of JBBRCN010000016.1, from coordinate 46,187 downwards.
ACTACAGCTCGACCGCCGGCACCGGGCAACTGCTGCGCAGCTATGCCAGCGGTAACGTCAGCCTGGCCAGCACGGCCACCCTGGGCAGCTTCACCGATGTCTACGCCGGGGGGCTGGTGGGTTACCTGGACGGCCCCAGCACGTCCTTCGTCACGGCGGCCGACAGCTATGCCACGGGCGCTGTCAGCCTGATCAATGCCAGCGGCCGCCTGCGCGCGGGCGGGCTGGTGGGCTTCACCGACACCAGCATCGCACGCACCTACGCCACGGGCGCGGTCACCGCCACGCTCAGTTCGCCCAGCAGCGTCGCCAGCGGCCTGGTGGCCCAGCGCAGTTCTACTGCGGTGACTGCGACCAGCAGCTACTGGGCCACCGACACCACGGGCCAGGCGAGCAGCATCATTGGCACGGCCAGCACGCTGGCCGACATGCAAAACGCCGCCACCTTCTCGGGCTGGGACCTGGCCAGCACCGGTGGCACCACCCAGGCCTGGCGCATCTACGAAGGCCAGACCACGCCTCTGCTGCGTGGCTTGCTGACACCGCTGACGCTGACGCTGGCCGATATCAGCAAGGTCTACGACGGGACCACCTCGCTGGGCGATGCGGCCATCAGCGTGGGTGGCGTGACGGTCAGCAACCCCGAGCGCATCTTTGTCAGCGGTGTGTCGGCCAACGCCGGCAGCCACGCGCTGACGGCCAGCAACCTGTACTCGGTGCAGAACGGCTACGACCTCAGCCTGACCGGCAGCGCCACGCTCACCATCGGTCGGCGCACCCTCACGCTTGAAGGGCTGGTCAACGACAAGGTCTACGACGGCACCACCGCTGCCACCTTGGCGGTCACGCCTCAGTTCGGTGGCCTGGTGCCCGGCGATGACCTGGTGCTGCTGCCGGGCACCGGCTTCGGGGTGGCCTTTGCGACCAAGACCGCAGGCGTGGACAAAGCGGTCAACATCAGTGGCAGCTACGCCATCGGCAACGGCACCGTGGGCCTGGCCGCCAACTACATCGCACCCACGGCACTCACCACCAGCGCCGACATCAGCCAGGCCGAGCTCAACGCCGGCAGTTTCAGCGCCGCCAGCCGTATATACGACGGCACCACCACGGTGGCCGTGACAGCCACATCCGCCACGCTGACAGGCGTGGTGGCAGGCGACAGCGTCACGGTGGACCTGTCGACGGTGAGCAGCGGCACGATGACCGACAAAAACGTCGGCACAGGCAAGGCGGTCACGGTGGCCGGTGCCAGCCTCACTGGCGCAGACGCAAGCAACTACCGCCTGGCCGGCGTGGACGCCGTGATGGTGGACATCACGCCCAAGGCGCTGACCATCAACGGCATCGCCGGCAACGACCGGCAGTACAACACCGGCACAACGGTGGGCCTGAACACGTCCGCCATCTCGTTGTCAGGACTGGTCACGGGCGACGAAGTGCAGCCTCGGCTTTCGGGCCTGAGCGGATCGATCGCCGACAAGAACGTGGGCAGTTCCAGGCCCGTCACAGTGACAGGGCTGGCCCTGCGCGGTCTGGACGCCGCCAACTACATGCCACTGGCCGGCGCAGTGACCGTCACCATCGATCCCTACCTGCTGACCCTGTACCTGGGTCGCACCGGCACGACCGACCGCGTCTATGACGGGACCCCGACAGCCAACGTGAACTTCCCCACCTACTGGTACGGCGGGGACGACATCACGGTCAGCAATACCAGCGTGGGCTACGCCGACAAAAACGTGGCCTACACCTCGGGTGGCGCAGTCACCAGCAAGGTCATCACGGCAACAGGCATCAGCATCAGCGGCGCCGACGCTGGCAACTACGCACTGCAGAACACCACCGCCACCACGACGGGGACCATCTCCCCCCGCCCCTTGAGCGTCAGTGGCGTCAGTGCAGTGGACCGCGTCTACGACAGCACCCGCGATGTCACCGTCAACATCAGCGGCGCGACGGTGGACACCTCGGTCATCGTCATCGGCGACGTGGTCAGCGTGGCCACGCCCGGCTCGGGCAGCGTGATGGGCCAGGTGGCCAACAAGAACGTCGGCACCAACAAGGCGGTCACGGTGCCGGGCCTGACGCTCACCGGCACCGACGCCGGCAACTACAGCATCACCAGCGGCAGCGGTGGCGGCGTCACGGTTGACATCACGCGTAAAGATCTCACAGCCGTCTACACGGCTGTCAACAAGGTCTACGACGGCGACGTGTTCGCACCGATGAACGTGACTTCGGCAGACATCCTGGCCGGCGACTCGATCAACTTCTACATCGACCGCAGCTATTGCGGCGACAACGCCTGCGGCTACGCGGTGTTCACCGATGCGGGCAGACTGGGCGACGGCAGCTACACCACCTCGCGCCACGTGGGCACTGCCAAGCCGGTGGTCATCACCTACAACCAGCTGGTCGGCGCCGATGCCGGCAACTACAACTTGCTGAACATCACCGGCACTGCCAGCGCAGACATCACGCCCAAGCCAGTGACCCTGGCGTACAGCGGCGTCAGCAAGGTCTACGACGGCACCACGGTGGCCAGTGTGTCGCTGAATTACGGTGCCTCGGGTCTGTTCGGCGGCGACACACTCACCTCGACACAGACCGCCATCTACACCGGCACCAACGCCAAGAACGTGGGCACCGGCAAACCCATCAGCGTGAGCGACATCGTGCTGTCCGGCACGCACGCCGGCAACTACACGGTGGGCAATGCGACCGCGACCAGCAGCGGCACAGTGACGGCCAAGCCCATCACGGTGAGCGGCATCACCGCTACCGACAGGGCTTACGACGGCACCACCGCCGTGGCCGTGACCGCTGGCACCGTGACCTCGTCCGGCTTCGTGGCCGGCGACGCAGTGGCCGTCGATCTGCCACTGGCCGGTCTGACCACCGGCACCATCGCCAACAAAAACGTCGGCACAGCCAAGCCGGTGACGGTGACCGGACTCACGCTGTCGGGTACCGATGCGATCAACTACAGCATCGACCCCACGGGCAGCGGCATCACCGTCAACATCCTGCAGGCTGCACTGACGCCCACGTTCAGCGGCGTGAGCCGCGTCTACAACGGCGGCGTGTCGGCCACCGTGACGTCCACCACCGCCGGCATCTTCGGCAGCGACGTGGTGACGTTCAGCCAGAGCGCTGTCTACACCGGTGCCGGCGCACGGAACGTGGGCACCGCCAAGCCGGTCAGCGTCACGGGCATCAGCATCGGCGGCAGTGGTGCTGCCAACTACTCGCTGGCCAGCACCACGGCCAGCGCCAACGCAGACATCACACCCAAGCCGGTGACAGCCACCTACGTCGGCGCCAGCCGCGTCTACAACGGCGTGGCCGACGTGTCGGCTGCGGTGGTGGGCAGTTCGCTGCAGTTCGTGGCCGGCGACACCGTCGGCCTGGGGCAGACCGCGCGCTTCACGGGCGACGGCTCGGCCGGCACCGGCAAGGCGGTGTCGATTGCCGACATCGTGCTCACGGGCGTGCACGCCACCAACTACAGCCTGGTCAACACCACGGCCAGCACCACGGCCAGCATCACACCGCGCCTGCTGGGCGTGACCGGCATCAGCGCCACCAACCGCGCTTACGACGGCACCACCACGGTGGCCGTGAACGTGGCTGGCGCTACGGTGGACACCAGCGCCGTGATCGCCGGCGACGACGTGAGCGTGACGTTGCCGCCCAGCGGCATCAGCAGCGGTGACATGTTGGACCGCCATGCAGGCAACAACAAGCCCGTGTCCATCACGGGCCTGACGATCAGCGGCGCCTCGGCAGCCAACTACGCCGCCATCGGGGCCACGGGTTTGACCGTGAGCATCTCGCCGTTGTCGCTGACCGCCAGCTACGTGGGCGTGGACAAGGTTTACGACGGCAACGCGGAAGCCATCGTCACGGCCACGTCGACGGACATCCTGCCGATCGACAGCGCCAGCCTGTTCTTCAGCGCCAGCGGCCTGTTCACGGGTGGCAAAAACGTGGGCACCGGCAAGCTGTTGGACGTGAGCGGCGCCTTCCTGACCGGCGCAGCGCGTGACAACTACGTCATCAGCAACACCAGCGGCAGCACCACGGCCAACATCACGCCGCGCACTGTGACGGCCGACTACAGCGGCAGCAGCAGGGTCTACGACGGCACCGTCGGTGCGCTCGTCACCAGTTCGCTCAGCAACCGCGTTGCGGGCGACTCGCTTTCTGCGACGCAAACCGCCGAATTCACCGGCTCGGGCGCACGCAATGTCGGCACAGGCAAGCCCATCAGCGTCACCGGTATCGCATTGGCGGGCGCCGATGCCGGCAACTACGTGCTGGCCAACACCACCGACACCACCACCGGCAGCGTCACGCCCAAGCCCATCACCGTCAGCGGCCTCACCAGCGTGGTGGCCACCGACCGGGTGTACGACGGCACACGCGACATCACCGTCACGGTGCCCACGGGCGTGACCCTGGTGCCTGACAGCAGCGACATCGTGACCGGTGACGTGGTCAGCATCGCCGTGCCGCCCTCGGGCGTGACCAGCGGCACCGTGGCCAACAAGAACGTGGGCGCCGGCAAGGCTGTCACCGTGGACGGGCTCACCCTGTCGGGCACAGACGCCGGCAACTACCTGATCGCTGGCACCGCCGGCATCACCGTCAGCATCACACCCAAGCTGCTGACGGCCGTGTACAGCGGCGTCAACAAGGTCTACGACGGCAGCATCCTGGCCAACGCCACCGGCACGTCGCTGGACATCGTCAGCGGCGACACGGTGCTCATCCGCGGCAATGGCAGCTTCACCGGCACGGGCGCGAAGAACGTGGGCACGGGCAAGGCGATGGTCATCACCTCGGGCACCTTGTCCAGCACCGACGCAGCCAACTACTCTTTGGTCAATGGAACCGGCAGCACCACGGCCGACATCACGCCGCGCGCCATCACGCCCACCTACGCCGGCGGCAGCCGGGTCTATGACGGCGGCACTGCGGCACCTGTCACTGGCAGCGCCAGCGGTTTTGTGGTGGGCGACAGTGTCACGCTGTCAGAAACCGCCGTCTTCAGCGGCGCCGGTTCGCGCAACGCCGGCATCGGCAAACCCATCACCATCAGCGGCATCAGTCTGAGTGGCGGCGATGCCTTCAACTACAGCCTGACCACCACTGGCGCCAGCACCACGGGCACCATCACGCCCAAGGCGCTGACCTTGATCGGCCTGACCGGCGTGAGCGCCAGCGACCGTGTCTACGACGGCACGCTGTCGGTCAGTGTCAACATCAGCGGCACGGGCACCATCGGCATCGATACCGCCGACATCGTGGCCGGCGACGACGTGGGCATCGTGGCGCCCAGCGTCGGCGCCACCACCGGCACGCTGCTCAGCAAAAACGTCGGCAACAACAAGCCGCTCACCGTGGACGGCCTGGGCCTCACCGGTGCCCACGCCGCCAACTACACCGTGACCGCAGCCAGCGGGCTGACGGTGAACATCACGCCCAAGTCGCTGAGCGCCAGCTACACCGGTGTGGACAAGATCTACGACGGCAGCAACGCAGCCAGCGTGCTGGGGAGTTCAGCCGACATCGTCACCGGAGATACCGTCTCCATCACTGGCAGCGGCATCTTCAGTAGTGGCAAGAACGTTGGCACCGGCCTGGCCATTGCCGTCACGGCAGGCAGCATGGGCGGTATCGATGCCGGCAACTACACACTGCTCACGACCACCGGCAGTGCCACGGCCAACATCACGCCGCGTTTCCTGACGGCCGGGTATGTGGGTGGCACCCGCATCTATGACGGCACCACGGCAGCGCCGGTGACCGGCAGCATGGCGGGACTGATCAGCGGCGACACGGTGTCGCTGTCGCAAACGGCCACCTTTGCAGGATCGGGCGCGAAAAACGTCGGCACCAACAAGACGGTGGACGTGAGCGGCATCTCGCTGGCCGGCAGCGATGCCAGCAACTACAGCCTGGGCGCCACCACGGCCAGCACCACGGCGTCGGTGACGCCGCGCCCGCTGGGCATCGTCGGCCTCACGGGCGTGACCGCCACGGACCGTGAATACGACGGCACACGCGACGTGCTCGTCAACGTCAGCACCACGGGTGTCGTGACACCCGACAGCGCCGACCTCATTGCGGGCGACGACGTCAGCGTCACCGCGCCGCCCACGGGCCTGAGCACCGGCACCATGGCCGACAAACACGTGGGCACCCTCAAGCCCGTGGCCGTGGCCGGCTTGACGCTGGGTGGTGCAGATGCCGGCAACTACAGCGTCACCAGCACCAGCGGCGTCACGGTCAACATCACACCGCGCACGCTCAACGCCAGCTACGCCGGCGTGAGCCGGGTCTACGACGGCACCACGGCGGCCACGGCCCTGGGCACTTCTGGCGACATCGTCGCCGGTGACAGCGTGCTCATTACCGGCAGTGGCCTGTTCACCGGCGCGGGCGCACGCAATGCCGGCCTGAACAAGCCCATCGAAATCACCAGCGCCACCCTGTCCAGCGCCGACGCTGGCAATTACGTGCTGGCCAGCACCACGGCCAGCACCACGGCCGACATCGCGCCGCGTTCCGTCAGCAACAGCTATGCCGGCGGCACCCGGGTGTACGACGGCAGCATTGCCGCGCCGGTGACACGCACCACCACGGGCTTGTTGACCGGCGATGCCGTCAATGTGGCCGAAAGCTCCACTTTCTCTGAAGCCGGCGGCAAGAACGTCGGCAGCGGCAAGGCAGTACTGATCAGCGGCATCACGCTGTCGGGCGACGACGCGATCAACTACGCGCTCACCGCCACCAGCGCCACCACCACGGGCGGCATCACGCCGCGGCCGCTGAATGTGACGGGTCTCAGCGGCATCACCGCCGTCGACCGCGTCTACGACGGCACGCTGGCAGTGGAGGTGCTGGTTTCGGGCACCGCCGGCACCGCCAGCGGCGACGTGATCGCCGGTGACGCCGTCACCGTCAACGTGCCAGGCTCGGGCCTGGGCGGCGGCTTGATGGTGGACAAACACGCCGCCAGCAACAAGCCCGTGGTGCTGTCGGGCCTGTTCCTCAGCGGCGCCGATGCACCCAACTACGCCATCACCGGCACAGCGGGTGTCACGGTCAACATCGCGCCACGCGGCGTGTCGCTGTCGGGTGTGAACGCCGTCGACCGGGTCTATGACGGCACCACGCTGGTGTCCATCAACACCACAGGTGGCACCATCACTGGGGCCCTGGCGGGCGACGACCTGTCGCTGCTGGCCAGCGGCAGCACCGCCAACATGGCAGACAAACACGCGGGTCTGGCCAAGCCGGTGGACTTTGCCGGCCTGACGCTGGGCGGCGCCGATGCAGGCAACTACATCGCCACAGGCGGCGCCGGCCTGACGGTGAACATCAGCCCGCGGACACTGACACCGACAGTGACGGCCTCGGACCGGGTCTACGACGGCACCACCAACGCCAGTGTCGTGCTCACCGACAACCGCGTCGCGGGCGATGTACTGTCGCTCAGCGCCGGTGCGGCCAGCTATGCCGATCGCAATGCCGGCACCGTCATCGCCATCGCCGTCAGTGGCCTGGCGCTGGCCGGTGCCGACGCCGGCAACTACCTGCTGGGGGCCACGTCGCTGCTGACGGCAGCCAACATCAACCGCGCGCCTCTGACGGTGACGGCCGACAACCTGAACAAGGTGTTCGGCGAATCGCTGGCCATCTCGGGCAGCGAGTTCAACGCCGCCGGCCTGGTGGCCGGTGAGACGCTGGGCGCGGTGTCGCTGGCCAGCGCAGGCGCGGCGGCACTGGCGCCGGTGGCAGGGTCGCCCTACAGCGTGACGGTCGGTGGCGCCACGGGCGGCAGCTTCAACCCGGCCAACTACGACCTCAGCTACGTCAACGGCCAATTGCTGGTGACGCCGCGGCCGCTGACCATCGCCAGCAACAGCCTGGTGCGTTTTGCCGACGAGACCAACCCCACAACCTTCGGCTTCAGCACCAGCGTGGGTGGCCTGGCGGGCGGCGACAGCATCGCCTCGGTGGTGCAGTTGCCACCGGCGGGCAGCGCCACGGCACCGGGCGGATCGGTCTATGAACTTCTGCCTTCCGGGGCCATCTTCGCCAGCGGCTTTGCCGGCAACTATTCACTGAGCTACGCCAGCGGCCTGTTGGTGGTGCTGCCCAAGCCGCCGCGCATCGGCGACACCGATGCCGGCTCTTCTGGCGGTGGCGACGTGAACTTCGCCATCCAGGTGGACGAGGCCGAAGTGCGCCGCGCGCTGGCCGAACTGAATCGTGCCACGGCGGCCACCGCCAACACCGCCGCGCCCAGCACCGGCACACCCACGGCGGCGCGTGCGCTGGGCACGGCCACGCCAGAAGAGATCACCATCATGTTGGCGGGCGATGGGCGGCGCATCAACCTGCCGGCACTGCAGAAGATGCCTTTGATCTCTTTTGACCCGCAACTGCGCCGGCTGATCTTTGCCGGCGACACGGCCACGGCGCCTTGATCCGCGCCCTGCATCGCACCGCCCAGGCCCAAAAACAGAATCGACAGCCGATGACGCACCCGATGACGCACCCGATGACGCACATCACCCAGAAACCGGCCCACTGCTCGCAAGGCGCGCGTTCAAGCGCACGACGTTCATCCTGGCGACCCGCCGGCCGCCGCTGGCTGGTGGCGGCATGGCTGGCCACGTCGGCAGCCAGCAGCTGGGCGGCACCACTGGACGACATCCGCCGCCAGGTAGAAGGCAGCCAGTTCGACCAGGCCTACCAGACAGCGCTAGCCAACCCGCAACTGATCGGGGACGTGCACTTCGACTTTCTCTACGGCGTGGCCGCCATCAACGTGGGCCGGGTGCCCGAAGGTCTGCTGGCGCTGGAACGCCACCTGGCGGCCGTGCCAGCCAACGACCGTGCGCGGCTGGAACTGGCTCGCGGCTACTTCCTGCTGGGCGAGTACACACGGGCCCGATCCGAGTTCGAGTTCGTGCTGCGCTACAACCCGCCGGCCGGCGTTCGAGCCAACATTGCCGGCTTTGTGCAGGCCATGCAGGTGCGCGAGTCCACCGACCGCCGCGCCACGGCCCGCCTGTACGCCGAAGCCGGCGGCGGCTACGACAACAACGTCAACGGCGGCACTTTCCGCGACGAGATCTCGCTGGTCTTCGGCAACATCAGCCTGGCCGGTTCACCCAGCCAGCAGGTGGCCGACGGTTACGGCCAGGTGGCCGTGGGCGGCCAGCAGCTGATGCGGGTGTCCAACCGCCTGTCGGTTTTTGCCGGCGGCGACCTGGACCACCGCGCCAACAGCAAAGAGCGCCTCTACGACTTGAGCAACGGCAGCGTCTACATTGGCTTCACACAACTCAGCGGTGCCGCGCTGTGGCGCGCCACCTTGGGCACCAGCACCTTGCTGGTGGGCGGCAACCGCTACCGCGACCTGCTGCAGCTGTCGGCCGAAGCCAACTTCACGCTCAGCCAGGAGCTGTCGGTGATGGGCTTTGCACAATACGGTGAACAGCGCCACGCCGCCGCCGATGAAGTGCGGGACGCGCGCGCCACCACCTTCGGCGCCATGGTCACCTACAACCCGGCCAACCTGCCTTGGCAGCCATCGCTGGGCCTGCGCGCCAGCTTCACGCAAGAAGACAACTTGCGCCTGCGCCGCGACCTGGCCAAGCAGATGCCGCTGCTGCGTGTGTTCGCGTCGGCCACCCCCATCGATCGCCTGCGCGTGTCGTTGGGTCTGGTCGCTTACCAGCAGAAGTTTGATGGCCAGGACATCGGCTTTGGCACTGTGCGCGAAGACGACGCGGTTGCGGCCGACGTCGTGGTCAACTACGCGCTGGACGCCAACTGGTCGCTGCGGGGTGACGCGATATGGGCCATCACCCGATCCAACCAGGACCTCTACGACAGCAGCCGCAAGGCGGTGTCGTTGAAGCTGCGCTACCAGTTCTGACAGGAGTCTGCATGTCAAGCACCACCGTCATCCACCCCCGCCGCCAGCGAGCCATCGCTACCGCGGCCGCAGCCCTGTTGGCCAGCGCCCTGCCCGGCGCCGTCTGGGCCCAGGCGCAGGAAGCCCGCGTCGTGCAACTTCAAGGTGATGTGCGCGCCAACGGCGCTGCCGTCAGCGCCGGCCAGGCCTTGTCGGGCGCCACCGTCACCACCGGTGCGGACGGCCAGGTGCAATTGCGCATGGCCGACGGCACGATGATTGCGCTGCCGCCTGGCAGCGAAGCCAGGCTGGGCGCGGCCGATGGCCGTCAGCTCACCCTGGCGCGCGGCGGCCTGCGGCTGAGCACCGTGCCCGATCGCGTCTGGCGTGTGGACCTGCCCGACCGCAGCATCCGCACCAACGGCTTCCTGCGCCTGCAGGACTGTGGCACGGGCTGCGCTGCAGCGCCTGGCCTCTACGGCCGCATTGCCGGCGGCGAAGCGGTGCTGGAATACCAAGGCGGCCGCTCGGTGCTGCGCAGCCGCAGCTTCCGCTGGGCCAATGCCGCGTCGCGCCCCGAAGTGCTGGCCGTGCAGCCCGCGCTGTTGGACGACACGCGCAACCAGGACGCCGCAGCGCGTGTGCGTGCCGAGGTGGCTCAAACACTCAAGACCGGCATGGAAGCCTTTCGCGACGGCAACGACACCTTGGCTGTGCAGTCCCTGGAAACGGTGCGCCGCCTCGCCCCGGGTGAAACGCTGGTGCCCTACTACCTGGGCCTGATTGCGCTGAAGCGGGAGGACAACGCACAGGCCCTGGCGCTGCTGCAGCAATACACCCGCGAAGACCCCGAAGGCGCCGCTTCGCGTGAAGTGCCCAAGACGCTGACGCTGCTGTCGTCAACGCAGCTGCAACAGGAAGTGGCCTCTGCCGTGGCGCGCGAAAGAGAAGTGGTGGCCAGCCCGCCCGAGCCCGGCAGCATTGCCGTGCAGGCCTTCGTGAACCAGGGCGACGCCAGTTACCGCGCCATGGCCAAGGGCCTGGCCGCGATGATCATCGCCGACCTGTCCAAGGTGCCGGGCCTGAAGGTGCTGGAACGAGAGAAGGTGCAACTGCTGGTCAACGAAGCCAAGCTGGGTGACAGCGGCCTGGCCGACAAAGAATCGGCCGTGCGTTCGGGCCGCTTGATGCGCGCCGAAAAAGTCGTGGTCGGCAACTTCGAGGTGCAGTGATGAGAAGCTTCCGTTCGACCCTGGCCGCCACGGCGCTGGCCGTGCTCTGCGTGCACGCCGGCAACGCTTCGGCGCAGACCTTTTCGCTGGAAGGCGCCGTCATCGACAGCCGCACAGGCGTCAGCCTTGGCGTGGTCACCGAGCGCGGTGACCTGGGCACCGTGTTCCGGGCGCAGAAGGCCATGACCTTTGGCATCCTGCGCTCGGCCGGCATCTCGCTGGAACAGCTGAGCCCCGAGGTGCGTGCGCGCATCGAACGCTTCCAGACTACGAATGTCGAAGCTTTCCGTGCTTTTTCGCAAGGCCTGGAACTGAAGGACCAGGGCAAGTTTGCCGAAGCGCGCGAGTTCTTCAAACGAGCCGCCGACCTGGACCCCAACTTCGCGCTGGCCGCGGAACAGCAGCAGTCCATGCCCGACGTGAATCTGGGCAGCAACGTGCAGATGCGCGCCGTGATGCTGGCTGCAGCTGGGGCCGCGGTGGACCGCGGCAAGGCCGCTTTCGTCGTGGACGTGGCGCGTGCCGTGGCCGCCATCCAGGCCGGGCAGACGGTGATCACCGTGCCGGCCGCCGACACCACAGCGGCGGCCGGTGGCGGCTACACCAGCAACCCGCCGGGCTCGGGCACCCAGTTTGTCGCCAACCAGGTGGTGGGGCTTTCCTATACCTTTGCCGGCGCGGGCGCCCTGAGCTTCAGCCTGACCAACCCCAACGAATGGCGCGCCGACGACGTGCGTGTGAGCGCCGCCGGCGTGCTGGACTCGGTGGGCAGCGCCCGCAGCGGCTTTCTGGCGCAGCGCGGCACGGCCGCATCGGCCAACACTGGCAACCTGAGCTTGAGCGACGGCGCCGTGGCCTACTGGGGATCCTGGCTGTCCACACCTGCAGCCAGCGCGGCCGTCAGCGTGTCGGGTGTGACCGTCACCGCGCCCCAGCTGGGCCAGGTGGACTATGTGATTGCCGATGCGCCGCGGGTCATGCCCAGCACAGGCACGGCCGTCTTCACGCCTGCCGGCGGGCTGATGAACAGCGTGACCGGCACCATCGCCGTCAACTTTGCCAGCCGCGACGTGGCGCTGCGCGACCTGGGCTTCCAGCTCGGCAGCCTGAGCTTTGCCGGCCTCAACGGCAACAGCCGCTTCGACGCCGCCATCGCATCAGGCGCCTTCAACGGCAGCTACACATCGGGCACCTGCACGGGCTGTTCGGCCTTCAACCCGCTGTCCAGCGTCTATACCGGCAACTTCGTGGGGCGCGATGCCAACGGCCTGGTGTTTTCGACCTTCCTGCTCACGGGCGGCAGCGGCACGGCTTCAGGCGTGCACCTCTTCACCCGACCCTGACAGGCAGCGCGGACTGCAGGGCCTGCTCCAGGTCGGCCTGCAGGTCGGCGACGGTTTCCAGGCCCACCGAAAAGCGCACCAGGTGGCCGGTCAGGCCCTTCTGGATGTCGGTGGTTTCGCGCATGCCGGCCAGGTTGTAAGGCACCACCAGGCTCATGGGCCCGGCCCAGGAATAGCCGATGCGGAAGAGCTTCAGCGCATCAACGAAGGCGTGCACCTGGCTCTGGCTGTAGCGCTGGTCGATCAAGACAGAGAACAGGCCTGCTGCCGCGGTGCAAGTCTTGCGCCAGTGTTCGTGGCCGGGTGAACCCGGCAGCGCCGGGTGCAACACCCGCGCCACCTCGGGCCGCGCGGCCAGCCACTGCGCCAGCGTGCGCCCGGCCAGGTCTTGCGCTGCATAACGCACGGCCAAGGAAGGCAGGCCGCGCAACACCAGTTCGACGTCGTTGCCGGCCACGCCATAGCCCAGGCGCATGTCGGTGCCCTTGATGCGCTCGTACAAAGCCTTGTCGCGTGTGCACACCGACCCCATCAGCACATCACCGCCACCGCTGGGGTACTTGGTCAACGCCTGCATGACGATGTCGATGCCGTGCTCGAAGCCGCGCAGCGCCACGCCTGCGCCCCAGGTATTGTCCAGCGCGGTGGTGATGCCACGCTCTCGCGCTACACGCACCAGGCCCGCCAGGTCAGGGAACTCCATCGTTACCGAACCAGCTGCCTCCAGCCAGATCAGCCGCGTTTGCGGACCGATCATGGCCGCCAGCGCTGCCGCGTCCATGGGGTCATACAGGCGGTGCGTGATGCCCCAGCGGGCCAGTTCCTGGCGTGCCAATTCACGGCTGGGGCCGTAGACGTTGCTGGGCAAGAGCACCTCGTCGCCAGGGGCCAGCAGCGCCAGGTCCACCACCGCCACGGCCGCCAGGCCACTGGGCATCAACAGGCAGTAAAGGCCGCCTTCCAGCGTGGCGATGCGTTCTTCCAGGTGGTAGCGCGTGGGCGTGGTGTGCAGGCCGTAGGTGTAGCCATCGCGCCGCCGCCAGTCCCGCGCGTGCAGCGCGGCGGTGTTGGGAAAGATGACGGTGCTGGCCTTGTGCACACCCGGCGTGGTCGCCGCAAAACCGGCCGGCGGCTGGTAGGGATGGTGGATCAGATCGGTGATCAGGTCTTGCGGCATCTTTGGATCCGGTTCAGATCGGCTGCGCCACCAGGTCGTGGCCGTCGGCAGCGACGATGCGGGCACGGGTGAACTCACCCACCTTCAAGGTCTTGCTGGCCTTTTCGGGTGCCAGCAGCTTGACGGTGCCATCGATCTCGGGTGCGTCGGCATAACTGCGTCCGACACCGCCCTTGCGGCCCAGGGCCGGCGCGTGGTCCACCAGCACCTGCATCGTGGCGCCGATGCGCTGCTTCAGCTTGGCCGTGGACACGGCTTCAGCCACCGCCATGAAACGGGCACGGCGCTCTTCGCGCAGCACTTGCGGCAACATGCCCGGGATGCCGTTGGCAGCAGCGCCGTCTACGGGCGAGTAGGCAAAACAACCGGCCCGGTCGATCTGCGCTTCGCGCATGAAGTCCAGCAGCGTCTCGAACTCGGCCTCGGTCTCGCCCGGGAAGCCGGCGATGAAGGTGGAGCGCACGACGATCTGCGGGCAGATCTCGCGCCAGCGGGCCAGGCGTTCGAGGTTGCGTTCGCCACTGGCGGGTCGCTTCATGCGCTTGAGCACATCGGGGTGCGCATGCTGGAACGGCACGTCCAGGTAAGGCAGCACACGCCCGTCGGCCATCAGCGGCAGCACCTCGTCCACGTGCGGATAAGGATAGACATAGTGCAAGCGCACCCAGGCGCCAAAGGGCTCGGCCAGCGCAGCCAGGCGTTCGCACAGATCCAGCATCCGTGTCTTCACCGGCTGGCCGTCGAAGAAACCGGTGCGGTACTTGATGTCCACACCGTAGGCACTGGTGTCCTGGCTGATGACCAGCAGTTCCTTGACGCCGCTTTCGAACAGCGCGCGGGCGTCGCCCAGTACATCACCGATGGGCCGCGACACCAGGTCGCCGCGCATGCTGGGAATGATGCAGAAGGTGCAGCGGTGGTTGCAGCCTTCGCTGATCTTCAGGTAGGCATAGTGGCGCGGCGTGAGCTTGATGCCTGCAATGCCGCGAAACTCAGCGCGCGACTCGGGCACCAGGTCAACAAACGGATCGTGCGGCTTGGGCACGTGCAGGTGCACGGCGTCCATCACCTCTTGTGTGGCATGCGGGCCCGTCACGGCCAGCACCTTGGGGTGCACGGCACGCACCAGGTTGCTGCCGTCGGCACCTGCCTTCGCGCCCAGGCAACCGGTGACGATGACCTTGCCGTTGGACGCCAGCGCTTCGCCGATGGTGTCCAGACTTTCTCGCACGGCATCGTCGATGAAGCCGCAGGTGTTGACGATGACCAGATCGGCGCCAGCGTAGGTCTTGGATGTTTCGTAGCCCTCGGCGCGCAACTGCGTGAGGATCAGTTCGGAATCGGTCAGCGCCTTGGGGCAGCCCAGGGAAACAAAGCCCACGGTCGGGGGCCTGGTGGCGGCAGTGTTGGCCGCAATCGGAAGTGGTGTGCTCATTGCGCGATTTTGATGCACCGCGCGCCGGCGCCGAAAGAAGGCTATTTTTTGGCCGGCGGGAAGCCGCTCATGCCCGGAAACAGCTTGCCTGCTTCCTGCATCTTCTCCAGCATCGCCCGGCTTTGTTCGACATAGCTGCCCATCAGGCCCTGCAAGGCCGTGGGCTGGGCGCTCATGAACTGGCTCCACATCTCAGGGTTCAGGCGCTTGGGGTCGTACAGGCCCGCGCTCTGCGCCACGAACTGCTTCTGCAAGTCCGCGAAGGTAGTCATGTTCTGTTCCAGCATCGAACCCATCACGCCCTGCATGGCATGACCATAAAAACGGATGATCTGGCTCAGCGTGGCGGCGGTGAACATGGGCACACCACCCGACTCTTCTTCAAGAATGATCTGCAGCAGGATGCTGCGCGTCAGGTCTTCAGCGGTCTTGGCGTCCCGCACCTCGAAGTCCTCGCCGGCCAGCACCATCTGCTTGACATCTGCCAGCGTGATGTAGCTGCTGTTGTGCGTGTCGTACAGACGCCGGTTGGGGTACTTCTTGAGCACACGCACCGACTTCGGGCCTTCACCATCAGGCGGTGGAACCTGGGCTCGTCGGGATGTGGGCATGCGGGCCTTTCTTCAGCGGCGGTGTCGGCCCATTCTAGGAGCCCCACTTCAGACCCCGGTCGGGGGGGTTTCCCCTCGGGCCCAGCCCAGGGGCAGGTGATGCGCCGTTCAGACCAGGCCGTGGGCGACGAAGTGCGGGTTCTCGAAACCGGGTTTGCCGTAACGCAAGGGCTTGCTTTGCAGGTCCAGCACCTGGCCGCCAGCAGCGCGCAGCACGGCGTGACCGGCCGCAGTGTCCCACTCCATGGTGCGACCCAGGCGCGGGTAGAGGTCGGCCTCACCGGCGGCGAGCAGACCGAACTTCAGCGACGAGCCCACCGCCCGACGTTGCAGCACCGGCCGAGCGCCAAGCCAGGCGGCCATCGCCACTTCATCGCCGTGCGAGCGGCTGCAGGCCAGCACCACGCCGTCGGGGGAAGGCCGGCGACACTGGATGGCCCGCCGGCCCGCTGCATCCTGCAGCCAGGCGCCCTGCCCCACCAGGCCCGCGTACATGCGGTCGGCCACCGGCTCGAAGACGACACCCAGCACCGGTTCACCGGCTTCGATGAGCGCGACGTTGACCGTGAACTCGCCATTGCGCGAAACAAACTCGCGCGTGCCGTCCAGCGGGTCCACCAGCCAGAAACGCGCGCCGGGCAGCGGTATCTCGCCGCGTGCAGCGGCCTCTTCGGCCACGATGGGCAGGTCCGGCGTGAGCTTGCGCAGCGCGGCCACGATGCAACGTTCCGCACGTTCATCGGCTACGGTGACGGGCGACGCATCGGCCTTGCCCTGCACGGCAAAGTCAGTGGCGTAGACCTGCAATATCAGCACGCCGGCGTCGCGGGCGATTTTTTCAACCGCTGACAGCAGTTGGGCGTTGTTCGTCATGCCGGCTGCTCACCCGGTCCGCGCCCCGTGCCCCGCGCCCAGCCCAACAGTTGCCTGAGCAAGCGCCAGATGAAGCGCAGGAACAGCAGCGTCAACACCGCTTCACCCAAGGTCACCAGAAAGGCAAGCAGGGAGTTCCAGCGCACTTCGCGCTGCCTGAACTTGGCCACCGCACGGTCGCGCGAAGTCTCGATGCTGTCGTAGAAGCTGGGGATGACCAGCAGCGTCAACACGGTGCTCGTGATGATGCCGCCGATGATGGCCACGGCCATGGGCCGATAGAATTCTCCCCCTTCGCCGATGCCGATGGCCACCGGCAACATGCCGGCAATCAGCGCAAAGGTGGTCATCAGAATGGGCCGTAGCCGCTTCTTGCCGGCGGCCATGAGCGCTTCTTCGCGGTCCACACCTTCGGCCTCCAGCACACGCGCCGCGTCCAGCAGCAGGATGGCGTTTTTGGCCACCAGGCCCATCAGCATGATGATGCCGATGAAGCTCATCAGATTGAGCGTGCCTTTGGTCAGCAGCAGCGCAATGACCACGCCGATCAAGCTCAGCGGCAGCGACAGCATCACCGCCAGCGGCGCGCTGAAAGAACCGAACTGCATGACCAGGATCAGGTACATCAGCGCGATGCCACTGAACAGGGCAATGCCCATCTCGCGGAAGACCTCTTGCTGGTCACGCGAAGCACCGGCCAATTCCAGCCCGTAACCGGGCGGAAAGTCCATCGCACGCGCCAGCTTCACGGCCTCGGCCGTGACCTCGCCCGGGCTGCGGCCCTGCACGTTGGCGGCCACTGAAATCTGCCGCTTGCCGTCGCTGTGCTGGATCTGCGAAGGCCCCTTGCCCATGGTCACGGTGGCAATCTGCTCCAGCGGCACCATCTGGTTGCTGCCGCCGACGGCGATGGGCAGGCGTTCGATGTTGGCCGCGTCCACGCGGTCGTCCGGGTGCAGGCGCACGGCGACGTCGCGCGTCTGGCCCGAGGGGTCGACCCAGTCGCCCACCTCGACTCCGGCAAAGGCCACTCGCAGGGCCTGCGCCGCGTCGTTGACGCTGATGCCCAAGGTGTTGGCCAGGCCGCGGTCCAACTGGATCTGCATCTCGTCCTGCGGGTCTTGTTCGCTGAGGCCCACGTCCACCGCACCGGGCACCAGGCGCAGCTTGTCCATGAAGCTGTTGGTGATCTCCAGCAGCTTGCGTGAATCCGCGCCCGTGAAGCGGATTTGCACCGGTTTCTGCGCGCCGTTGTTCAGGTCGTCCAGCACCACGTATTCCGCGCCCACCAGGCGTGCGGCCAGGGTGCGCAGTTCTTTGCCCACTTGCACCGAAGAACGTTTGCGTGTCGTGCTCTTGCCGATGTCCACATAGACCCGGCCGCCACCCACACGCACCTGGCTGTTGGTGGCCTTGGTTTCAGGCAGCGTGCGGGCCAGCGCGGCCACCGCTTCGAGCTTGAGGCGTGCGTACTCCAGGCTGCTGGACGACGGTGTGCGCACGTCGATGGCCAACGTGCCGGCATCGGCCGAAGGCAGGAAGCTGGAGCCCCCGAAACGGGCCTGCAGGCCGACGGCCGCCACCAGGCTCAGCACCGCAAAGGCCGCCATCCACTTGCGGTGGTGCAGGGCCCAGGCAATGACGGTGCCGTAGCGTTCGCACTGGCGATCGAACCACACATTGAAACGCGCCAGCACCTTGCTGATGCCCCGTTTGGGCGCCAGGTGGTGCCCGGGCGGGTCACCCCAAAAGGCCGACAGCATGGGGTCCAGCGTGAAGCTGATGAGCAGGCTCACCATCACCGCGGCCACCACCGTCAGCGCAAAGGGCCTGAACCATTCACCGCTGACACCGGGCATGAAGGCCACGGGAACAAACACCGCGACGATGGAAAACGTGGTGGCTGCCACCGCCAGACCGATTTCGGCCGTGCCATTGAGCGCCGCCGTGCGCCGGTCTTCACCGCGCTCCATGTGGCGCACGATGTTCTCGCGCACCACGATGGCGTCGTCGATCAGCACGCCGATGGCCAGCGACAGCCCCAGCAGGCTCATGAAGTTGAGCGTGAAGCCGAACAGCCACACTGCGATGAAAGCCGCGATAACGCTGGTGGGCAAGGACAGCGCCGTGATCAGCGTCGAGCGCCAGGAGTTCAAGAACAAGTAGACCACGAACACCGTGAGACCGGCGCCAAACACCAGTGCGTGGATCACGTTGTTGAGGCTGCTTTCTGCAGCGTCACCTCCGTCTTGCACGACTTCGATCTTGGTGCCAGCGGGCAGCGTCTTGGCGATCGCGCCGACTTCCTTGCGCACCCCGTCGGCCACGCCGATGGTGCTGCTTTCGCGTGTGCGCGTGACCGACAAGCCCACGTTGGGGTTGCCATTGCGCACCGAAAATCCGCCGATCTCGGCAAAGCCGTCTTGCACCGTCGCCACCTGGCCCAGGCGCACCAGCTGGTTGCCACGGCGCTTGACGACGATCTGCTCGAACTCAGCCGGGCTTTCCAGGCGGCCGACCAGGCGGATGCTCTGGTCTTCCAGCGTGCCGCGCACCTTGCCCACCGGCGCGGTGGCGTTTTGTGCGCGCAAGGCATTCGTCACCTCGGTCACCGAGACTTCAAATTCGCGCAGCTTCTGCGCACGCAACAACACCGACAGCTCGCGCCGCAAGGCGCCGTTGACATTGACCACGGCCACGCCGGGCAAGCCGCGAAAGCGATCGGCCAACTGGTCTTCGGCCAGACGTGAGACCTCGGCAAAGCTGAGCGTGGTGGACGACACGGCCAGTTGCATCACCGGTTGCGCCGAGGGGTCCACCCGCTGCAGGATGGGCTCGCGCATTTCCACCGGCAGCTTGTAGCGCACGCTGGCGATGGCGTTGCGCACATCGTCGGTGGCTTCGATGAGGTTGCGGTCGTAGTCGAAGAACAGCACAAACTGCGCACTGCCTTCACGCGCCGTGGCCTGCACGCGGTCGATGCCCGAAATGCCCTGGATGCTCTTTTCGATGCGGTTGATGATTTCCCGTTCAACCGTGTCCGGGCTGGCGCCGGGGTACGGGATGTTCACCACCAGCACGGGCGGCTCGATGTCCGGGAACTGGTTGACACGCAGCTTGGACAAGGCCAGCAAGCCCAGCGTCATGAGCGCGATCAGGATCACGACCATGGACACGGGCCGCTTGATGCTGAAGTCTGAGAGGAACATGTTCTGCTCCTGCTTACTTAGGGGCTGAAGCGGAGGCAGCGGCCGACGCGGGCGTGGCCGACCGGGCGAACTCCACCGCCTGCCCGTCCACCAGGCCGCCGCCGGGGTTGCGCAAGACCTGTTCCCCTGCGGCCAGGCCAGACAGCACCGGGTAGTCGCCGCTGCGTGCGTCGCGCTCGCCCAGCTTCACAGCGACCTTGTTGATCCGCCCGCCAGCCACGCGCCAGACATGGGCCGCATCCCCGCTTCTGACCACCGAAGCCTCGGCCAGCATCAGCGCTTGCGCACCACCCGTCTCCACCCGGCCCTCGGCAAACAGGCCGGACACCTTGGGGGCATCCGCTGCGTCGCTGAAGGTCACGATCACCTCCACCTGCCGCGTGGTGGCGTTGGCTGAAGCGTCGATGCGGCGCACCAGGCCCGCAAATTCTTTCTGCGCAAAGCCATTCACGCGGAAGCTGACCTTCTGGCCCAGCTTCAGCTCGTGCATGCGGTCGGCCGACACCAGGCCCTCGAAGCGCATGCTGCGCGGGTCCATGACCTTGACCAGCTCCTTGCCGATGGCCGCCGTGTCACCCACAGACACCTTGCGATCGCTGACCACCCCTTCAAAGGGCGCCCGTATTTCGGTGCGGCGCAGCTGCTGGCGTGCAGTGGCCACACGGCCACGTGCAGCCACAAGATCGCTCTGGGCGTTGTTGCGGCGCACCTCGGCGTCTTCCAGCGCCTGCATCGACGTCATGCCCTGCCCTTGCAGCGTCTTCTGCCGTTGCACCTGGCGCTGGGTCTGGTCGAAGGCCTGCGACGACGCACGCAAGGCTTCTTCCGCCGAGGTCAGGCTGTCGCGGATGGAAGTGTCATCCAGCCGCACCAGCAGGTCACCCTGGCGCACGGGTTCGCCGTTTTCTTTCAACACCTGCTGCACGATCGCGCCGACTTCGGCGCGCAAGTCTGCACGGCGCTGGGGCTGCAGCGAGCCACTGATGACCGGGCCCGTGGCCAGCAGGCTGCTGTCCACTGCACGCAAATCTTCGGGCGCCAGCAGCAGCGTGGCGACTGGCTTGGCCGGCGCCGAAGCGGCCTTGCCGGCGGACTTGGCCTCTTTGCTTTCGGTTGATGGTGCCCGGTCGCAGGCCACAAGCACAGCAGCGGCCAGGGCCGCCAGGAACAGTTGACGCATGAGCGGTGGCCCCTTGCGCACGGCGCAGGTCGGCCTGTTGGTTTGAACAGCCGCAAATCTAACCGGGGGAAGCCGCCGGCCCAAGAACCTTGCGACGAAACCACGTCCTCACTGCGCCAGTGGCAGCTGGGCGCGGCCAAGGACAGCGGCGGCCTGCCATGCAGATAGCGCTGTCATGCGGATGTCATGCGGATGTCATGCACACAAGGTATCATTTCTACATTACTGGAAATATCGTGGTTATGAACTTCAGGCGCAAGAAAGCAGTGACAGCATGAGAGTGGGCATCAACGGCATGGGCCGCATCGGGCGGCTGGCCTTGCGCGCCGCCATGGGCGCAGCCGAGCGACCGTTGGACGACCCACGAAGGGCCAATCGCCTGGAGGTGGTGCACCTCAATGAACTGAAAGGCGGTGCTGCCACCACCGCTCACCTGCTGCAGTTTGACAGCGTGCAGGGCCGCTGGCGGGCCGAGCTGGCGGCAGAAGGCGAATCCAGCATCCGCATCGACGGGCACCGGCTGAGCTTCTCTGCCCACGCCGCGGCTGCCGACATCCCCTGGGGTGACCTGGGTGTGGACCTGGTGCTCGAATGCACCGGCAAATTCCTGACACCCGAGTTGCTGCAAGGCCACCTGGACCGTGGCGCCAAGCGGGTCATCGTGGCCGCGCCTGTGAAGGTGGGTGGCATCCTGAACATCGTGGTCGGCGTCAACCATGACCAGTACGACCCCGCGCTGCATGCCATCGTCACCGCAGCGTCGTGCACCACCAATTGCCTGGCGCCGGTGGTGAAGGTGGTGCACGAGAACCTGGGCATACGCCACGGCCAGATCACCACCATCCACGACCCGACCAACACCAACCTGATGGTCGACGCGCCGCACAAGGACCTGCGGCGCGCACGCAGCGCAATGCTCAGCCTGGCGCCGACGACGACCGGCAGCGCCACCGCCATCGCGCTGATCTACCCCGAACTGAAAGGCAAGCTCGACGGGCACGCCGTTCGTGCACCGGTGCTGAACGCGTCGCTCACCGACTGCGTCTTCGAACTCAAGCGCGGCACCACAGCGGAAGAAGTCAACCAGCTCTTCGTCGCAGCCGCCAAGGGCCCGCTGGCCGGCATCCTGGGCTACGAAGAACGACCCCTGGTCAGCGCCGATTACGCCGGCGACACGCGCAGCGCCATCGTCGACGCACTGTCCACCCTGGTCACCGACGGCACGATGTTGAAGGTCTACGCCTGGTACGACAACGAGATGGGCTACGCCTGCCGCATGGTGGACCTGGCCTGCCACCTGCGGGCACGCGGCATCTGAGCACCAGGGCCGGCGCATGAACACGGGCACTCGAAACTACGCCATCGTCACGGCCGCGTATTGGGGCTTCACGCTCAGCGATGGCGCCTTGCGCATGCTGGTGCTGCTGCACTTCTACCGGCTGGGCTATTCGCCTTTCACGCTGGCGTTCCTGTTCCTGCTGTACGAAGCGATGGGCGTGGTGGCCAACCTGGTCGGCGGCTGGCTGGCCACACGCTACGGCATCGCGCGGATGTTGACGGTGGGGCTGGCCACGCAGATCACCGGCTTCCTGCTGCTGTCGGCGCTGTCGCCGTCCTGGACGGCGGTGATGTCGGTGGCCTGGGTCGTGTTGGCGCAAGGCGTCTGCGGCGTGGCAAAGGACCTGACCAAGACCGCCAGCAAGTCGGCCATCAAACTGACGGCCGGCGACGCGTCGGGCCAGCTCTTCAAGTGGGTGGCCTTCTTCACCGGCAGCAAGAACGCGATGAAGGGCGTGGGCTTCTTCCTCGGCGGTGTGCTCCTGCAGACGCTGGGCTTCCAGGCCTCGTTGTGGACCATGGCCGGCCTGCTGTCGCTGGTCTTCATCGGCGTGGTGAGCTTCGTGCCGCCGCTGATGGGCAAGAGCAAGGCGTCGAAATCGGCCAAGGAACTGTTCGCCAAGAACCGCGGCATCAACCTGCTGGCCGCCGCCCGTGTGGCGCTGTTCGGCGCACGGGATGTGTGGTTCGTGGTCGGCGTGCCGGTGTTCCTGTACGCATCAGGCTGGACCTTCACCATGGTCGGCGCTTTCCTTGCGCTGTGGACCATTGGTTATGGCGCGGTGCAGGCGCTGGCGCCTGCCCTGGTGCGCCGCAGTGAGGACGGCCTGAGCACCGAAGTGCCGGCGGCGCGGATGTGGTCGCTGCTGCTGGCGCTGGTGCCCATCGGTCTTGCGGTGCTGGTGGCGATGAACGTGCCGAACCTGCAGTGGGTGGTCGTGGTTGGCTTGGGGCTTTTCGGCTTCGCGTTTGCCGTCAATTCGTCGGTGCACTCCTACCTGATCCTGGCCTATGCCGGCTCGGAGAAGGCGGCCGAGGACGTGGGCTTCTACTACGCCGCCAACGCCCTCGGTCGCTTCCTTGGCACGCTGCTGTCGGGCCTGCTCTACCAGTGGGGCGGGCTGCTGTCCTCTCTCAGCGGATCGGCCGCGATGTTGGTCACCTGCTGGCTCATCACCTTGGCGCTGCCCGCCGATCGGAACCCATGATGGAAGAAAAGACGGCTGTCGCCTCGCTTGCTGCGCTGGCCCAGGGCATGCGTTTGCGCATCTTTCGCGCGCTGGTAGGTGTGGGCCCGCGGGGCCTGACGCCGGGTGCGCTGTCGGCCACGCTCGACGTGCCCGCTTCGACCTTGTCCTTCCACCTGAAGGAGTTGACGACATCCGGTCTCGTGACGCAGGAGCGTGACGGCCGCCACCTCATCTATCGCCCGGCGCTCGATCAGATGAACGCGCTGCTGGCCTACCTCACCGCCCACTGTTGCCAAAGCGTCGATGGCGGCAGCTGCGAAGTCCAGCCGCCGGGCTGCACCACCTGCTGAGTCGTTCCTTCACATACGTTCGCCCGATCACTGCAACGCCCCTCAACGAAACCGCCCAGGAGCCTCTCATGAGCGCCAAGGTCTACAACGTTCTTTTCGTCTGCACCCACAACTCGGCCCGTTCGATCATGGCCGAGGGCCTGTTGAACAGCATGGGCAAGGGCGGCTTCAAGGCCTACTCCGCTGGCAGTCAGCCCGGTGGCACCGTGAATCCGTTTGCGCTGAAGACGCTGACCACGCTGCACATTGCGAATGACGGCTACCGCAGCAAGGACTGGGCTGAATTCGCCCAGCCCGAGGCACCGCAACTCGACTTCGTCTTCACGGTCTGCGACAACGCCGCTGGTGAAGTCTGCCCGGTCTGGCCCGGTCAGCCGATGACGGCGCACTGGGGTGTTGCCGACCCGGCCGCGTTCGAGGGCAGCGACGAGCAGAAAACCAAGGTCTTCTGGGATACGGCGGTCGTGCTGAAGCGGCGCATCGAGTTGATGCTGGCTTTGCCGCTTCACTCGCTGGACAGGATGGCGATCCAGCGCGAGATCAAGGATATCGGAACGCGCTGAGACATGACCACGGCCAGATTGCCAGCGCAGGCCGCAGCACCGGCGCCGATGAGCGTTTTTGAACGCTACCTCACCGTCTGGGTTTTGCTGTGCATCGTCATCGGCATCGCGCTCGGACAACTGCTGCCCGGCCCGTTCCAGGCCATCGGCCGCATGGACGTCGCCAACGTCAACCTGCCAGTCGGTCTGCTGATCTGGGTGATGATCATCCCGATGCTGCTGAAGGTGGACTTCGGTGCGTTGTCGGAGGTCAAGAAGCACTGGCGCGGCATCGGCGTCACACTCTTTGTCAACTGGGCCGTCAAACCCTTCTCGATGGCGTTGCTGGGCTGGATCTTCATCCGCCACGTCTTCGCACCCTACTTGCCGGCGGACCAGCTCGACAGCTACATCGCGGGCCTGATCCTGCTGGCCGCTGCGCCGTGCACGGCAATGGTGTTCGTGTGGAGCCGCCTGACCGGCGGCCACCCGCTGTTCACGCTGTCGCAAGTGGCGCTGAACGACGCCATCATGGTGTTCGCCTTTGCGCCGCTGGTCGCGCTGCTGCTGGGCCTGTCGGCGATCACGGTGCCGTGGGACACGCTGATCACCTCCGTCGTGCTCTACATCGTGATCCCGGTCGTGCTGGCGCAACTGTGGCGCAAGGCGCTGCTGACGCGGGAGCAGGCCGCTCTGGACGCCACACTGGCACGCATCGGTCCGTGGTCGATCACGGCGCTGCTGGCCACCTTGGTGCTGCTGTTCGCCTTCCAGGGGCAGGCCATCCTGAAGCAGCCGCTCGTCATCGTGATGCTGGCCGTGCCGATCCTGATCCAGGTGTTCTTCAACTCCGGGCTGGCCTACTGGCTGAACCGGCGGCTCGGTGAGTCGCACGCCGTGGCTTGCCCGTCGGCGCTGATCGGCGCGAGCAACTTTTTCGAATTGGCGGTGGCCGCCGCCATCAGCCTGTTCGGCTTCGATTCGGGCGCGGCGCTGGCCACCGTCGTCGGTGTGCTGATCGAAGTGCCGGTCATGCTGCTGGTCGTGCGCTGGGTCAATGCCAGCAAGGGCTGGTACGAACGTGGCGCGGCCGCCGGCTGAGGCACCATCGGGCATGGAAACCTTTCGCGCCGACTCTGGCCTGCCCCTTGTCGACCCCAAGGTGTTCGAACGCCCGACAGGCGCACGCCTGGCAGGCGCCGGCTCATCGACACACGCCCCGCGGTTCCTGCTGCTTTACGGGTCGCTGCGCGAGCGTTCGTACAGCAAGCTGCTCACGCTCGAAGCGGCGCGGCTGCTGACGGCCATGGGCGGCGAAGTTCGCATCTTCGACCCCGCGGGGCTGCCGCTGCCAGACAGCGTGCCCGACAGTCACCCCAAGGTGCAAGAGCTGCGCGAAGCGGCAGCCTGGTCCGAGAGCATGGTCTGGACCTCACCGGAGCGCCACGGCGCCATGACCGGCATCATGAAAGCGCAGATCGACTGGATTCCACTCAGCCTGGGCGCCGTGCGCCCGACACAGGGCAAGACGCTGGCGGTAATGGAAGTGTCCGGGGGCTCGCAGTCCTTCAACGCGGTGAACCAGATGCGGGTGCTGGGCCGCTGGATGCGCATGATCACGATCCCGAACCAGTCGTCGGTGGCCAAGGCCTTCCAGGAATTCGACGATGCCGGCCGCATGAAGCCCTCGGCCTTCTACGAGCGTGTCGTTGACGTGATGGAGGAGTTGGTGAAGTTCACGCTGCTCACACGCGACGTGGCGCCCTACCTGGTGGACCGCTACAGCGAAAGGCGCGAAAGCGCTGCCGAATTGTCGCAACGGGTGAATCGGCGCGCGATCTGATCACCGGCTGGCCGCAAAGCCCGCGCCGCGCAAGAAAAAGCACCTGGTGTTGCCGCCAGCGCCGCCGTACCGGCCGCTGGGCTGGCAAAGTTGAAGGTCAGGGTCTGCCAGGCTTTGGCCATGGTGACAGTCGCCTCGGTCTCGACCGACTTGGTCGGGTCGGCCGCGTTCTCTACCTTCCATCGCACCGGTACACCGGCCGCTGGCGACCATACACCCACGGTCATCGTCTTGGCGGTGCTGCTGACGCCGATCGGCGCCCCCGCCTGGCTCGGCAGGTTGTGCTGACCCGTCCCTGGGCCGTTCTTGCCCTGGCCCTCCCAAATGCACGCCGGCAGTCTTCCTTTCGGGGCACGCGATGCAGCGCCGGCTTTAGGGCGCGCTGAATGGGGTTCAGGCGTCGGCTTCGGGGCCCAGCACGTCGTCGCGCGTGCGCTTTTGCAGGTCCAGGCCGCGGTCCGGCGATTCGGCTATCTGCCGGGGGCTGGTTCCCGGGGGTATCAGTTCCTCGATCACCAGCGTGCCGTAGTGCTGGGCCCGGGTGGCGTGCGCGCGCGTTGCCACCTCGGTGACGCATTGCACCTGTTCGGCGTCGTCGGCGCTGACGACGAGGAAGCTCTGTCCCTGCAGTGCCAGCGCCAGGTGAGCCTTGACGAGATTCAGGTCCTGCCCCAGCGAAGCCAGACCGCCGGCATTGCCGATGTCTGTTTCCGCCTGTGCCCGCATCTCGTCGGGGGTGTAGCGGAAGACATCCGAATCGACGAAGCCGGCGTCTCGCAATGCGCTCACGGCAGCGTCGGAATCGGCGGCAGTCTCAAAGGACATCAGCACGTGGTCAACGGGCTTGAACACGCCAAATGAGGTGGGATGGGGATTCATGGGCATGGTGGGTACTTTCCGGATGAACGTGACTGAGTGTGCGGCGGAACCGGCGAGCCATCAGAAGCTGCGCATGACCTTCAGGCTGCTGCCGCTGAGCAGCGACACGACGGCATGCGTTTGCACGGTATCCACAGGATGTGCCACGACCGCCCAGTTGCCACTGCGCAGGCCGCGACGAACTCGTGCAATCAGGCGCGCCTGGTCGGGCCTGAGCGACAGCGCACCGCCGAGGATGAGCCCGAAGGTGGCACCGAACCCGGCCAGTGCCACGAACCCCATGCCCGGCGTGCTGCGCAAAGCGGCGTTGTCGGTCGACAACAGCGCCACGTAGAGCAGCGCGCCGGCCAGGAATCCCAACGCGCCCAGGGCCAGGTGGGCGCGGATGACCGTCAACCAGATGCCGCGCTGCTCAGGCTCCATCGTGCGGCCCAGCACGGCCATTCGGGAGGTTGCGCCGTCGGTTGGGCCGAGCACGTTGACCTGGGCCGCCGAAAGGCCAGAGCCACCCATCAAGCCGCTGGCTGCCAGATCGGCATCGGCACGCGACGCAAACAGCCCGGCCACCTTGGTGACCGAACGCTCACCGAAAAACAGTGTCTTTATCCTGAGCATGAGGTTCTCCTTGGCCTGTGGGTGTTCGCTTGGCGACAATCGCCGCGTTCCCCCGCCGGTCGGTCGCCCTGAACTTGCCCGAAGCTGCGGCCGAAGTCTGTGCGACGACGCACATGGCGCGCCAGCAAACCGGCCCTTTTGGCGCCCGCCGCTTACCGCGCGAGTTGCCACCCGCGCACGTGTTCGATCGCCATCGTCACCGGGAAGATGGTGTCGTCCACCGGGCCGCCCAGCACTGCGCCGATGGCGATGGCGATGGCGATGGCGATATCGAGCATCGTGTCTTGCGGCGCGTCGAAGGGCCCGTCGCAGGGACGATGGCACATCCGTGCCAGTTGTTATGACTTCTTGCGCGGGCCGAAGAAGTCGTAGGCGGCCAATGCGACGCCGCCCAGCAGGATGATGGTGATGTCCCACTGCGACAGTTTGATGATGTAGGGCGCCAGGAACAGCACCAACATCAACAGGCCTACCACGCCGGCCAGGCGTTCCAGTCTGCTCATCAGCGGCTCCGGTCAAAGAATCGCTGCACCAGCCAGCGGCAGGACCGCAGCAGGCGGCCGTCTTGATGCAACGCGCCCACCGCCTGAATGCCCAGCGGCAGGCCGCCTGACAAGTTCAGCAGGGGCAAGGACAGGCTGGGCAGCCCGCCAAAGCTCCACACGGTCTGCATGATGGGGTCTCCGGTGGTGTCCAGGCCTTGGGGTGCGGGGCCCAGTGCAGCCGGCGTGAGGATGGCGTCGTAGTGCTCGAAAAAGCTGTCGAATGCGCAGGCCACATGGGGCATGCGGTCACGGGCTGTCAGGTAGTCCAGCGCCGGCAGGCTCATGCCGCGTTCGATCTGGTCGCGCAGCCCGGGGCTGAGCTGATCGCGATGGTGCCGGTACTCGCGCTGCATGGCGAACGCCAGTTCGGCCTCGTGCACCTGCCGATGCCACTGCAGCGACTGTTCCACCACGGCAGGCAGTTCGGTCACCGTGACTTCGGCCTGCATCGTCTCCAGGAAAAACTCGCAGGCCTCGCGGGCTTCGGGGTCCATGCGGCCCCACCAGGGCGTGCGCACGAAGCAGAACCTGGGCTCGACCGGAGGCTCGCTGGCAGCCTGGGCGGCCAGCGGGCGCGGGGCCATGCCCTGGCTGAGTGGATCATCACCGTCGTCGCCGGACAGGATTTCAGTCACCCGAGCGATGTCGCCGATGTCGCGCGCAAACACGCCCAGTTGGTCCAGCGAGGGCGACTGTTCGAACACGCCCGTGCGCGGCAACAGGCCACGTGTGGGCTTGAATCCATAGACGCCGCAGAACGAGGCCGGTCGCAGGACCGAACCGTTGGTCTGTGTGCCCAGGGCAACTGGCACGATGCCCGCCGCCACGGCCGCGGCCGAGCCACTGGACGAGCCCCCCGGCGTGTGGTCCAGCTGGTGCGGGTTGCGCGTCGGGCCGGGATGCATGCCGGCAAACTCGGTGGTCACGGTCTTGCCAAAGACCACCGCCCCGGCAGCACGCAAGCGGCGCACGACCGTGGCGTCGGCCACCGCATAGCGCCCCTCGTGGATGCGGCTGCCGAAGGCGGTGGGGAAGTCGATGGTGTCGATGATGTCCTTCACCGCGACCGGCACGCCATACAGCGCCGGCAGCGGCTCGCCGCGGGCGCGCTCGGTCTTGCGGTGCGCTGCTTGCAGGCGTACCACGCGTTCGTCGAGGTCGGCAAAGGCGTGAATGCGCTCGTCCAGGGCCTTTGCGAAGCGCAGATGGCCATCGTAGAACTCTTCGATGTCCACCCGACCCTCCACCAGGTACTCGCGCAACTGTCGCGCGGTCATCGTAGGCAGCGTCTGGGGCTCGTTCATGGCCGTCACTTGAAGATGTCCGGGTTCACCACCGAGTCGTCACTGGGGTCGTACTTCGGGCCGGTCTCGGTGTTGAACAGCGTATCAGGCAGGTAGGTGACGATCTGCGGGTAGATGTAGCTCAGTGCCAGGGTGGCGATGACCATGCCCACGAAAGGGAAGCAGCCTCTGAAGATGGTCCACAACTCCAGGCCCTTGGGCGCGACGCCTTTCAGGTAATAAGCCGACATCGCCATGGGTGGTGTCAAGAACGAGGTCTGCAGGTTGATGGCAATCAGGATGCCGAACAGTATCGGGTCCACGCCGAACACCGGCAGCAGCGGCAGGAAGATGGGCACGAAGATGATGATGATCTCGCTCCATTCCAGGGGCCAGCCCAGGATGAAGATGATCAGCTGCGCGATCAGCAGGAACTGCACCGTGGTCAGGTCCATGCTCAGCATCATGTCCTTCACCAGGTGCTCGCCGCCCAGGTAAGAAAAGATCGAGGCGAAGGTGGCCGAGCCGACGAACAGGAAACACACCATGGCCGAGGTGCGCGCGGTGAGGTAAACCGACTCGCGCAGACGGTCCCAGGTGAAGGCCCGGTAGACCACGGCCAGGATGATGCCGCCCAGCGCACCCATGGCTGCGGCCTCACTGGGCGTGGCCAGACCGAACAGGATAGAGCCCAGCACAGCCATCACCAGTGCGGCCAGCGGTACGAAAGCCTTCAGCACGAGCAGGATGCTGTCCACCACGCTGTACTCGGGCATGTCCGTGGGCTTGGGGCACAGCTTGGGGTTGATGACGGCACGTGTGACGACGTAGACCACGTACATGCCCGCCAGCAGGAAGCCGGGGATGATGGCCGCGGCGTACATCTTCACCACCGACACGCTGGCCGTGGCGGCGTAGACGATAAGCAGGATCGACGGCGGTATCAGGATGCCCAACGTGCCGCCGGCGGTGATGACGCCACTGGACAGTTTCGGGTCATAGCCGGCCTTGAGCATCGACGGCAACGCGATCAGTCCCATCAGCGTGACCACGGCGCCCACGATGCCGGTGGCCGTGGCAAACAGTGCGCAGGTGACCAACGCCGCCACCGCCATCGAGCCCGGCACCCAGCGCAGGCCCACCTGCAGGCTGAAGAACAGTCGGTCCAGGATGTTGGCCCGTTCGATGATGTAGCCCATGAACAGGAACAGCGGTATCGATATCAGCACATCGTTGTTCATCACGCTGAAGGTGTTCTGCGTGAAGAGGTAGAAGATGCGGTTGTCCCAGAAGCCCTCGCCCGGCGTGAAGTAGGCGTAGTAGCCGAAGCCGATGCCCATCGCCATCAAGGTGAAGGCGATCGGGAAGCCCAGGAAGATGACGAAGATGAACAGGCCCAGCATCACCAGGGCAATGACGGGATCACTCACTTGGCAGCCTTTGTGCCCTGCTGGGCCACCAGCGTGACTTCCAGTTCTTCCACGTCGCCGGCGCGTGGCGGCCAGTGGCCGTCGCGCAGGCAGACCAGACAGCGCATGACTTCGGCCGCACCCGCCAGCAGCAGCGTCACGCCGGCGAAGAAGATCAGGCTCTTCAGCGGCCAGACAGGCACGCCCGCCGGGCTGTTGGCGCTTGCCTCTAGGATGGAAAAGGAGTCGTAGCCGTACTGCGCGCCCGTGTAGACCATGGCGAAGATGCCCGGAAAGTAGAAGATGAAATAAAGCACCAGGTCTACCCGGGCCTGCGTGCGGGGCCGCCACTTGCGGTAGATGAAGTCGCCGCGAACGTGCGCGCCGCGGGACAGCGCATACGCGCCGGACATGATGAACAGCGCGCCGTAGAGCATGTAGCTCATGTCGAAGGCCCAAACCGTCGGCGCATTCAGCACATAGCGCATGAAGACTTCAAAGCAGGTGCTGGCCGTGAGCAGCAGCACGCACCATGAGAAGGCGTGGCCGATCGCCTTGCTGAAAACGTCGATCGTTTTGATCCATTTGTCCATCGATGCCTACCGGGTTCGCGCAGATCAAAAAAGTACTGCCGGAGGGGTCGACCTCCGGCAGTTTGACAGTGCCAGTGCAGCAGGTCAGACCGGCAGCTTGATCTTCTGGACGTGCTCGAACGCCAGCTTGTAGTCGGCTTCGTTGGTGAAGTGATAGAAGGCCACGCGACGCGACCAGCTGCTGAAGGAGTCGTTCACCTCCTTGAACATGTCCACTTCTTTCTCGAGCTTGGCCGTGACCTTGTCCCAGGCAGCCAGCTGGCCCTTGTAGACGTCGGCCGTGGTGCGCGAAACCTGCACCTTGTGCTTGACGATGAGCTCTTGCAGGTCACGCGAGTAGTTTTCGTGCGCCAGTGCCGTGTTGGCGGTGGAGGTGGCCTCGGCGGCGTACTTCAGGATGGCCTTCAGGTCCGGGGCCAGGGCATTGAACTTGTCCTTGTTGAAAATGATCTCGAAGAACTCCTGCGCCTGGTGGAACGAGCCCATCGAGTAATACTTTGCGACGTCCTGCGCACCGAAGCGCATGTCCGCCGTCGGGTTATTGAACTCGAACGCGTCGATCACGCCACGCTGCATCGCTGGGACGATCTCACCGCCCGGCAACTGCGCGACCGCCATGCCCATTTCCTGCATCAGGTCGGCGGCCAGACCGATGGTGCGGTACTTGAAGCCCTTCAACTGAGCTGCCGTCCGCGGCGGGCGTGCCTTGAACCAACCCAAGGGCTGCGCCGGCATGGGGAAGGCAAAGAAGCCCACCACGTTCAGGCCAAGCTTGGCGGTGAGCTTGTTCCACAGTTCCTGGCCGCCGCCCTTGTGGATCCAGCTCAGGCCGATGTCGGGTGTGGCGCCGCTGACCGGGCCGGTACCGAACAGCGAAGCCACCTTGGACTTTCCGTACCAGTAGCCCGACACGTGGTGTCCGCCGTCAAGCACGCCCTTGCTCACCGCGTCCATGATCTCGAAGGTCTTGACGACCGCGCCCGTGGGCAGGTATTCCATGCGCAAACGGCCGCCGGACATCTCATTGACGCGCGTGACGTACTGCTGGGCCATCTCGGTAAAGATTTCGTTCGGGCCCCAAGCGCCCTGCATCTTCAAGACGACGGGCGATTGCGCCACGGCCATCATCGGGGCAGCCAGGGCGGCCACACCGGCGGTGCCGGAAGCCGCGGCTCCCAGGAAGCGCCGGCGGCTGGCGGGCTGAGTGGTCGAGTGGGTGGGATGTGTCATCGTGTCAGTCTCCTTGGTGTTTGGCCTGAATGGGCGGCAAGCAGCTCAAGGCCACAAAGGTCTGGCTGCAGGCCCTGTAGGGTAATGGACCTTGGCTGACTGACAGGGGTAGCGCGGACCCGGTGATTACCCCGATAGTGCTTCGAAGGCTGCGGTGTGGCGGGTGACAGCAGATGCTGAGGCCCTCTTCTGGCTCATCCAGTCGCCGTGCTGGACTGCAAGGCCTCTCAACGACGTGCTCCAGGCCCTCGATCAGAGCCGCTGGCCTTCCGCTTGAATCCTCAGGCGCACGCGATCGCAGACCCGGGGGCGAGCCAGGGTGGCGCGAAAATCGTCGCTGCCAGACCTTCTACCGCGCGCCCTGCCACACGCGCACGTTTTCGACCTCCATCGTCACCGGGAAGATGGTGTCGTCCACCGGGCCGCCCAGCGCCCCGCCGATGGCGATGTTCAACAGCAGATACTGCGGTGCGTCGAAAGGCCAGTCGCGGCGGCCGGTGCCGGGGTTGCGGTACCGGTGGTAGACCACCCCGTCCACCGCGATGGCGATCTCGCTGCGCGTCCAGTGCATCTGGTAGTTGTGAAAGGCCGTGCAGGCGTCGGGCACGCTGGTGATAGAGCAGTTGCCGCTGCTGCCCGTGGTGGGCGTGTGCACGGTGCCGAGCACACGCGTGGGGTCCAGGCCGCGGTGCGCCATGATGTCGATCTCGCCGTCGTCTGGCCAGACGCCGCCGCTGCCCAGCATCCAGATTGCGGGCCAGGTGCCGCGGCCACAGGGCATCTTGGCGCGGATCTCGAAGAATCCGTAGGTCCACTGCGCCTTGCCGCGTGTGATCAGCCGCGCCGAGGTATAGCGCTGGCGGCCCCAGTCGGGCGCGGATGACAGCGACTCGAGCCGCGCCGTGAGGCGCAACCGGCCGTCCTCGACCACGCTGTTCTGGAAACGCGCCGCCGCGTAGTACTGCAGCTCGGCGTTCCACCAGCCCAGCAAGTTGCGCTCGGTGTCGTAGCCCCGGCGCGTGGTGTCGGGCAGCCCGGGTGTGTCGAACTCGTCGGCCCAGACGAGCGTGTAGCCGGCGGGCACAGCGCCGGAGGGCAGCGACGGAGCCGTGGCGTTGGTGCAGGCGTTGGTGCAGGCGTTGGTGCAGGCGTTGGTGGTGGCACGGGGCGGGCGCAGGAGGCGGCGACGGTGCAGCCACCGGCGCCGTGGCAGGGCTGCTGGTGCCACCGTCGCCACCGCCGCAAGCGCCCCGGCCCGCCAGCACCATCAGCAGGCCCAGGCGCAGGCCGTGGCCACGGGCACCGGGGCGGCGCACCACGCCTTCAGCCCAACCAGGCATGTGCCGCCGCCACGGCCCACATCGAGGCAAAAACAAAAGGCAGCGCAAGCGCCGCCCAGCGCCCGCGCTGCGCCAGGTGGCTGGCTGGCGCCAGCAGGCACAGGTCGGCCAGACCGGCCTAGTCGAACTGCCGCCGGCCACCTGTAGTCAGAAACCCAACCTCGACTTCAAGCCAAGTGCTTGATGCGACAGGAAAATTCGGGTGGGGCGCGGAGGAACTTCAGATTAGACAACAGCACACGCGGTGATCTTTGCTTGGTGAACGTCCAGCGCGATGACGCGCTTGTGCATCGGGGTCAACTCCATTGCGGGCTCCTGCAGCTTGAACAACAATCACAAGCGTGCGGGCACCGCGAAGGTGCCGCCGGCCAACGGCCTTCCGGGCAAGCCCGGCGGCTCTGTTCAATGTGGGCTGTCAGCCGCAGCCGCGCCCAAAGGC
Source organism: Burkholderiales bacterium (assembly GCA_038204775.1). GTDB lineage: Bacteria > Pseudomonadota > Gammaproteobacteria > Burkholderiales > Burkholderiaceae_C > Rubrivivax. The sequence goes on along the minus strand of JBBRCN010000016.1, from coordinate 11,588 downwards.
TCGGCCACGCCCGCAGGCAATCCGGGGTACGAGTGGTCGACAACGGGTCGAGTTAGGTATCGCCGCCCTGCGCGCCGAGGCGCCTGTGCTGGACACCAGCGCCATCACATGCACCGTCAATGAGCCGGGGATGATGAACAGGCTGCTGGACATGAAGGTGGACGGCCTCATCACCCAGCGGCCCACCCTGACGCTGCTGGAGTTGCGCAGCTGCCATCGGGTACGGCCGCAGCCGGCCGCAGCCGGCGTGCCGGTTCAATCCATGCGGATGCCCGTGGCCGGGAGGGCATCGCGCCAGAAGGCGCGTTCGCGCGCGATGCGCTCGCCCATCTGCGCTGTCGTGCCTGGCAGCACCGGCATGCCAGAGAGCTCCAGCGCAGCAGCCAGTTCTGGCGATGCTGTGGCGGTGCGCACGGCCAGCGCCAGCGCATCCACCGCGGCGACCGGCGTGCCGCGTGGCATGTAGAAGCCCCACCACTCGAGCAGCACCAGCGCTTCGTAGCCTGATTCGGCCAGCGTCGGCACCTTGGTCAACACGTTGCCGCGCAATGCGCCCGAGGTGGCCAGCACGTGCAGCCTGCCGGCCTGGTGAAGCGGCCGCAACAGGCCTTCGAGCAGCACCACTGAACTCAGGCGGCCGCCGATGAGGTCGGCCACGGCCGGCGGCCCGCCGCCGCAGGCCACGTGTTGCGCCTCGAATCGCGCCTCGCGCGCCAGCAGCAAGCCCAAGAGGTGCGCCAGGGTGCCCTTGCCCGGTGTGCCGTAGGTGGCCCGTTCGCATCGGCCCTGGCCCAACGGGCGTAATCGCCCAGGCTGCGCACCTCGTCGGGCACGGCCGGGCCCACCACGACGGCGAAAGCCGTCTGGGCGGCCGGCGCCACCGGGACGAGGTCGGCCGCCGCGTCGTAGGCCAGGCGCGTGTAGAGGTAGGGGTACATGGCCCCGGGGGCGCCACCGGCGCGCTATCGGGTGAATGTCCTGAGCGTGTCGGTGCGCCACCAGTTCTGACCTAGGACGCTGGCTGACCGGCGGCGGCCGTCAGACCAGGTTGACCGCTCCGGCTGACGCGGATCGTGCGCAATGAAGACCGTTGTAACCACTGAAGACAACTTGCGCAGGGCGCAACGGAACGGGGCCACAGGCCAGGCCGCGCGCCCAGGGCATCCCGTAAACTTGGCTTGCCGCCTGTGACGCGGCTTGCCCCTCGCGGTTGCAGCGCCCAAACCCCGGGGAAGGCTCATCCAGCAGTGGCTCACCCCAACGCATCCATCTTGGATTTCCCCCCTGTTCCTGCTGGCCATGCCGTGTTGCGAGCATCCGCTTTGTCGGTGCAGCGGGGCGAACGGATGTTGATACGTGGGCTGGACCTGGCCTTGATGCCCGGCACCGTGACCTGGCTGCGTGGCAGCAACGGTCGTGGCAAGACGAGCCTGCTGCGTGTGCTGGCCGGCCTGTCAAGCGCCGCGCGAGGCAGCATCGAACTGCTCGGGCACAGCGCCAAAGAGGCCGGCCCTGCGCAGCGCAGCCAGCTTGTCTACATCGCCCACCACAATGCCATCAAGGACGACTTGAGCGCACTGGAGTCGCTGCAGTTTCTGGCCCGGCTGCAAGGCCTGCCGGCCGACACGCCCGCGCTGACGCAGGCGCTGCAGGGCATGGGCGTTGGCCAGCACCGACACGCGCTCGTACGCACACTCAGCCAGGGCCAGCGCCGCCGCGTGGCGCTGGCGCGCCTGCTGCTGGCCAAGGCCGTTCCGCTGTGGCTGATGGACGAGCCCTTCGACGCGCTGGATGCGCAGGGCGTGGCCACGCTCAACACGATCATCAGCGACCACGCAGCAGCCGGCGGCTGCGTGCTGCTGACCAGTCACCAATTGCTCAGCCTGCACAGTCCGGCGCCGCTGTTGCTGGACCTCCAGGGGCCTGCGGCAACATGAACGCGGCAAACGATCACGCTGGGCCAGGTGTCGTGTCGTGGTGGGCCATGCTGTGCGCCGTGCTGGCGCGCGATCTCAAGCTGGCATCGCGCCGTCGCACCGATGCCCTGTTGCCCCTGGCCTTCTTTATCGTCGCCATCAGCCTGTTCCCCCTGGGCGTGGGGCCTGAACCGAGGATGCTGCAGGACATGGGGGGCGGTGTGGTCTGGGTGTGCGCGCTGTTGGCGGCGATGCTGTCGGTGAGCAGCCTCTTTGCGCAGGATCTCAATGATGGCTCGCTGGAACAGATGCTGCTCTTGCCACACAGTGCCGTGGCGCTCGCGCTGGCCAAGTGCACTGCGCATTGGCTGCTGACCGGCGCGCCGCTCATCGTGGCCGCGCCGCTCGTGGGCTTGAGCTTCGGCTTGTCCGAGGCCGCTTTGTGGGCCCTGGTGGGCGGGCTGCTGCTGGGCACGCCGATCCTGAGTCTGCTGGGGGCTTTGGGCGCCGCGCTCACCCTGGGTCTGCGCAACTCGGGCATGCTGGTGATCCTGATCGTGCTGCCGCTGGCCACGCCGGCGCTGATCTTCGGTGCCGGCGCGGTCGGCACCATCGAGGCCGGCATGTCGGCCTCGGGCCACTTCTCGCTGCTTGGCGCACTGCTGATCGCCACCGCGCTGGGCGCGCCGCTGGCGATTTCGGCGGCGCTGCGCATCTCCACCGAATGACGCCTTGCCGGAGCCTTCGCGCGTGAACACCTCGAACCTGCGCCTGTTCAGCTTTGCCGCCCCGTCGCGCTTTTATGCACTGTCGGGCTGGCTCATTCCGGTGTGCTGGCTGGCCACGCTGGGCTTCACCATCGCCGGCCTGTACGTCGGTTTCTTCGTTGCGCCCACCGACGCCACCCAGGGCGATGCCTACCGCATCATCTTCATCCACGTGCCGGCGGCCTGGATGTCGATGCTGCTCTACCTGGTGATGGCCTTCTGGGCAGGCATCGGCTGGGCCTTCAACGCGCGCATGGCCTCGGTGCTGGCACGCGCCATCGCACCCACCGGGGCGATGTTCGCCTTCCTGGCGTTGTGGACCGGCGCCTTCTGGGGCAAGCCCACCTGGGGCACCTACTGGGTGTGGGACGCGCGCCTGACGACCACACTGATCCTGCTCTTCCTCTACCTGGGCTACATCGCGCTGGTCAACGCCATCGACGACCAGCGGCGCGCCGACCAGGCAGGCGCCCTGCTGGCCCTCGTCGGCAGCGTCAACGTGCCCATCATCTACTTCAGTGTGAAGTGGTGGAACACGCTGCACCAGGGCGCCACCATCAGCGTGACCGCCGCGCCCAAGATGGCCGACACCATGCTGACAGCCATGCTGCTGATGACCGTGGCCTGCTGGGCCTATGCCTTTGCCGTGGTGTTCATGCGCGCCCGCGCCATGGCGCTGGAGCGCGATGCCCATGCAGGATGGGTGGCCGCCCTGGCGCGAGGGAGAATCGCGGGATGAGCTGGAACAGCGCTGCAGAGTTCTTCGCCATGGGCGGCCATGGCTTTTTTGTGTGGACTTCTTACGCCGCGTGCGCGGCCTGCATGCTGGCCGAGCCGCTGCTGGCCCGCCATCGTCACCGCCAGGCGCTGCGCACCGCTGCGCTGCAGTCCCAGGACACCGAGGAGAACGCATGAAACCCCGTTACAAGAAGCTGGCCGCCATCGGCGGCCTCGTGTGCGCAAGCGGCGCCATCGTGGCGCTGGTGCTCAACGCGTTCCAGAGCAATCTGGTCTTCTTCTATTCGCCCACGCAGGTGGCTGCCAACGAAGCCCCGGCGGCGCGCACCTTTCGCGTCGGCGGCCTCGTCGAAGAGGGCTCGGTGAAGTACGACGGCACGCGTGTGCAGTTCGTCATCACCGACACCGCGCAGACGGTGGCCGTGCGCTACACCGGCCTCCTGCCCGACCTCTTTCAAGAGGGCAAAGGCGTGGTCGCCCAGGGCCAGCTCAAGGAAGGCGTGTTCGAGGCCCGCGAAGTGCTTGCCAAGCACGACGAAAACTACATGCCGCCCGAAGCCGCCGAGGCGCTGAAGAACGCCCAGACCGGCAACCACAAGCAGATCACCCAGACTCTTTACAAGAGCGCTGATTCGAACGCCGCCAAGGCGCCGTATGCCAAGGAGGCAGCCCCATGATTCCGGAAATCGGCCACTTCGTGCTCTGGCTCGCGCTGGGCGTTTCGCTGGTCATCGGCATCGTGCCGCTTGTCGGCGCCCAGATCGGTCGGGTCAGCTGGATGGAACTGGCGCGGCCAGCCACCTACTGGCTCTTCTTGCTGACCCTGGTGCCCTTCCTGGCACTGGTGGCGGCATTCATCGGCCACGACTTCTCGGTGCTCTACGTTGCCGAGAATTCCAACAGCGCCTTGCCGGTGCATTTCCGTGTGGCTGCGGTGTGGGGCGGGCATGAAGGGTCGATGTTGCTTTGGCTGCTGATGCAGGCCGGCTGGATGTTGGCGGTGGCACTTTTCAGCGCGAAGTTGCCGCTGCCGGTGCTGGCCCGCATCCTGGCGGTGATGGGCTGGCTGACGGTGGGCTTCCTGCTCTTCACGCTGATCACCTCCAACCCCTTCGAGCGTCTGAGCCCGGTGCCTGTTGATGGCCGAGACCTGAACCCCCTGCTGCAAGACCCGGGGATGATCTTCCACCCGCCCATGCTCTACATGGGCTATGTGGGCTTCTCGGTGGCCTTCGCTTTCGCAGTGGCCGCGCTCATCGGCGGCACGCTCGACGCGCAGTGGGCACGCTGGACGCGCCCCTGGACCACCGCCGCGTGGATTTTCCTGACGCTCGGCATCGCGCTGGGCAGCTGGTGGGCGTACTACGAACTCGGCTGGGGCGGCTGGTGGTTCTGGGACCCGGTGGAAAACGCCAGCTTCATGCCCTGGCTGGTGGGCACGGCGCTCATTCACTCGCTGGCAGTGACCGAGAAACGCGGCGCCTTCAAGGCCTGGACCGTGTTGCTGGCCATCTCTGCCTTCTCGCTCAGCCTGCTCGGCACCTTCCTCGTGCGCTCTGGCGTGCTCTCGTCGGTGCATGCCTTCGCTACCGACCCCGAGCGCGGCTTTTTCATCCTCGTCTTCCTGGCAATAGTGGTCGGCGCCTCGCTGGCGCTGTACGCCTGGCGCGCGCCCAAGGTCGGCCTGGGCGGCCGCTTCGAGCCGGTTTCGCGCGAGGGTTTCCTGCTCGCCAACAACGTCTTGCTGGTGGTGGCCACGGCAGCGGTGCTGCTGGGCACGCTGTACCCCTTGCTGCTCGACGCCTTGGGCATGGGCAAGATTTCTGTCGGCCCGCCGTACTTCGACACCGTCTTCGTGCCCTTGATGGCGCCGCTGGTGTTCCTGATGGGCGTGGGCACGCTGGCGCGCTGGAAGAAAGCCGAGTTGCCCGACATCGCAAAACGCCTGCGCTGGGCCGCGGTGGTGGCCGTGGTGTGTGCCGTGGGCGCCGAACTGCTGGAAGGCCGCATCTCCTGGATGGGAGGCCTGGGCCTTCTGATGGGTTTCTGGGTCTTCGCCTCGGTGGCCACCGACCTGTGGGAACGCCTGCGCCCGGTCGGCGGCATGAAAACCTCGATTCGGCACCGTTTTGCGCTCGTGCCCCGCGCCACCAAGGGCATGATGCTGGCGCACCTGGGCATCGGCGTGTTCGTCATCGGCGTGACCATGGTGCGCACCTACGAGGTCGAGAAAGACCTGTCGATGGCCGTCGGCCAGACGGCCGAGATTGCCGGCTACACCTTCACGTTCCAAGGTGTGCGCGACGTTATGGGTCCGAACTACCGTGCCGCGCAGGGCCTCGTCATTCTGAGCAAGAACGGCAAGGAACTGGCGCAACTGCGCCCTGAGAAGCGCATCTACCGCGTGCAGCAGAGCCCGATGACCGAGGCCGCCATCCGCAGCCGGCCCATGGGCGACATCTACGTCTCGCTGGGCCAGGCCGGCGCAGGCAACTCGTGGGTGGTGCGCATGTACTACAAGCCCTTCGTGACGTGGATATGGGGCGGCTGCCTGCTGATGGCGCTGGGCGGTGGCCTGGCCGCCAGCGACCGCCGCTACCGCACCGCCAAGCGCGATCAAGAAACTGGCCAGGCGACTGGGGAGACAGGCGGACAGGCAGGCGCGCAGGCAGCCGGCCAGGCCACCGGCCAGCCAGGCACGGCGGGGGTCGCGACGGCATGAAACGTTGGCAGTTCCTTGCCCCGCTGGTGGGCTTCGTGGTGCTGCTGGGCTTTTTGGGTGTGGGTCTGGGGCTCAACCCGCGCGAAGTGCCCTCGCCGCTGATCGGCAAGCCAGCCCCAGAGTTCAGCCTGCCGCGCCTGGACGACCTGGCCTCGAATTTGAGCAGACAGGACCTTGCGGGCAAGGTCTGGGTGCTCAACGTCTTTGCCTCGTGGTGCGTGCCTTGCCGTGAAGAACACCCGCTGCTGATGGACCTGGCGCGCCGCAGCCCAGTGCCGATCGTGGGCCTGAATTACAAGGACAAGCCCGGCGATGCCATCGCCTGGCTGGGCCGCTACGGCAACCCCTACACGGCGACGGCCAGCGACCTGCAAGGCATGGTCGGCATCGACTACGGCGTTTACGGCGTGCCCGAGACCTTCGTCATCGACCGTCAAGGTCTGGTGCGCTTCAAGCACGTGGGCCCGCTGACGCCGCAGGTGCTGCGCGAGCGCATCGAGCCGCTTCTGAAAGAACTGAATGCTTGAAACGCTGAAAGTTGACACGCTGTTCCTGCTGCGGGTGCTGGCGCAGGCATTGACGCTGCTGCTGCTGGTGCTGATCCCCGCGGCGCAGGCGGCCGGCCCTGCGCCTTCGGCTGCAGCCGACCCCGCACTCGAAAAGCGCGTGATGGCGGTGGCCGTCGAACTGCGCTGCCTGGTCTGCCAGAACCAGACCATCGCCGACAGCGAGGCCGCGCTCGCCGTCGACCTGCGCAACCAGGTGCGGACCATGCTCCGCGAGGGCCGTGACGAACGTGAGGTCCTCGACTACATGACTGAGCGCTACGGCGACTTCGTGCTCTACCGCCCGCCCGTCAAGAACACCACCGCACTGCTGTGGTTCGGCCCGCCGCTGCTGCTGGGCGGTGCCCTGCTGACGCTGTGGTTGGTGCTGCGCCGACGCAGCCGCATGCCGGCCAGCGAATTCGATAGCGATGACGATGACGAGATGGCCGCGACTGAAGCCCCGCCGCGCCAGGAACCCCGATGACCGCCCCCCAGACAGCCCAAGACCCCATCAGCGCGCTGCGCAGCCAGCTGCAGCAACTCAAAACCCAGCACGACACGGGTGGATCGACCCCCGAGGCCTATGCCGCCGCGAAGGCACCTCTGGAACGTGAACTGCTGGACCGTGTGATCGCCCTTCCCCCTGGCAGCCCTGGCAGCCCAGGCAGCCTGGGCACCGCTGGCCCTGCGGCTGCGGCGGCGGCCCCGCGCGCGTCCCGGGGGCTGGTGGCTGGCCTGTCGGCGGCAGTGCTGGTCGTGGCCGTCATCGGCTATGCGGCCGTCGGCTCGCCGCGCGTGCCCAGCGCGGGCCCGCCGGGCAGTGCTGCGGCGGGCGCCGGTGAAGTCGCGCAGGACATGACTGAGGAGCAGTTCGTTGCCGCCGTCGACCAGTTGGCCACGCGCATGAGTCAAGAGCCCGCCAACGGCGAGGGGTGGGCGTTGCTGGCGCGCTCTTATGTGCGCCTGGGCCGACACGCAGAGGCCGTGCCGGCTTTCGGCAAGGCGTTGGCCATTACGGGCGACGATCCGACGCTGCTGGTGGACTACGCCGATGCGCTGGCGATGACCAACAACCGCAGTCTGGACGGCGAGCCGCTGGCACTGGTCGAACGTGCACTGAAGTACGACCCCGACAACGCCAAGGCCCTGGCCCTGGCAGGCACTGCGGCCTTCAACCGCAAGGACTACCCGACCGCCGTGCGGCTGTGGGAGCGTCTGGTCCGGGTGTCACCGCCCGACAGCGCCTTCATGCCGCAGCTGCAGGGCAGCATCGACGAGGCGCGTTCGCTCGGCGGCCTGCCGCCCGGGCCGCGAATTGCGCAAGCACCGCAAGCACCGCAAGCAGGCCAGGCAGCGCAAGCCTTGCCGTCAGCCTCGTCAGCGGCGGCCGCTGCAACGCTTGCTGCCAACGCAGTGCTGACGGGCACCGTGCGACTGTCGCCGGCGCTGGCCGCGCAGGCGCAGCCCGACGACGTGGTCTTCATCTTCGCGCGCCCCGCCGAAGGCGCGCGCATGCCGCTGGCCATCGTCCGCCATCAGGTCAAGGACCTGCCGGTGAGTTTTCGCCTGGACGACAGCATGGCCATGTCACCGGCGATGAAGCTGTCGCAGCACGCGAAGGTGGTGGTCAGTGCGCGGGTCAGCAAGAGCGGGCAGGCCGCGCCCGTTGCGGGTGATCTGAGCGGGCAGACCGCGCCAGTGGCGAACCAGGCCCAGGGCCTGGTGATCGAGATCAACGAGGTCGTGAAGAACTGATTGCGCGGGCGCTGGTGTTGGGAATGGCAGCCAGCACCGTGCCGCGCCCCCTGCGGCGCAAGCCTTTGCCTCAGAGGCTGAGCGTTTTTCGAGCGTGACCGAGCAGCGCGTCAAAAGGCGTCCGATCTAGGCGCAAAGCACAGCCATAGCTCGGGCTACGGCGCGCATTTGCAACGACGAGCGGACGTCTTTTGGCGTGATGAGTGGGCATGATCGAAAGACTCTCAGCCGCTCAGGCCCTGCTGTACAGCGCGGCAGCTGCGGCCAGGCGCTGGCGCACGGCCTGCACCAGTTCGGGCGGGGCCAGCACCTGCACCTGTTCACCCTGGCGCAGAACGTCCATCACCAGTTCGGTGTCGTCCACATAAGGCAGGCGCAACTCGAAGCGGCCGTCTTCGAGCCAGCGTCCCTGCTGCGCCGGGTGCCATTCTTCGCGGCTGGCCCACTGCGCCGCCTGCACGTCGAAACGCAGCACGGCAAAGCGCTGCGTGCCGCCGGCGTAGATGCCGTAGCCGGCGTCCATGGCCTCCTGCACCCGCTTCATCGCGATGTCTCGCGCCGGCTTGTCGGCCAGCACCGTGGCGTCTTCGATGGCGTCCAGCGCGAAACGCCGCAGCGCGTCGACGCGGTGACACCAGGCGTCCAGGTACCAGGTGTTTCGGTAATGCACCAGGCGCTGCGGCGAGACCTCGCGCTCACCCACCTCGCGCCTGGCGCGCGTCAGGTAACGCAACTGCAGACGCTGACGCGCCAGCAGCGCCGTGCTCACACGTTCGAAGAAACGGCTGGGCACCGGGCGGCGCAGCGCGCTGACGATCTTCACGCGCTTCATCAAGCGCTCTGCCGCCTTTTCACCGCCTGCAGAGGCACCGCTGCGCAACAGCTCGTGAATGCGGCTGAGCAGCGGCTGCAGGTGGCGGCTGAGCAAGCCGTCGCTGTCCAGACCGGCCAGCAGCTGCTGCGCCATCAGCAGCGAGTAGAGCTCCGCCTCGTCGAACCACAGGCCCGGCAGTTCATGCTTGGGCCCGGCATAGGCGGTGCTGCCGAAGCGGTAGCCGTTCAAGTCGCGGTCGTACTCGATGGGCGCACCCATGCGGCTGCGCAAGTAGTCCAGGTCGCGCTTCAGCGTGGCCGGGCTCACCTCCAGTTCTTCGAGCAAGGTCTTGAAGCTGACATGCCCGCGCGCCCTGATCAGCGTCTCGATGCGGTACAGACGCGCGGTGTTGTTGGCCATGCTCAGTCGCGGGCTCGGCGGCCTTCAGTTCAGGCCGACGATGCGGCCCTCGTCGTCGATGTCGATGTGTTCTGCTGCGGGCACTTTGGGCAAGCCGGGCATGGTCATGATGTCGCCGCAGACCATCACCACGAACTCGGCGCCTGCGGCCAGGCGCACTTCGCGAATATCGACGACGTGGCCCGTGGGCGCGCCGCGCTGCGTGGGGTCGGTGCTGAAGCTGTACTGCGTCTTCGCCACGCACACCGGCAGGTGGCCGTAGCCGGCTTCCTGCAGCGCCGCTATCTGCTTGCGCACGGCGCTGCTGGCCGAAATGTCGGCAGCGCCGTAAGTGCGCGTGGCCAGCAGGCGCACCTTCTCCCACAGCGGGTCGGCATCTGCGTAGGCAAAGCGCAGCGTGCTTTGCTGCTCGCAGGCTTTTACGACCTCGTGCGCCACGGCAGCAGCGCCGGGGCCGCCTTCGGCCCAATGGCGGGCGGTGACCACCGGCACGCCCAAGGCGCCCAGGCGTTCACGCAGCAGCGCGTGTTCGGCTTCGGTGTCGCTCGTGAAGTGGTTGATGGACACGACACAGGGCAGGCCGAAGACCTCACGCAGGTTGTGCAGGTGGCGCTGGATGTTGGCCAGGCCCTTGTCCAGCGCGCCGATGTCTTCGCGCCCCAGGTCGGCCAGATTCACGCCGCCGTGAAACTTCAGCGCGCGGATGGTGGCCACCACCACCGCGGCAGCGGGCGCCAGCCCAGACTTGCGGCATTTGATGTCGATGAATTTCTCGGCACCCAGGTCGGCGCCGAAGCCGGCTTCTGTGACCACATAGTCGGCCAGCTTCAGCGCCGTGCGGGTGGCGATGACGCTGTTGCAGCCGTGCGCGATGTTCGCGAACGGCCCGCCGTGCAGCAGCGCGAGGTTGTTCTCGATGGTCTGCACGAGGTTGGGCGCCAGCGCGTCCTTCAGCAGCACCGTCATCGCGCCGTGCACCTTCAGGTCAGCCGCGGTGACCGGCTTGCGCGCCCGCGTCTCGGCCACGACGATGCGGCCCAGGCGCTGCTTCAAGTCCTGCAGCGACGTGCTCAGGCACAGGATGGCCATCACCTCGCTGGCCACGACGATGTCGAAGCCGTCCTGGCGCGGAAAGCCGTTGGCCGGCCCGCCCAGGCCCACGGTCAGATTGCGCAGCGCGCGGTCGTTCATGTCCATCACACGCTTCCACCCGATGCGGCGCACGTCGATGTCAAGCGCGTTGCCGTGGTGGATGTGGTTGTCCAGACAGGCCGACAACAGGTTGTGCGCGAGCGCGATGGCGCTGAAGTCGCCGGTGAAGTGCAGGTTGATGTCTTCCATCGGCACCACCTGCGCGTAGCCGCCTCCGGCAGCGCCGCCCTTCAGGCCGAACACCGGGCCGAGCGAGGGTTCACGCAGCGCGATCAGCGCTTTCTTGCCGATGTGATTCAGCGCGTCGCCCAAGCCCACGGTGGTGGTGGTCTTGCCCTCGCCAGCGGGCGTGGGGCTGATGGCGGTGACGAGGATGAGCTTGCCGTCAGGCCGGCCCTGCAACGTGTCGATGTAGGGCAGCGAGAGCTTGGCCTTGTGGTGGCCGTAGGGCACGAGATGCTCGTCAGGGATGCCCAGGCGCTCGTGCGCGAGGTGGCTGATGCGCTGCAGTCGGGCCTGGCGTGCGATCTGGATGTCGCTGAGGGTCAAGTGGGTCTCCTTGTCCCGTCACGAAGGCTGCGGGTCGCGATGGATTGTGACGGGATGGCGCAATGTTTCCCGGGCTTACCGACCGCGCAGCACGCCGCCACAATGCGCCGACAACTGCCCAGCCGGCCCTTCCACGGCAGAGGCACGGGCCCGAGGGAGGACGAATGTCGAAAGCCAACATCGCCAGCGGCATGACCGCGCGCGAGT